>DASRDJ010000188.1:0-31165 GCA_035652655.1 Terriglobales bacterium
TCGGCGGTGTTATTTACACCGAGTCGGCTGAGAAAGCCGCGCGTTTCATCATGGACTGCAACCAGAACCTTATTCCACTGGTGTTCTTCCACGATGTGAACGGGTTCATGGTTGGGCGCGACGCCGAGTGGAGCGGCATCATCAAAGCGGGAGCAAAGATGGTGAACGCCGTCTCTAATTCTGTCGTGCCGAAGATCACGGTGATCGTTGGCGGATCCTTCGGCGCGGGACACTACGCGATGTGCGGCAAAGCGTACGATCCACGTTTCGTTTTTGCGTGGCCATCGGCCAAGTACGCCGTAATGAGCGGTGACTCGGCAGCGGGTACCCTGGTCGAAATCAAGCTCAAGCAACTGGAGCGCAGTGGCAAGAACCTGAGCGACGAAGAGAAAAAAGAACTCTACGAATCGGTGAAGCGCACCTACGACGAGCAGACCGATCCACGCTACGGCGCGGCTCGACTGTGGATCGACAAGATCATCGATCCGGTTGAAACGCGGGAAGCAATTGCGACTGCGCTAGAGGCCGCGGCGCTGAATCCGGACGTACCGGAGTTTAAGGTGGGAGTTTTGCAGACGTGAGTCACCACGGAGATGGCTGGGGAGTGCAACAACGCTGAGGCTACGAAGCAAGATAATCGTTGGTATTGCTGTCGCTACCCGCCTTGGTACTCGATTACATGGGCAGCCTTGGCTCGCGCGCGGAACCGAGGGCTGAAGATTGGTACATAGGATGGATCATTTTCGGCGTCGTGGCGGCTCTTGCGATCTTGTCGGTTGTGATTGACGTGAGAAAAGGCGGAGCATAACGGCTAACTTCTAATGGCTGACTCCATCAAACTCGTCGAGTGTCCCCGCGATGCCTGGCAGGGCCTGCAGGGCCAGATCCCTGCCTACATCAAGACGGAATACCTGAAGGCTCTCATCAGCGTCGGGTTCAAGCACATCGACGCGGTCTCCTTCGTCTCGCCGAAAGCCGTGCCGCAAATGGCCGACTCCGAGGACGTGTTGAAGGAACTCGATCCGCCCGACGACGTGGAAATTATCGGCATCGTTGTGAACGAAAAAGGCGCGCAGCGGGCCGTCGAGACGAAAGCTGTCAGCACGCTCGGATTTCCCTACTCGATTTCGCCAACCTTCTTGCAAAACAATCAGAAGCAGACGCTCGAAGACGCGATCGAAGAACTGGAGAAAATCGGCAAGGTCGGTAGCGATGCGGGCCTAGACACGGTTGTCTATATCTCGATGGCCTTCGGCAATCCGTATGGCGATTTGTGGAACGTAGACGAAGTCGTCGAAGCTATCGGACTGCTCGAGTCCGAGAGCATTCGCGCCATCTCGCTTGCCGATACCGTCGGGATGGCGTCGCCCGCGCAAATCAGCGAAGTAGTCTCAGCCGCGCTCGCCAAATACGGCTATCTGGAAATCGGCGTTCACCTGCACAGCCGTCCGGATCAGGCGATCGAAAAAGTACTGGCGGCCTATGACGCAGGCTGCCGACGCTTCGACTCAGCCATCGGCGGACTGGGCGGGTGCCCATTCGCGCAGGATGCATTGGTGGGGAATATTGCGACCGAAAAGGTTTTGGAAGCGTTAGCACAACGCGGCGTGCCGCCACCGATCACGCGCTCGCTCGATTCGCTGTTGAAAGCAACTGCGGGGATCGCAGCCAAATATTCAAGTTCATCGGCGGCCGATTAGTTTGCAATGAATTTTCAGACCCTCCAACTCGCCTACAATGCCGGCGTCGCTACCATCACGCTAAACCGGCCAGACAAGCGCAACGCCATCAGCTACGAACTGATTCAAGACCTGCTTGCTGCGTTCGAGGAAGTAAAGACGGGTTCGGCCCTCGTGCTGATCCTCACCGGCGCCGGAAAAGCTTTCTGCTCGGGCATGGACCTCGAGAATCTGAAGGCACTTATCGGTCGCACCCCGGAGCAGAGCCTGGAAGATTCGAAGGTCATGGCACAGCTTTTCCGTGCGCTGTACGACTTCCCCAAACCGACCATAGCCGCCGTGAACGGAGCGGCGATCGCGGGCGGAACCGGTCTGGCCACCCTGTGCGACTTCACGCTGGCGGCGCCTGAAGCCAAATTTGGTTACACCGAAGTCCGCATTGGATTCGTTCCGGCGATCGTTTCGACGTTTTTGCTGCGCCAGGTGGGCGAAAAACTTGCTCGCGACTTGCTGCTTACTGGTCGCCTCTTCGACGCCGCAGAAGCACAGCGCATTGGCCTCGTAAACGAAATCGTGCCCGCCGACCAACTGCTGCAGCGGGCCAACGAACTGGCCGCACGACTGATGGAAAACAGTCCAGCGTCTTTGCTCTACACCAAGCGTCTGCTGAGCGCAGCGGCCCGTGCCGAACTTGACGCGCAGATTGACGCCGCCGTGCGCGAGAACGCGGCCATTCGCTCCACGGCGGATTTCCGCGAAGGCATCTCGTCGTTCCTGGAAAAGCGCAAGCCCAAATGGAGTTCGCAGCGATGAGCGTACGAGGCGAACTCGGCGTGGCTGCCGCGAAGCCGCCTTCCGCGATCAATGAAACACGCATTCGCGTGCGCTACGCCGAAACCGATCAGATGGGCATTGTCTACCATGCGAACCACTTCATCTGGTTCGAGGTCGGCCGCGTAGAATTTCTCCGGCAACTTGGGTTTTCGTACAAAGACATGGAGAAGCAGGACGACTGCTTCATCGCGGTAGTCGACGCCCGTTGCCGCTACAAGGCTCCCGCACTGTACGATGACGAAGTGATTGTGCGAACGCGCTTGAAGAATATTCGCGAGTCCGTGATTCACTTCGGATACGAACTGGTGCGGGCATCCGACGGCGCAGTCCTTGCCGAAGGCGAGACCACGCACATCGTCGCCGATTCACAAATGCGGAAGACTGTACTTCCCGAAAAATATATGAAAGTTTTTCGCGAGGCGGCAGGAAGATGAAGAGACAGATCCGAGTAATGCCAAATTTGTAATTTGGTAATTTGTAATCGGTAAATTGTGGTGGGCGGTCGACGTTTTTTGGTGAGTTCGTAGTGTTTTCAATTACAAATTACCAATTACCAAATTACAAATGTCACGTCTGTCAGCTGTGACCTGACCCAATGAACGCGCTCCACATCAGCGGAAATGATCTGACCCTCGAAGCGGTGCGTGAAGTCGCACTCGAACGCCGTCCTGTGCTGCTCGCTCCCGATGCGCGCGAGCGCGTGAACGCCGCGCGCACCGTGGTGGACACGCTTGTCGCTGACAATCAGGTGTCCTACGCCATCACCACCGGTGTTGGCAAACTCAGCGATGTGCGCATCGCCGGCGACCAGATCCGCGAATTACAAATCAATCTGGTACGCTCCCACGCGGTCGGCGTTGGCGAACCACTGTCCATCCCCGAGACGCGCGCCATGATGTTGTTGCGCGCCAATTCCCTCTCGAAGGGGTTCTCCGGTGTTCGCGGCGTCGCGATCGACACGATTTGCGAACTGCTCACGCGCGGCGTGACGCCGTGGGTGCCGTCGCAAGGCAGCGTCGGTGCCTCCGGAGATCTCGCACCTCTGGCTCACCTCGCGCTTCTGCTGGTCGGCGAGGGCGAGTGCCACGACGGCAAGGGCGGCCGAATCGCAGGTGCCGACGCGCTGAAAGCCGCGGGCATCAAGCCCATAGTCCTCGAAGCCAAAGAAGCGGTGTCGCTGATCAACGGTACCCAGGCCATGCTTGCGGTCGGAACGCTGTCGCTGCTGGCGGCAGAAATTCTGGTCGACTCCGCTGACGTCATCGGCGCGATGGCCTGCGACGCGCTCAAGGGCACCGACGCGGCTTTCGACGAACGCATTCACCGTGCCCGCCCCCATCCCGGACAGATCACGACGGCGGCCAACTTACGCAAGTTGCTCGAAGGCAGCGCGATTCGGGAGTCGCATCGTGACTGTGGTCGCGTGCAGGACGCCTACTCGCTGCGCTGCATGCCGCAGGTGCATGGCGCGGTGCGCGATACTCTGGCGCATTGCCGGTCGGTGTTTGAAACCGAAACTAATTCCGCAGTCGACAACCCCCTGGTGTTTCGCGATCCGAAGTCCAAAGACGATCACGCCGACGTCGTCTCCGGCGGCAACTTCCACGGCGAACCGGTCGCCTTCGCGCTCGATTTTCTGGGTATCGCGCTGAGTGCGCTGGCAGGCATCAGCGAGCGCCGCTTGGAACGCATGGTGAACCCCGCACTGAGCGAAGGCTTGCCGCCGTTTCTCGCGCCGGGCGCTGGCCTGAATTCCGGGTTCATGATGCCGCAAGTCACGGCTGCGGCTCTGGTGAGCGAGAACAAGGTGCTCGCGCATCCGGCATCGGTCGACTCGATCACGACCTCGGGAAACAAAGAGGACTACGTTTCGATGGGCATGGGGGCCGCCATCAAACTGAAGAAAATCGTCGAGAACACACGCAACACGCTGGCCATCGAGGCGATGGCCGCTGCGCAAGCCCTCGATCTGCTCGCTCCGTTGAAGAGTTCAAAACCCCTGCAGCGGGCGCATGCGGCAATTCGCGCTGTTTCCAATTCTCTCGAGAGAGATCGGGTGATGTATCAGGACTTCGCACGGATAGCGGAGGTGATTGCCAGCGGGAAAGTCGCTGAAGCGCTGCGGTAGGACCTCTCACCACAGAGACACAGAGTCACAGGGAAAACAGATCTGGTCATCAAGACAGCAGACCTCAAGGCTGAATGAGTGTATTTGCCTGCTCTCGTCAACTGACAACAAAGCGCTAAGACCTACAATCTTTAGGAAATATGGACCTCTCCGAGTTCACCGCGAACTACACACAGTTGGGTGATGATGAATTGCTGTGCTTGTGGGCCGACCGAAACACGCTCGTTCCAGAGGCCACAATTGCATTGGATAGCGAGATACAGCGGCGTGGGCTGAAGAAACAGAATGCTGCCCGGGTCAAGAAGAGGCTCGACGCGCTAGCCGCACGTGAGAAGAAGGGACCGCTTGCGAACCAGGTCACAGCGGCGAAGTACGAGCACAACATGCAGCACTTCGTGGGTTGGGAAGAGCCCAAGTTGTCCTCACCTTATGGCAGTCGCGACGTAAGGACCGCGTTCGCCTCCATCCGTCACAAGTACAAAGTTTGGAAGGCGTTCCGCGACCATACGGGTCACTGGCCCGTCTTTTCAATCTGGTTTCATTTCCTGTCTTGGTTGGCAGTAATAGGTTTCACTGTATCCGCTTTCGTCTGGGTAGCGGAACGCAAGCGGGAAAGTCGCTGGACAATGTTCGCAGTTGTCGGTGTTCTGTTAGTGCTGCTCGGTGCTCGAGAATTGGGTGCGCGGCTGATGAGAAAGATGGATTGGAAAAAATACGGCACATAGCCGTATGGAAGGTCCCGTCTCTTCGTGGTGACTCCACTTTAAGCGCTCTTCGCCGCGCTCCCATCCAACCCTAACTCCCCAGCAATCCCCCGCATCGCCTCAATGCAGAACGCAATGTGCGGCTCCAGTTCCACGCCCAGATCCGCTGCCCCGTTCGTGATGTCCGCCCGGTTCACACTCCGCGCGAAGGCCTTGTCCTTCATTTTCTTCTTCACCGACGAAGCTTCCACCTCAGCCAGCGACTTGCCCGGCTTCACCAGCGCGCAGGCGGTGATGAATCCCGCCAGTTCGTCGCACGCGAACAGCGCCTTCTCCATGGCGGTGTCGCGCGTCACGCCCGTGTACTCGGCGTGCGACATGATGGCCTTCCGAATTTCCTCCGACCAGCCCCGCTCTTTCAGAATCTCGTTTCCGCGATACGGATGATCTTCCAGGCTCGGATACTTGTCGTAATCGAAGTCGTGCAGAAGTCCCACGATGCCCCACAACTCCTCGTCGCTGGAAAATTTCTGAGCATACGCGCGCATGCACGCCTCCACTGCCAGCGCGTGTTTGCGCAAACTTTCTGATTGGGTGAACTCAGTTAGTAACCCCCATGCTGCCGCGCGATCATTCATGGATTCTTCCCTGTTTTCTCCTGTTTTTCGCCGCGTATTTTCGGCTTTCGTGGAGTCTGTTTCTCGTTTTACCGAGAAATTCCTTGACATCCACAGGCCATGTGGCCCAGATTACCTTGAGATTTGGAGCCTGACCACTGGCTCCACGGAGTGCCAACGCTCTGGCTGCTCCCAAAACCTAGATGGCCACAACTCTTGCCCCGGTAGATTCCAGGGAAGTTGTCCGTTGCGACCACTGCCTGCTCGTTCAATTCCGTACAACCAATGACATGTGCCGTCGGTGCCACGCTTCGTTGGACGAAGAGGAACCGGAAATCGTAGCACCCGTTCCGATGCCGGCCATTCCGCCGTCGCATGGCGGCCGCGGCCACCTTAACCTCGCTGCATCGATTCGCGCCCTGCGTTTGCGCAATGGTCTAAGCCAGCGCCAGCTCGCGACTCGCATGTCGGTTCCGCGCACGTACGTCTCAAAAATTGAGAACGAGAAGGCCACCCCGACCCTTTCCTCACTGGAACGTCTGGCCCGCGCGCTGGAGGTCACTGTGCCCGACCTGTTAACAGGCGGCGAGCGTAACCGGCAGGAAGAAATCCGCGAACTGGTGCAGGACCAGTTCGTCGCGGAAATTCTGCCGTTCGTTGCCCAGCTGAACACGATGCAGATGTCGAGCATCCTGGCCCAGCTGCGCGACCTGACCATTCGCCCGAGAAGAACGGCGTAGCGCCCCTGGGAGCGCCTTGTTCGCTGGAAGTGGCAGCCACTTCACAGGGCGACGTTAGGGGTGAGCTCGCGCACCAAGTTCGCTCGTAGCTCAAAGCTCGTAGCTTTTTTAGATTTTAATCCGGGCAACCAGCCAACTGACAGCCGAGGTCTTCGGACCTCGGCTTTTTTCTCAGCGGCGTTCGAGAAGAGTATTCAACCAGCGGGCGAGGAGAAGCTTCTGCTCCGGCTTCCCTTCCGATCCAGAATCCGCCAGCGAAGCCAACTGGTGCGCCAGCATCTTCACCGCAACGTCCCGCGGCCAGTAAGCCGCGTCCCCAGGCAGAATCAACTCCCAACCATCGCTGCCGGCGCGGCGCATCATGAAGCGTTGTGTGTCGCGAGGCTTAGCCGACCGCGCATCTATCGCCTTCAACCCAACCAGGCCGTGAAAGTGAATTTGCGCCCAGCCAATATCGCCCTTCACGTGGACCTTTTGCACATCGAAGTGGTCGAAGGCAGCGACCGACTGGCTGACATCCAGTTGGGGCTTCGACGTCGAACTCTCTGCGGGTGTCTGGAAGTATTCTGCGAGTGCAGCCTTAATCAGATTGGCCTTTGGATGAGAGAACATCACCGCAGCAGGTACCGGCGTCAGGCTCGGCGGCACTCCCGCAGGCGTGACCGAGTCGTCATTCGAGTCCTCCGAGTCGAGCGGTGTCGAATTTGACGCCGAATTTAACGTACCGGTGTCACGCTCCGACGAGCTCAACCCTGCGGGCTTCAGCCCCGCCGTGCGTCGAGCAGCCAGCACCTGCGACGGCCGCGCCTTGATATATCGAAAAAATCTCGGCCGTCCGCGGCCCTTCCAATAGACCGAGTCATACGGCTGCACGCCAAATCCGGAACGCAACGCACTATAGAACGTGTGTTGCGCCGGATTCACCACAATGCCCGCATGCCCCGGCCAAACGATCAGGTCGCCCGCCTGCGGCTGCCACACGCGCTGGAAAGCGTCGTCGCCGGCGTAGAGATCACGCGAGCTTTCATACTTGTAGGGAAATCCCGCCTTCTCGTAGATGACATGCACAAGGTGCGAGCAATCGGAACTCTGCGCCGATTTGTGGCGAGTCTCGAGCGCGGCGCCGAGCACGGCCAGGCCATCGCTGTCATCGAGCAGTCGGGCGTTGGTTCCCGGCTTGGCAGACTGCACGTTCGAATGCGACGTCGCCTTCACGGCGGGCTTGCTTTGAGCGCACACCACCACCGCGCCCATCGCCAGCCATCCCGCGAACGTCGTCCGCAGCCCCATAAATCCTTTGTATCTCGCGCCTTCACTACCGCACAGGTCACCGTGGTCCAATGGCGGCGAGTATAGTCTCTCGACCTTCGGATGCACCATTGGACGCAAACGGATGGTCCGATTTCCGCTCGCAAAACCGCTTCCAGCACGGCTTTGCGCCATATCCTTCCAAGCCAACGCCGGGGCGATCCGAATTCCAGCGCCTGGCCACCCTGAATCCGACGTTACCGTTAAGTCATCTATTCGCCATGCATTCTGATTTCAATCCTGATTTTGTTTCGTCGCTCGAGGACACTTCCGGGCTACGCCATGCTGCGGCCGCTAACAATGTTCCCGACGACGGAGTTCTGCTCGATGCGTACTCGCAGGCGGTGACGCGCGCGGTCGAAAGGGTCAGCCCGTCTGTTGTGAATATTGAAGTGCATCAATCTGTACGTGCCCGCCGGAGTGCCGAGCCCCAGGAGCGCCGCGGCGGAGGTTCGGGATTCATCTTCACACCCGATGGCCTGATCCTCACCAACAGCCACGTCGTGCACGACGCCGCTCGTATCGAAGTCACGGTGGCCGACGGCCGCAAGCTGCCGGCCCGTACCATCGGCGACGATCCCGCTACCGATCTGGCGGTCATTCAGATCGACGGATCGGGACTAGTGGCAGCCACGCTCGGTGATTCGCAAGCGCTGCGCGTCGGCCAACTCGTGATGGCTATAGGCAGCCCCTACGGATTCCAGTCGACTGTCACGGCCGGCGTGGTAAGCGCGCTAGGCCGATCGCTGCGCTCGTATTCCGGTCGCCTGATCGAAGATGTGATTCAGACCGATGCCTCCCTGAACCCCGGCAACTCAGGGGGACCGTTGGTTGCGTCCGACGGCCGAGTCGTGGGCGTTAACACGGCAACCATTCTGCCGGCGCAAGGCATTTGTTTCGCGATCGGAATCAATACGGCAAAGTTCGTCGCCAGCCGCCTGCTGCGCGACGGCCGTATCCGGCGCAGCTACATCGGTGTCTCCGCCCAGACTGCGCCCATTCACCGCCGCCTGGTGCGCTACTACGACTTAGCCAAAGAGACAGGCGTGATCGTGCTCTCGACCGAACCCAACAGCCCTGCGCAACGGGCAAGCTTGCGGGAAGCCGACGTCATCGTAGCTCTCGATGGCCAACCTGTCGCCGGTGTCGACGACCTGCACCGCGCGCTCAGCGACGCACGGGCGGGAACGCGTTCAGAGCTGACTATTCTCCGCGGTACCGGCCGCCTGCAAATTGGTATTACTCCGGAAGAAGCTCAGTAATAGGCGAATGAGACGCATCACCAAGGTCTGAGTTCGCCCAGCGGTTGCTTACCAGATACTGGCTTGTCTCACTGGTAGCTCTGCGGGCATGGGAGGGTTGCCGTCGGTGATCCTTCCTCGAGATCGTTCATCAACGCTGAGTTAACCAGCCCGCCTGATTGAAAGTGCTTCCACTGCCACAGGCCGAAGCCCTTAGCCAGGAAAAATTGTTCCTCGTCTACGCAGTTCTGGAACTGCTGTCGCAGTGATATCGATAGTGAACGACGCGAGACGATTGCTCTCCGACGTTGCCGCCCACGTCCGTGGAAACGGGGGCATCAACACTTGTGGTCGCGTTCGCCAGATTGCTGGATTTGTAGGGAGCACAAGAAGCGAAGTACTGAAAACTCGTATCAGAGATTTGGATCTCGGCACCTGCCGCGCCAGGAGCAACGCAACGGGGAGCGATCGGCAGGTCGTGGTTAAATCTTTTGAAAGTAGTGTTGTCATTCCAGGTCAGTTCAGTCGAGCGAATGTAAACGTTGGTCCCATCGAAAGCTTTCACGTCAAAACCGTGAGCACCGGCGCTCTTCAGCCAGAACCAATATCCGCTGGCTCCGAAATCTTCGTTGGGAAAAACTTCCGTGTAGATGGAGTTGGGCACCCCCTTCATGAATTGAGTGGCGCGAGCCTGCTGGTTCATGGCGAAGTACCGCATGACGTCCTCCTGGCCCGCAGGACAAGAGAAGCTGTTTGGACTCGGAGCCGGCGCGCCCGTGCTATTCCCAGCAGACGAGGCCCCTCCTCCGCACGCAGCCATCCCCACCAGAACCAGGACAACCACTGTGGAAAGAAATACGCGACGGACCGGCATAGTGCTCCCCTACCCATTGGTAAGATGCCGCCGAAGCGGATGCCGGTTTCAAACCCGGCCGCGTACCAGGAGTTTGTACGCCAACTCAGGTAGCACGAACCTACCCCGTGACCGATTCTGTTGTTCATCGTGCCATCTGCCATTGACCCGGCCAGAATTCCGCAGTACGCTCCGCGCATGTTGCCACAGCTACGCGTCGCGTCGCCCTGTCTCGCCGACTGGGACAAGATGGTCGGGGATGACCGCGTCCGGTATTGCGATCAGTGCAAGCTCAGCGTCTACAACTTCTCCGCTATGTCGTCGTCCGAGATCGAGCAGCTGCTGTCGCGGCGCACAGGCCGCGTCTGTGGACGCCTGTACCAGCGCTCTGACGGAACGATCCTCACGAAAGACTGCCCGGTGGGATTCCTCGTCAAGGTGAGTTACGCTTCTCGAATAGCCGGGGCGGCGCTCGCCGCGATGATGAGCGCGGTGTCGGCATCAGCTCAGAGCCCAAGCGAAAGCCTGTCATCAATTCAATCTGTAGCCGGCACCGCTGGTGTAAAGTTAACGATCGTTGATGCAACCGGTGCTGTCATCCCCAGAGCCTCAATTGTCATTTCCGATCAGACGGGCGCTCGCGTCTTGCATGGGCAAAGCGACGAGTTCGGAACCTACAAGACGCTCGACCTTAAGTCTGGTTCGTGGAAAATCACCGTTTATGAGTCAGGCTTCGCGCGGCAAGAGATGAGCATTACCTTGCGCGATCAAGAGATTCTTCAATCGATAGTAACTCTGCAGGTTGCAATTATGGGAGAGGTGATCGAGGTCGAAGTTGCGACGCCTGCACAATCCGCGTATCCGATGCCAAACCCCATCTTTTCAAACCGGAGAGCGACAACTGCCCCAGCTCCAGCAAAGCCCTCTCGCAATCCCGTCTCCCGCCTACTCCGCAAGCTGCACTTCTAGCGCTTCGGGCAAAGATGCCTGACTTCTCCCACTCCACCGGCTCAACCGGCCCCACAATAAAAACCCACCCCAGCGCTCCCATCCCCAAGACCAAAGAGACGATCAAAACCGGCCAGAAAAAGTGCCCGGTGCGGTCCAGCAGAAGCCCAGTGACCGCCGGGGCCACCACTCCTGAGGAATTGCCAAAGAACAACTGCAACCCACACCATCGCCCTACCGCGTGCGGCCCCGCCAGCCGCTGAGTAATCGCCCACAGATTGGAAGAACTCAGCCCGAACGAAACACCTGAAAGCATAAGGAACACGATCGACCAGTTGCCGATTGCCACCACCGAAGCCAACAGAAAACTCCCCGCCCCCACATTCCCACACACCATGAACGTCTTGCGCACCAGCGTGGGCGTTCCGCCAGATCGAATCCAGCGATCCGACAGCCATCCACACAGACTTGCAGAGAGTGCAGCCGCCAGAAAGAATCCGCCGCCCACCTTGGCCATCTCGATCGTGGAGAAGCCCCGCTCCCGCTGCAGGTAGTAGGGCAGCCACGTCACCATGAAATAAAGATAGTAGTTGCCGCAAAACAGACAGAGCCACGAGCCCCACGCAGAGCGCTGCTGGATGATTTCCCACATCCCGGGGCCTCCGGTCTTGTGCGATAGCGACGCGGGATCCGTCGCCGGCATCCAGCGCAGCCACGGCAGCAGCCACAACAGGCACAGCGAACCAAGCGCCACAAAGAACGGACGCCAACCATAGTGCGCAACCAGCGTGCCCCCAAATAACAGGCCAAAGCTGGGACCGAGCGCCAAGCCCGCGGCGATGATTGAGTTCGCCAACCCGCGCCGTCCCTCCGGACAATGCAGCGCCAGAATCTTCGAGTATCCCGGATAAGCCACAGACTCCCCGATGCCCAGCACCACCCGCACCAGCGTCAACAGCACGAGTGAATGAACGAGGCCAGTGACCGCGGTCGCACTCGACCACAAGAAGAAGCCCGCTGCAAATACCCACTTCACGTCGAAGCGGTCAACCAGCCATCCGGAGAGAATCTGGCACGTGGAGTAGGTCCAGAAGAAAGCGGAGAGCAGTATGCCGAGCTGCGAAGCCGAGATACCAAGCTCGTCTTTGATGAAGGGCGCCGCGATCGAAAGATTGCTGCGGTCGATGTAGTTAATGAAGACGGAAAGAAACAGCAACACCAGCACGCGAGAGAAGGCCGGCGAGAGCCGCGAATTTTCAGTTGTCGGAGGCACAGGGTTGGCGGGGTGGGTCATTGTGCATCGGGCAGGCCTGGATTGCAAGGAATCAAAATGCAACCCCTACCACGGAGGGGCAGAGGCACGGAGCAATTTGTAATCGGGTAATTTTGTAATTTGGTAATTTAAAAACCCAAAATCCCACAATCGCTCGGAAAAAGAAATCATCATCACAGGGTTAGAGGACAAACAAGAGATCGCTGGGACTTTGCCTAAAGAATTCGAATCGCTGGAACTGCTGTGGTCCGTTGAATCTCAAATTACAAATTACCCGATTGCCAAATTACAAATCCTCTCTGTACCTCCGTGTTAGGTTTTGCTTTTTTGACAAATTCACAAGTTTCAAAACACGCGGTTCACCTGTCATTGCCAACTCTCAGACCGTATGTTAGCGTCTTGAATCAGAAGGGGATAGCGTTGCAGGCGACAATTCCCGCCGGACTGGATCGCAAGGAAGCCGAGTTATACCGCCAGCTTGATCCAGAACGGCTCCCAAAACACATCGCCATCATCATGGACGGCAACGGACGCTGGGCGCGCCGCCGCCATATGCCGCGCATTGCCGGACACCGCGCCGGAGTTGCCGCCGTGCGTTCCACGGTCGAGACCGCCGCGCGTATCCACATCCCTGCCCTCACGCTCTACGCCTTTTCTGAAGAAAACTGGAAGAAGCGTCCGAAGAGCGAAGTCGATTTCCTCATGCGCTTGCTCAGCCGGTATCTGCGGCTCGAAGTTCCTACGCTGAACAAGAACAACATCCGATTGGAATATATCGGCCGGCAGCAGGAACTACCCGAGTCGGTGCAGGTACGAATGGAAGGCGCGCGCCAGGCGACAGCAAAAAACACCGGCATGGTCCTGACGCTAGCGCTGAACTACAGTGCGCGCTCCGAACTGGTGGACGCGTTCCGCTCGCTAGCACAGGCGGCCGCGAGCAACGGCGGCCTCGACCATATGGAGGTCGACGAAGAAACCATCGCGAGCCATCTCTACACGAAGCACTTACCCGATCCCGATCTGGTGGTGCGCACGAGCGGCGAAATGCGTTTGAGCAATTTTCTGCTCTGGCAGCTGGCTTACGCCGAGATCTACGTTACGGCCACGCTGTGGCCCGATTTCCGCGGGCATCACTTGATCGAAGGCATCGCCGAGTACCAGAAGCGCGAACGCCGCTACGGTGGCCTGAACGAAGATCACTCGCATCACCACGGCACCAAAGCGGCAAAGGGATAGAGTCGTTGTCGCACAAGTCACAAACACAGCTAAACCATCGGAACCTCGTGCGCTTGGTGATGTAGAAGTCGTTGCAGGGAATCCTTCAATGCAATCGAAAAATGACTGATGACGATCGAGACGTGTTGCTTTTTCTCTGTGCCTCTGTGACTCTGTGGTGAAAAATTCCTTAGCAAGGATTCAGAAGAGTCCTCTTGATTAAGCGCATCGCGACAGCTCTAGTCCTCATCCCGATTGTCTTACTGCTGGTGCTGCGGGCGCCCGTGCCGGTGGTGGCGGCGGTCACCGCCATCGTTGCGCTGTTGACTGTGCAGGAGTTCCTGAAGCTCACCGAATCCTACGGCGTCTCTCCGCTGCACAAGCCAACTTATGGGGTGGTGGTCTTGTTCTTCGTGCTGCTCATGTTCAACGCGGGCCAGCAGAAGCCGCTGCTCTCCACCGACATCTTCGGAGTCGCCGCCGCTTTCGCCGCCGCAATTGCAACGTTCGTTTTCCTGACGATTGCCATGCGCCGCGACGATCTTGCAACCGGATATCCCGCGGCGGCTGCCTCCGCCTTTGGATTCGCTTACATCGCTTTGCCGCTCGCCATGCTGGTGCAACTTCGACAGCAGTGGGCCGGCGCTTTTCTGATTCTGTACCTCTTGCTGGTCGTCTGGTCGGGCGACATCTTCGCCTACTTTGTCGGCAAAGCGATTGGTCGCCACCCGATGGCGCCGCGCATCAGTCCGAAAAAAACCTGGGAGGGAGCCATCGCCTCGCTGATCGCAAGCATGGCAATTGGCGGGACGCTCTTCTACTACTCTTCGCAGGTGAGCACGACGTTTCTCCAATGGGGACTGATTCAGCGCCGCGATGGCATGTTCGGTCTCGAGAAACCGGCGCTCGTTCCGATTCTCTTGCTGACTGCCATCCTGAACATCGCCGCCCAGCTCGGAGACCTGGTCGAATCTCTGATCAAGCGCGGAGCAGGTGTCAAAGACTCCGGCGCGATTCTCCCCGGCCACGGCGGCATGCTCGACCGCATGGACGCCTTGCTCTTCGCCGCCCCCGTGCTGTGGGTCTGGGCCGCATGGAGAGTCACGCAATAAAAAGTAGCGCCGGCGTCCCGCCGGTAGTCGCGAGGCCGTCCCGGCCTCGCCCAAGCACGAACTCATTCGCATTGAGTAATTGGGGAATTTGGTAATTGGGCAATTTCCGAGGGATTCCAGGTTAGTCGTAAGTGGAGATTCGACAATGGGTGTCGACATTCACTGGGTTTCGGGCCCATGGCAAGGAAAGCTGTGCATCGGCCCTCGACCGCGCGGCGACGATTGGCTGGATGACGACATCGCTCGCTTGCGGCGAAGGCATCGACGCAATTCTCTCGCTTCTAACCAGGGAGGAGGAAAGAAGCCTCGGCTTACTGAACGAAGCTACCGTCGCCAAAACCCACGAAATAAAGTTCGTCTCGTTTCCGATTCCAGATATGCAGGTCCCTTCTTCGAGCGAACGAGTCTCGAAAGTGATTGCCACAGTTAGTGCGGAACTCTCCGAAGGACGGAACGTCTTCATACACTGTCGTCAGGGGATCGGACGAACCGGCCTCATATCAGCCTGTCTCTTGCTGAAAAGCGGTTGGACTGCGCAAAACGCGATGGAGCACCTCAGCGCAGCCCGAGGTCTGCCGGTCCCGGAAACCGACGAACAACGCCGCTGGATCCACAACTACGCCTCACGTCAGCGCTCTGATTGAGCGATCGAGACTACGCCTCTGCCCCACACGATCAGACTCTCCAATCACAAATTGCAAATTACCAATTACAAATCTCAACATCCCAATTACCAACCTTCCCAATTCCCCAATTTCTCGACCCTCTGTAACGCACCGGCTTCCCATAGCACGATCGGGTAGCTGGCACGCTCCCCGGCTCCCGCGTAAGATAAAGATTCCCATGCGACGCATCGCCATTCTGGGTTCCACCGGCTCCATTGGCCGGAGCACTCTCAGCGTCGCCGAATCCTATCCCGATAGATTCCAGGTCGTCGCACTCGCCGCCGGATCAAACATTGGCGCCGCCTTCGACCAAGCCGTGCGCTGGAAGCCCCGGCTTCTCTCGGTAGCTCGCGAAGCAGACGCCGACACACTCCGTAGCAAGCTGAAAGCGAAGGGTCTCCACCAGGACGTAGAAGTCGTCCACGGCTCCGCTGGAAATGTCCAAGTCGCAACCCATCCCGAAGTCGATTTCGTAGTCAGCGCGATCGTGGGCGTGGCCGGCCTCGAAGCCACCTACGAAGCCGTAAAAGCCGGAAAGTCTGTCGGCCTGGCGAACAAGGAATGTCTGGTAGCCGCCGGCGAGCTGATCACCGCCGAAGCCCGCAAGCAAGGCAAGCCGCTGCTTCCGATCGACAGTGAACACAATGCCGTGCATCAGTGCATGCGGGGCGGCCGGATGGAAGAAGTCCAGCGCATCTGGCTTACGGCCTCGGGCGGGCCGTTCCTGAAAACGCCGAAATCAGAGTTTCCCTCGATTACGATCGACCAAGCCCTAAATCATCCTACGTGGAAGATGGGGAAACGGATCACCATCGACTCGGCTACATTAATGAACAAGGGCTTTGAGGTAATCGAGGCCTGCCGTCTGTTCCACGTACCTCCGAGTCAGGTGGAAGTCATTGTCCACCCACAGTCTACGATCCATTCCATGGTCGAGTTCATCGATGGCAGCATACTTGCTCAGTTCTCGGTGACCGATATGCGGCTCCCCATCCTCTACGCCCTGACCTATCCCGAGCGGATTCAATCAGATCTCCGCTTCCCGGTCATGGACTTAAGGCAGCTGGACTTCTACCCGCCCGACATGCAGAAATTTAGGTGTCTGGGGCTGGCCTATGAAGCGGCCGAGGCGGGCGGGGCGAAACCCGTTGCGCTAAACGCCGCCGACGAGGTTGCCGTCGCCGCTTTTCTGGATGGTCAAATTCGCTTCGATGAAATTCCCAGGATTATCGAAGACGTGCTTTCTGCAACAAAAACTGGGAAAATGGAATCTATTAATCAGGTGCTAGCGACAGACCTGGAAGCGCGACGCGTTGCTCAAGAACGCGTAGACGAAGTTCGCGGTAGGTCCCCCATGCCGCACGCCGCTTCCGTTTCCTGTCAGGGGGAGTAATCAAGAATTTATGGCGCATTTTTTGCTAACCGCGGTGACGATGGCGATTGTCCTGGGCGTAATGATCCTCATTCACGAATGGGGACATTATGCGGCGGCCAAATTTTTTAAGGTTCGCGTGGAAGTTTTCTCGATTGGCTTCGGCAAACGCCTGCTCGGCTTCCGCCGGGGTGAAACCGACTATCGCATCAGCGCCATTCCCCTGGGCGGCTACGTGAAGATGTCGGGCGAGAATCCCATGGACGAGCGCACGGGCGATCCGGGCGAATTCCTCTCGCATCCGCGCTGGCAGCGCTTCGTCATTGCCATCGCCGGCCCGTTCATGAACATCGTGCTCGCCGTTGGCCTGCTGACCCTGGTTTACATGGTGCATTACGAGTACCCGGCATTCGTCGACCAGCCGGGCGTGATCGCCTATGTGAAACCGGCCTCCGCCGCGGCCGAGATCGGACTGCAAGCCGGCGACCGCGTTGTTCGCATCGCAGGAATTGAAAATCCCACGTGGGAACAGATCGGCCTGAAAGTCATGCTGAGCCCCAATGAGGGCCTGCCGGTGACGATCAACCGCAATGGCAAGATCCTCGAGAAGACAATCGTCCCGAAACCCATCACAACCAATGAGGTCGGCTCTGCAGGCTGGAGCCCGCGGCAGGGCATCATCGTCGCAGATGTGGATGCCGGTATGCCTGCCGCCAAAGCCGGACTGAAAGAAGGCGATGAAATCGTCGGTGTGAATGGCAAAACGGTGGGCGTAATTGACTCGCTGATCGACACTCTGCAGGAAACCAAAGATCAAGTCGTTGACGTCGATGTGATGCGCGACGGAAAACAGCTCACCTTCAAGCTGCAGCCCGTCCTCGCCGACGCGGAAGACAAAACGAAGCGTTACCGCGTCGGCTTCGAAAGCACGGCGCGCATGAAAGTCGGACAACTCCCGCTAATTCCGGCCTTCCAACGCTCGCTCGAAGACAACCGGCGCTACTCGCTGGTCTTGCTCGAACTCATCCAGAAAATGGCGCAGGCAAAAGTTTCTATGCGCCAGGTAGAAGGTCCTATTGGCATCGGCAGCGCCATCGGCCACGCCGTCACCGAAAAGGGCTGGACACCGCTATTGGGATTGACCGCGGGCATCAGCCTGAACCTCGGCATCTTCAACCTGCTGCCTATTCCAATTCTCGACGGCGGCGTGATTCTCTTGCTGCTGATTGAAGGCTTAATGCGGCGCGACATCAGCTTGCAGATCAAAGAACGCATTTACCAGGCAGCGTTCGTATTCCTGGTGCTATTCGCAGTGACGGTCATCTACAACGACATCGCCAAGCGCTGGCCGCTGGGCAGCTGAAATTTAACGGCCTTAACCACAGAGGACACTGAGCGGCACAGAGGAAGATCAATCCTTTGTGTGACTCCTTGTCCTTTATGGTTGTCTCTGAGCGTCATCCACCCGCAGACAGTTACAAAGTCCCGAAGGGACGATTGAAAATAGCCCGGCGCTTCAGCGCCGGGGCCATGGCCGAACCGTGTGGCGGTCCTGGAAGGACGATTGAAAGGCCTGCAAGATTTCAACCGTCCCTACGGGACGGGGTTCACTGCGCCGCCATTTCCCCGCCACTGAAGTGGCGGGCTATTCTCAGCCGCGTTCCGGGCGGAACCCACCACCCGCAGCGTGTTAAAATAGACCTTCCCATGGCTCAAATCCAACGTAGAAAGACAGTTACAGCAACCATCGGTGGTGTCCTCGTAGGCAGCGATGCACCGGTCGTTGTGCAGTCCATGACCAACACCGACACGGCCGACATCCCCTCGACCGTAAAGCAGGTTGCCGCCCTCGCCCGCGCCGGCTCCGAACTGGTACGCGTTACCGTCAACAACGAAGAAGCAGCCGCCGCCGTCGCCCCAATCGTCGAGGAACTCGACAAGCAAGGCATCCGCGTTCCCATCATCGGCGACTTCCACTACAACGGCCACCTGCTGCTGACGAAGTATCCCGAATGCGCTCGCGCGCTCGCCAAGTACCGCATCAATCCCGGCAACGTCAGCGTGGGCCGCAAGAACGACGACAACTTCCGCACCATGATCGAAGTCGCCGTCAAGAATCAGAAGCCGGTCCGCATCGGCGTGAACTGGGGATCGCTCGACAGCGCCCTGCTCACCAAAATGATGGACGAGAATTCCCTGCTCCCCGAGCCCAAAGACGCCCGTGAAGTCACCATGGAAGCCATGGTCGTCAGCGCCCTGAACTCCGCCGCGCTCGCCGAAAAATACGGCCTGCGTTCCGACCAGATCATCCTGAGCGCGAAAGTCAGCGGCGTGCAAGACCTGATCGATGTCTACCGCTCGCTCGCCGCACGTTGCAACTATCCGCTGCACCTCGGCCTGACCGAAGCCGGCATGGGCGCAAAAGGCATCGTAGCCTCCGCCGCCGCGCTGGGAGTAGTTCTCCAGGAAGGTATAGGAGACACGATCCGCGTCTCACTAACACCCGCGCCCGGCGGAGACCGCACCGAAGAAGTCCGAGTCGGCCAGCAGATCCTGCAGTCGCTCGGGATCCGCAGCTTTACCCCGCAAGTCACCGCATGCCCGGGTTGCGGCCGCACCACCAGCACCTTCTTCCAGGAAATGGCCGAGCAGATCCAGACCTACCTGCGCGAGCAAATGCCGGCCTGGAAAGACCGCTATACCGGCGTAGAAGAAATGAAAGTCGCGGTGATGGGCTGCGTGGTCAACGGCCCCGGCGAATCCAAACACGCCAGTCTCGGTATCTCGCTACCCGGAACGTTCGAAGAACCGAAAGCCCCGGTCTACGTTGATGGCCGCCTATTCACCACACTCAAGGGCGACAAGATCGTGCCCGAGTTCATCGCCATTCTGGATGAATACGTCGAGTCGCACTATGCAGCCAAGGTGGAAGTAGTCGCGAAGTAGAACAACAATCCAACAAGCCTCTCAGCTCCTCACACGCCGAGTGATGTGAAAGATTGAACTGTTAGGTCCGCATATAGCGTCGGGAGTGGGATTGCGAGGTTGGTTCCAAAGTAAACCGAAAAAGCCTGAGATAAGGGACTCTCTTTTCGGTGACCTTCCTTGGACGCGGTGGGTGGGGGCACCCGCAGAAGCGTTGACGCTGGAACCCTGGTCGTCGTTTGCTCGTGCTCGCCAATCCATTGAAGCGGGCGACAAGCAGGGAGCGATTTCCACACTACAAGGCATTTTGGCAACGCCGAACTTAGAATCGCGACACTATTTGCAGGCCTTCAGCGCTCTTCGACAGCTTGGTGTTGATGCCCCTTCCCAACACGCAAAGGACGTATTGGGCGTGGTAGTTGAAGTGGGAGTGGACAAAGGTCTGGATTTGGTTGCCGCCTATGCGGATCACCATGCGCGGTACTTCAACTACAGTGGCGCCGCTGTGGTCTGGGAGAGACCAGACGCGCGGCTCGACGCCGCTATCGATCACTTATTGAGCACTGCTGGTCCCTTAGCCCAAGCGATCGGTTCATGGAAGGGGGAAAGACCACCGGCGCCTCGAAGCGGCCGTGCTAGAGTAAATGTTCTGATGCCCGTCGGCCTCCACTTTGGAGAGGGCCCGCTTGACGCTCTTGCGAAAGACCGCATGGGCGGACCAGTGATTACGGCGGCGTTCCAGCTCATGCAGGAACTCATAAAGCTGACAAAGAAATAGGACTCCGACGCCCGAGCCGCGTATTGCAACCCTCGGCTCCCACGGACCGTGACATGAAACTCCCTGCCCTCCACCCCTGCAAATTTCCTACGTCCAGTGCGCGGACAATCATTTAACAATTTCAAGACAACCGCGCGGAATCTCAACCTAACCTGGGCTACTCCAATGTTCCATACGACCGAAGCGGCCTTCGTAAGGAGTCGCTGGTTTGGAGAACAGGTATGTGGATGAGGTCATGCGCAATTTGTAAAGCCCTACTGAAAAAGCTGAGTCTGAGCGATTTCGTACGCTGTCAGTGCGGATGGGAGTGGCAGGGGCATACCGATCGAAAGCGGAGTGCGACTCAGTAAACAGTCCGTTGGAATTCCAAGGGAGAAGGCAGGCGGACCGTGGCCGGGTGCCGCAGGTGGTTCATCGGTTGCACTCTTCGCTCCCGATCATTGATGAACGAGTTCGCTGAAGCAGCTGAATCCTGCTCAGGACGTTCCGCACCATGCGGTCGCAGCGTGCTCCCATAAAAGAGAATGCGCGTGTGCGGCCGCCCACGGCCCGGGCATACAGTTCTTTGCGCAGCATTGCACGGCCGCGGTGTAGACGCACCTTCACATTGTCTTCGGTTAACTCGAGTGCGATTGCGGTTTCTGTCGTACTCATTTCTTCGATGTCGCGCATCATCAGAACAGTGCGATAGGCCGCCGGCAACGACAAGATGGCATCTTCCAACAGGTGTCCCATCTCTGTGTTGGAAGCCTGTTGCTCTGGGCTGTCTCCCTCAGAAACCAGAATCTCTTCCGCTTCGTTTGGGGCCATCGCTTCCAGTTCCTGCAAGCGGCCGCGATCGCGCATGCGGCCGAGCGCCTCATGCACAGCGATCTTGGTCAGCCAGGCCGCGAACCGGGAACGGGCTGCGAACTGCCCGAGGTGTTCGTAAGCGCGAACGTAGGTATCCTGCATGACGTCTTCAGCCTCGGCATCGTTTCGCAAAATCGCCCTGGCCACGCGATACAGGCGCTGGTTGTAACGCCGCATGATGATTTCGTAGAGTTCGGTTTCGCCGGCAAGGACCCGCGCCGCAATCTCTTCGTCCGTCCAACTCTCCGCTTTCGCCTGATCAACGATCACTGTGGCTGCCATGGTTCGCCCTCTATCAATAGAGTGTTCCGGCCTGCGATTGGTTACAGTGTGGCACCGATTTACTGAATTTTTCAGCAAGCTTCCACGGAGACAATTCTTTTTACACGCTTTTCACCTTCCTCACTGTAACTGCGCGGTCGCTGCTCAGCTCATTGCCTCGTGTGGAGGAAATCACAATGAGCCGGGTTCGAATTATGCTGCTTACTCTTTTCGCTCTGACTGGAACTCTTTTCAGCATTCTGCTGCAACGTTCGCAAACCGTCTCTGCTTCCGAAGACCCCTATCGTGACCGCGCAGTGGATCGTCATGCCCTCCGTATGCTTGACCGTGGCCGCAACACATTTCGCTACGACACCTTCGGAGACGAGGACTTCTGGGGTGGCACGCTCCAGATTCACAAGGCAATTGAAGGACAGAAGCTTGGCGGGATAGGCCCCGGCGTAGATCCCGCAACCGCGCTCGCTGTGGGTCTAAAAGTGGACGAAGATGCGCTGCCCGACTCCGTCATCCGTTCTCTCCAGGGAGGAAATATCAACCTTAAGGATCCGGCCGTCACGGTCGCATTGCTGAAGCTAAACGCGGTTGTGGGACTTACCGGGTTCTTCGATCATTCGGGCAATTTAAAGTCTGTCGGCATCCAATGTGCGATCTGCCATTCGACTGTCGATAATTCGCTGGCTCCTGGTATCGGTCATCGACTGGACGGCTGGGCGAACCGCGACCTCAACGTAGGCGCGATCGTAAATCTTTCGCCTGATCTCAGCAGCGTTGCCAAGTTGTTGAGTGTGGACCAGGCCACGGTTCGCACAGTTCTGATGAGTTGGGGGCCAGGCAAATTCGACGCTGAACTCTTCATGGATGGAAAGGCATTCAACGGCAACAAGTCGGCTGCGACGCTGATTCCGCCGGCATTTGGCCTGGCAGGGGTCAACCTGCATACCTGGACAGGGTGGGGTTCAGTGACCCACTGGAATGCTTTTGTCGCAAACCTTGAGATGCACGGCAAGGGCACTTTCTTCGACCCGCGCTTGGCCGACGCTACCCGCTTCCCAATCGCTGCGCAGAACGGATTCGATAACGTCCGCAGTGACGTGGATTTGATCACTCCGAAACTTTCCGACTTGCATTTCTACCAGCTCGCGCTCGCCGCTCCGGCCCCTCCTCCGAACAGTTATGACCACGCTGCGGCACGCCGCGGCAAGTCAGTCTTCAACAGCCACGCTCAATGTTCCACTTGCCACGTTCCACCTCTTTTCACCGAACCGGGCTGGAACATGCACACCGCCAGCGAGATCGGAGTTGATGATTTTCAAGCCTCCCGAGCGCCCGATGATCGCTATCGCACTTCTCCGTTGAAAGGCCTGTGGACTCACACCAAAGGCGGTTTCTATCACGACGGGCGTTTCGCAAGCTTGCTGGACGTGGTCAACCACTATGACAACTTCAAATCTCTGCATTTGACTGATCAGGAAAAGGAGGATCTGGTTGAGTACTTGAAATCGCTGTAAGACTGGGATGGCCTCTCGCGTGCACTCCTCTGCGTCCAGTGCTAAAGTACCCCAAACCGTCTCACCTCGAATTCTCAACTGGGTTTGTCGTTAGCACGCGGTAGGAACTACTGCAACGAAGTGTCAACCGCTGATCAGCAAGCCCTCATATCAACGCCTGACAGACACACAGGAGACTACCGATGGATACCATTACAGTAAAAGACGGCACGCAGATTTTCTACAAGGACTGGGGCACTGGCCAGCCTCTCTTTTTTCATCACGGTTGGCCGCTCTCTGCGGATGACTGGGATGGACAGATGATGTTCTTCCTCGAGCGCGGATACCGCGTCATCGCTCATGATCGGCGCGGGCACGGCCGCTCTACCCAGACAACGACCGGAAACGAGATGGATACGTACGCGGCGGATGTGGACGAATTAGTGCAGAAGCTCAATCTGAGAAACGCCATCCACATTGGCCATTCCACCGGAGGCGGCGAGGTCGCGCGTTATGTTGCCCGCCACGGCAAAGGACGCGTCGCTGCGGCAATCCTTGTCAGTGCCGTTCCTCCGGTCCTGGTCAAGTCCGACAAAAATCCTGGCGGAACGCCGATAGAGATCTTCGACCAGATTCGCGCGGCCACTGCCTACCATCGAGCGCAGTACTACCAGGACTTTACTCTTCCCTTCTACGGCTATAACCGTCCGGGCGCAAAGATCTCTCAAGGTATCAGAGACAATTGGTGGAGACAGGCCATGATGGGCGGGATCAAGGCCCAGTACGACTGCATCAAAGCCTTCTCTGAAACAGACTTTACCGAAGATCTCAAGCGAATCGACGTGCCTGCGCTCGTCATGCACGGCGAAGACGACCAGATTGTTCCCTTCGCCAACTCGGGCCCACTGTCGGCGAAGCTGCTGAAAAATGCGCGTACCAAGTTCTATCCCGGATTCCCGCACGGTATGCCAGCCACGAACGCGGATCAGATCAACGCAGATATCCTCGACTTCGTCTCAGGGCTTAGAGCCGCAGCCGCACCTGCTGCTTGAATCTTGAGAGGAAGCTCACTAACTTCTAAAAACTCTAATGGCCCACACATTCGAAGTACTCGAATATGTGGGCCAATCTTTTTTCTGATGTGCAGCCTACATCGTCAGTACCACCCGGAACTGCGCGTTGCCGCTCATCATGCGCGCGTACGCCTCCGCAGCTTTTTCGAGTGGATAGGTTTCGATCATGGGACGCACGCCGCTGAGTTCGGCAAAATTCAGTGTATCCTCAGAATCGGCGGGAGTTCCCGAAGCCCAACCTTGAATCGTCCGGCTTCCGAGAATGAGCTGGAGCGGTGTGACCTCAATCGGCTCGAAGGCCGCACCGATCACCATGAGTTCGCCGTTCGGCCCCAACCCGTCGATCAGCGCCGACATCGCCTTCGAGTTCGGAGCAGTCGCCAGAATTACTCGGGCTCCGCCCAGCTTCTGCAATGCCTCGGCGGCATTCGTTGCTTGACTGTCGATATAAACAGTCGCTCCGAGTTTCTTTGCGAGAGCTCCATTCTCGGGACCGCGCCCAATCGCTGCCACCTTGTAACCAAATTTGTTCGCGAATTGAATGCCCAGGTGGCCAAGCCCGCCGACCCCTTGCACGGCAACCAGGTCGCCGGGTAGCGCGCCGCTGTGCCGCAGCCCGTTGTAAGTGGTGATGCCAGCGCAGAGCAGCGGCGCAGCTTCGACGTCCTTGAGACCGTCGGGGATCGGCAC
Organism: Terriglobales bacterium; assembly: GCA_035652655.1. Classification (GTDB taxonomy): domain Bacteria; phylum Acidobacteriota; class Terriglobia; order Terriglobales; family Acidobacteriaceae; genus Gp1-AA133. The sequence continues at coordinate 24,777 of DASRDJ010000188.1, forward strand.
TAGTGCCTCCACAGGAGCCACCATATATTGCTGGTATCCCCCGTCATAATGAATGCCGCAGACTTTCAGGTTGCGGCAGTTTCGAAAATCACCGCGCCGGCATTCGCGGCAAGTGTTGTCCTGGCCGCCATGCCATCCGACGCCGACCCGTTGTCCTTCCTTCCACACGGAAACGCCCGCGCCCACTTCATCAATGATGCCCGCCACTTCGTGTCCCGGAATACGGGGATACTCAAGTCCAGGCCAGCCACCTTCTTTCGTGAGCACATCACTGTGGCAGACACCACAGGCCTGCACCTTTATGCGCACTTGTCCTGCGCCGGGCGCTTGAATCTCGCGCTCGACGATCTCGAAATCGCCACCGGGCTTAGAAACTTGCGCCACTTTATTTCGCGCTACCTCTGGTTTTGCAGCTACTCTCAACGTCGCCATGAATTTCTCCTATGAAGTTTCGGTTGAGCTTGGTGGAAAGATGGACGGGTATCTTTCTCTGTGAGTTGATTCTTTCAACGAATGAAACGAGAGCTGAACAGGGCGGAACAGCACTCGAAACCGGCAGCGTGGCCGGTTATTTTGTAAGAACAAGTTTGCTCCCGGTCGGATGTTTCGGTCAAACAGGGAATCGGGACGCTGGATGCTGAGCCGACAGCACGGCGCTTGTGAAGGCAACCGTCCTGAGAGCCTGTCGCCTCATTTGATTTCCCCTGATCTGCGCAAATGCTTCTAATGATGGCCAGGTATGCGCCTGCCTCGCAGGCGCATCTGCGTTGAATCAACCCTCACGCCAGCAGCGACAGATTCGGATCTGCTGCCTCATGGTCGGGATCCGCAAACTTCCTCAACTCCGGATAGGTATTCAGTAATTCCGGCGGAGCCTTCACGCGCTGCCCGCTGAGCATCGACTTCAACTCGAGCGCGTTCACCCCGGCGCGTCCCTGAAAATGATTGTTCGTGATGACGTACGTGGTCTCCGCCTTCTCTGTAACCGATTCAATCTTGTCCTTCCATCCGCCCAGCTCGTCTTCGCTGTACAGATAGTTGTAGCGGTCGTTCCGGTCGTCGCTGTTGAACCAGTCTTTGTAGTTGCGGCCGTGCAGGCGCACGTAGCCGACCGCAGCCGTCACGTGCTCCGTAGGGGCGAGCGACCGCCCAAGCGTCGGCTGATCAATATTGCAGAACGCGACGTTCTGCCTCGCAAATAAAGCGAGGGTCTCAGCATTGTCCCAGCTATCGTGCCGGACCTCGACCACCCTTGGGTACTCGATGAACTGCCTCAGCAGCCGTTCCAGGTACTCGCGGTTGAGGCTGGTGTTCTTGAACGACACCGGAAACTGGATCAGCAGCGCGCCCAGCCTCCCTTCTCCGGCAATCGCGTCCAAGCCTTCGCGGGCCTTCGCCTCGTCCTCGTCCGTCGGCCGGATCGACGCTGCCGAGGTCGGCTCCATCACCGCCATGGGCGAATGCGTAAAGGACCGGTGCAGCTTCGCAGTAAAAACGAAATTCGGATTCCACGCCACCTTGCGCACCCACAGACGCGCCAGCTCCGGACGAATATGTCCGTAGAACGAGGTGTTGATCTCGACCACGTCAAAGAAATGCGCGAGGTATTCCAGTGCATGCACCTTCTTCCGTTGGACTTCCGCCGGATAGAAAACGCCCTCCCAGTCCTTATAAGACCAGCCGGCCGTACCAATACGAATGCGGGGCGCAGCTTTCATAGGAAATGGCGAAGTGGGCGGGAGAGGCTTTGCCTCCGAGGGTAGCACAAACACACGACGGGAGAGCGATCGGGGCCCGATTGCAAGGGGCCGCTGCCCGCGCAAATGCGGGAGCCGCCCATTCAGAAGAAATCCCTTGGACGTGCCGAAGGCAGTGACCGTTTCAGTCAAGATGCGCGCGGTCGAGAACGTCCGTGGCACCGAGAACTCGAAGCTGGCAACGGAGAACTGCTATTTGAAATACATCCAGGCTGCAACAGCCACTAAAACTACCGCAAGGATCCAGAGGGACGAATCGCTCATTCCAGTTTTCTTGGCCATGGCTAATCTTAACCTGATCTGCCCTTTCCCAGAAATGATGAGAAGCACTCGATAATGCCTGCCGAACCAAACTAGTCTAGAACGTGAGAGCCGGATGATATCAGGTCCAGCACGATCTCAACTGCCGTGCTCAGAAAGGATGTTACGTAGATGGTTCGTATCAGGGGGTGCCCTGAGGCGCGCCGTCCCAGGTTTCGAATAGATCGCCCCTTTTAAGCGCTGCCCTAGTACAACTCCAGCCCAATCCAGTACACCCCGCTAGGATACGTATCCGTCCGTGCGTAACAGGCCCCCACGGCCACGTTCTTGATGGCGCGATTCTCGATCAAATTGGTCGCGCTCGCCGGCAGAATTTCCGGATGCATGTTCGTATAGCTCACCATCGAATAGCGCTGCGCCAGTTCGCGCATCGACCGAGTGCCGAGCCGGTCCTGCTGCGCCATAGTGCAAACTGCCGGACGCAAGTCAGCGTCCGTAGCCCGCGTCAGGGCCGGCAGATGCGCCGCCCGGCGCGCGCGACTAATGGCTTCCGCGATCGCATTCTCCGTCTGCTCGGGCGTGTACGCCGGCAGGCTGTGTCCAAAGTCTTCTACTACGTAGATCCGGCCGCCGCTGCGAAACACGCCGAAACCGGCCACGTTGTAGTTGGTATCGAGCAGGTTCTCGCGGTGCGGCGGAGAAAGCATCAAGTGCTCATGTGCTCCATCAGCCGTGACGTCCAAGGCTACATTCTCACCGGCATGATCCAGGTGTAGCACGCTCGCCGCCGACAAACGGTGTGGGAGGGAGGGCTCGCCGTTCAACTGATGCGAAAGCTGCTGCTCACGCGCCATCGCCGCTGCATGCGCGCGTGCCGCCTGGATCAGGCCTTCATCGAATTCAAGGGGAGGGGCGCCGGCTTCGGCGCGGGACTTGTTCGCCATATCCAGTAATTGCTGCTCGGCCTGTTGATCGAAATCCGGGGAGGGCTGGGAATCCGACGCAAAGGGACGATCAGGACTTTTGGAGGCCGCCGGTTTGACCTTGGCTTGTTCCGGCGATGCACCCGATCCGAGGACCAGCGCGACGGTAATCAGAGCACGCAGCATAGGACTTCTACCTACGCGCGCTGGACCCGGGGGTGGGTCTAAAGGGGAAGCGCTACAAATTTGCTTTCTTCACAGCCACTCTAGCCCCTAGAATCGGAGACATCTAATTACCAATGGCCATCGGACAAGGGACCGCTGTTCTTCTGGGTGTGCTGTTTGGCAGCGCGCTTGCCTGGTTTTGGCTGCGCGCCCGCAATGCCGCGCGGGACGCCCGTTTGGCCCTGACGGAAAAGGACTTACGCGTCGCCCGCGAGGACCTCGCCCGCCAGCAGGAAGCCCAGTCGCGCCTGCGGGAGCAAGCCGCCGGACTGCAATCCACCCTTGAGCACGAACGGAAGTCCTCGGTCGAAAAACTCGATCTGATCGATCGCGCCAGCGAAGAACTCCGCGAAGCCTTCCAGGCCCTCGCCTCCGAAGCCCTGAAAAGCAATAACCAGTCATTCCTGCAACTCGCCAAAACGAGCCTCGAGCGCTTTCAAAGCGAGGCCAAGGGCGATCTCGAGTCTCGCCAAAAGGCGGTCGAGAATCTCGTCGCCCCCATCAAGGACTCGCTCAACAAAGTCGACAGCCAGATTCAGCAGATCGAAAAAGAACGAAGCCAAGCCTACGGCGCACTCACCGAGCAGGTGCAGTCGCTGATCGGAACTCAGAAAGCTCTGCAGGTCGAGACCGGCAACTTGGTGAAAGCGCTGCGCACACCATCCGTGCGCGGCCGCTGGGGAGAAATCCAGTTGCGCCGCGTCGTAGAAATCGCCGGCATGCAGCCCTATTGCGATTTCGATGAGCAAGTAACGGTCACGACCAGCGACGGCCGCCTTCGGCCCGACCTGATCGTGAAGCTGCCGGGCAACAAGAACATCGTCGTGGACGCGAAGACGCCGCTGCAGGCCTACCTCGAAGCCGTCGAAGCCACCGACGATGAAGTCCGCCGCACCAAGGTCTGCGACCACGCCCGCCAGGTGCGCGATCACATGCGCGCCCTCGCTTCGAAATCCTATTGGGAGCAATTCGAATCGACGCCCGAATTCGTCGTGATGTTCCTGCCCGGTGAAACCTTTTTCAGTGCCGCTCTCGAACAGGATCCAGCACTAATCGAGCAAGGCGTGAGCCAGCGAGTGATCGTAGCCTCGCCCACTACGCTGATCGCTCTGCTGAAAGCCGTAGCCTACGGATGGAACCAGGAAAAGCTAGCCCGCAACGCGCAGCAGATCAGCATGCTCGGCAAGGAACTCCACGACCGCCTGCGCAGCATGTCGGTCCACATGGACAACCTGCGCAAAGGCCTCGACCGCGCGGTCGACGCCTATAACAAAGCCGCCGGCTCAATGGAAAGCCGCGTCATGGTCACGGCCCGCAAGTTCCCCGAACTAGGCGCCGCCATCACGGAAGAAATCCCCGAAATCAACCAGATCGAAACCACCACCCGCACCCTGTCGCTCGACTGGGGAGAGGAAGCCACCGAAGAATTGCCGTTCGCGCCGAAGAACGATTCTGATCAGGAACCGTAGCGGATACCCATGCTCGCAGACCCTTGCACGGGGCAGAGCAGGGCGCGTTCAGGACCTGCCCTTGGGGTCAATTGGTGTAATCGCCTGTGGGCGTTGAAAAAGTCCGTGATAGGAATGAACTCTTGGCCATGATTATCGCTGCCATCGAGTTTTCTTCTTCTCCTCAGCTAAGAGGCAGCCTCCATAGTAGGTGTTGTCGGGTGGGTGAGGAACCGCACTAGCCGTTTGATGTTCTGCGCTGCCGCTGCCAGGAAGAACTGCTCGCGCACGAACTTCAGTCGGCGCAGGCGCAAGCGACGCAGTCCGATCTGATTCTTCAGTTCCGCAAACAGGGCTTCGACCTTCTTTCTTTGCCGCTGTGCATGGGTGAACTCTGGCGTGTTGGCCAACTCGCGGGCACGTTGCCGGGCTGGTTCCTCCATGTGAATGGCCAGATAGCGAAACGCTCCCTTCGTGCATTGGGCTTTTAGCGCACAAGCCCCGCAACGTTTGCGCGTGCCGATGTAGGCATAGGTGCGATTCCGCCGGTTGCGGCCCCCGTAGTTGAGTTGCTGCCCGGCGGGACAGCGATAGCTGTTGCTCTCGGGTTGATACGTGAACCGCTCCGGGCCGTAGAACGGGCTGTTCTTTCGGTGGATACTGTCGCGGGTTCGCATATAGGGCGTGATGCTCCGATCCGCCAACCATTGCAAGAACTCCCCGTTCCCGTACGTTGTATCCGCGGCCACCGATTCCGGCGCTCGTCCTCGCCAGTGCGCGAAACGGGTGAGCATGTCTTGTGCAGCGACCGTCTCCTGACTCATGCGAGCGGCGGTCGCTTGCACGCCCACGATCACGCAACTCTGGTTGTCGACCAGATAGTTGTCGTAGTATCCCAGTCGGGCCGGAGTTCCACCCTTGGTGGCGTAGGTCGCATCGGGATCGGTTGTGGACACCAGTTTCTGCTCATGCACGGGTTCCTCGGTCGGGTTTTGCTGTTCCAATTCCACCAGATACTGGCGCACCGTTTGGTTCACCTGTGCCGCTTCCCCTAACTGCTCCCGTGGAATACGGCTTTCCTTCGCCGCATTGGCTTCCACGAAACTGCCGTCCACCGACAGATGCTGGCCTTCGACCAATCCCACTTCCACACACTGGTGCACGATCTGTTCAAACAGTTCCTCGAACAGCTTCGACTCCTGAAACCGTCCGTGCCGATTCTTCGAGAACGTGGAGTGATGCGGGATCTCTTGATCGAATCCCAGACCGGTGAACCAGCGCCAGGCCAGGTGCATGCGCAGTTCCTCCACCAGCTTCCGCTCGCTGCTGATGCCGTACAAGTAGCCGATCAAGAGAATGCGCAACAGAAGCTCGGGATCAATGGAAGGACGGCCGGTATCGCTGTAACTCGCTTTCAGCCTCTCCCGCACAAAGGCAAAGCTGATGTGCTTCTCGATCAGGCGCAGCAGGTGAGTTTCGGGGACCTGATCTTCCAGGCGGAAGTAATAGAACAGCGCTTCGGAACGGTCGTGTTGCCCCATCATGATCCGCAGCCCTCCCAGAATGGCGATTAAGAAAAGCATGGCAAAGAGTTTTCTCCTCCTTACTTACCATGTTTTTCCCGCCATCCCACCGCCAATCACAGTGACTTTTTCAACACCCACGGGCGATTACACTCATTGACCCGACTCAGCTGCGAGTTTAGGATTCAGCCTTGCGTTGCGAGGATGGCTGGCAAGATGGCGCAGGTCTCCCGCTTTCGCCTTTACTGCACT
>DASRDJ010000189.1:0-10720 GCA_035652655.1 Terriglobales bacterium
TTGCTAGCTTGTCAGCACTGTCAGAATCTGGCAATCCCGCAACCGCGACCGTTGCTGGAGCCGCCCTGGGCGCCGGTGCCCTTCCCCGCACGACGACTTGGGAGTTTCCAGCAGTGACCTCGACGGTCTGATTCGCCGCAGTGCCATGATAGGTGTTGGATGCAGTGAAGGCGCCACTGCCGACACCACCACCCGCACCGGCAACAATTCCTCCCGATTGTGCACTCAACTTTGCGAATTGGGACAGCCGATCGTATTCCTTCTGCTCACCAAACACACCTTCATGACTAACGCCCTCTGGCATCTCAACCGGCACTTCGACGCGTTGTGGTTTACCGTCCTTAGTGACGATCTTGTCTTCAACCGCGACGAACGACGTGAACTGCGTCATCAGGCGGTAGTCGAGGCCGAGTTGCGTGATCTGTGCCTGCAGTGCGGGCTTCATGGTTCCCTGCTGAAGGCCCACCCAGTCTTGCGACGTGAGGCTGTCGATACGGCGCCGTGCCCAGAAGCCGGCGAGCGCGTCAAAAGGCGGAGTGCTCGAAGAGAAGGCAACAGAGATATCCCGCGTGAAGGGTCCTCCGGCGCGCGTGCCTTTCAGGTGTACTTTTCCGCTGGCGGACTGGGTGTAGCGACCGGTGATGACGAGTGGCTGACCGCTGAAGAGGTCGGGCAGACGGGTGGGGTAAACATCGGTGACGGGCAGGCCGCCCCAATCGATGTCGAGATCGGTGAGTATTGGCGAACGTACGCGCTCGTAGAAGCGGTCGGCAGCTTCGTCGGCTTTTTCGGCGAGGTTAACGTATTCGACCGCGCCACGGCCGGCTTCGGCCATCTTGTCGAGCAGGAAGCGATTGACTGCGGTGCCAATGCCGAAGGCGAAGACACGCGCGTTGGGGTGCTTCTGCACTTCGCCGACAATTTCCATGTCGTTTCCGACGTAGCCATCAGTGAGAAAACACACCACGCGCACGTGGTCTTGCTTGTCAGACGGCGCCAGAGACGCGCGGATGGCTTTCATCATTTCGGTACCGCCGCCGCCCGTGCGGCCGGCAAGGACGGCTTTGGCCTTGCGAATGTTCTCGGCCGTTGGGTAGACCGGCTCCGGGAAGACGATGTGCGTGTCGCCGGAGAAGGTGATCAGGTTGAACGTGTCACCGGGATAGAGTTCGTCGAGCGCGCGGCTGATCACTCGCTTGGCTTGTTCGAGCGGGAAGCCCGACATGGAACCGGAGGTGTCGAGCACGAACACCAGTTCTTTCGGCTGAATGTCGGATTCGGGAAGGCGCGCCGGCGGCTGCAAGATCATCGTGAAGAAGCCGCCTGCACCCTTCGATCGGCCAGGGGATGGGGAGGTCAGAACGGCGTCGGCAATCTGTTCGCCGGCGACGTCGTAGCGCAGGATGAAATCCTTGTTGGGGATGACGGCTTCGTCGACCAGGCGGACGGTGGCGCGGCTCGCGCTCTGGCGATCGACGTTGATGACGTGCGTCTTCGAATGCAGCTCCTGGATGGGGATACCGGCATCCAGCGCGAGTTCTAGCGAGATGTCGTGTCCTGCACGCGTGCCTTTTGCTGCGAGCCACGGAGTGATGCGTGAAGCGTCGGGGACGCGATTCGTGTCAGGCGCCCAGCCGCCGCCCTGTTGACCGATGGCTTGGCCGGGGATGTAACGCGGGCCAACCACCAGGGGGAAGACGAATTCGTATGAGCCCGCGTCGTAGCGCAACGTCTCGACATAGCTGATGGTGACGGTGACCTGTGCGCCGGGCAGAATGTTCGCGACCGATTGCGTGAAGATGTTGGGCCGCTCCTGATCGAGAAGGGCAGCGACGTGGCCGGTGTTTTTGGCGTGCTCGTAGATCGCGCGCGCCTCTTCGCGGCGCTTGATCAGACCGCGCACGGTGCGATCGCCAATCTGGATGGTCATGTCGTCGACTGCAGCGTCCTGCGGGAGCGGGAAGGTATAGACCGCTTCGACATTCTCGGCCGCGGTGTTTGAGAAAATTTGCGTGACGGTGACGCGCGCGAGGAATCCGCTGATGCCGGCGCGAACGTCGGTGTGCTTCAGCGGGCAGTCGCCCTGGATCTTGCCGTCTTTGCCCACAATGGCGAGGGAGCCGGGAGTTTGTCCGGGGGCGGGCGCAGCAAGAACAGGGTTGTTGGAACTGGCGACAACCAGCAGAAGAACAGTGAGCAGACAGAGGGAGAGACTCGAGCCCCGGGGTTGGCGTTTCATACGAACCTCCGCGACGTGATGGCTTGGAACGTTTCCGACGAATTGGCGTTGCCTGTGCTCATGGAATTTTGCTCGTTTGCATTCGACAGCTAGATAGAATTTGCAGCCTTCGAACCAGCCGCGTCGAAGAAACGGCGACTGGTCCAGCGGAACAAGCGCCATGCGACGACGACAGCGAACAAGATGGTCATACTCCAGGCCAGGATGACCGGCACGTAGAACAGAACCGCGGTCATGGTGGCGGCATAGTCCGCAATGGCGTCGAGACCGTCGCGGGCGGCGACCTTGAGTTGATAAAGCGGGCGCCAATTCAGCCCGAAGACCTGGGCATCGGCGAGGGTCCGCAGCGAAATGCTGATGGCCACGGTCTCGACCTGCTTTGAGAGCGTCTGAAATTCGGCCTGTTGCTGCTCGATTTGCCCGCGTACTTCGCTCAGCTTTTCACTGACCTCGAGCAGGTCATCCACCTTGTAGGCGCTCTTCATGATGGTGAGGTATTGCGCTTCTTCGGCGCGCAGGTTGCGGAGGCGTGCCTCCATGTCGACGTACTGGCGGGTGACGTCCTGGGCTTCAGTCTTTTCGCTCTCGACGCGTGCGGCGAGTTTGCGGATGCCGAGTGTGGCGTCGTTAATACGTGCGGCCGGAACGCGGATGGTGATGTCGGCGGTGGGAGAGTCCTTTCTTCCGCCGATTTGTGCGGTCTCCAGATAACCTCCCATGGACTCAGCCATGAGGCGGATCTGCTCGGCGGCGTCGGTGGGATTTTTGACTGTGAGTTCGAGTGATCCGGTGCGCACGAGTTTGCGATCGATGGTGGCGGACGATGATTTCGCTGGAGCTTTGTCTGCCGCTGGCAGGGTACTTTGTGCGTCACGCAATCCCGCTGTAGGTACGGACACCGGAGCGGACACGTGCAAGGCTCCTCTTGCCGATTGCTCTTCGGCGTACATGTGGCCGGCGGATGACAGGGCGGACTCTTCCGCCTGGCGTGCGAAGGCAGCCTGGTGAGACATCTCGGCCGCGTTGCGACTTCGAAGAAGGTTGGGGATCGCGATCGCGGCTACCAAAAGGATCACCGCGCTGGAAACTGCCAGTGGTACCCAGAGCTTCTCTGCCGACTTCAAGGAACCCGTGATGACTGACATGTCTCGTCTCCTGTGACGAGAACGTGCTTCGGGACACGGCTTGCAGGAGATTTGTTGGCTAGCGATTGCGGTGGGGCGAGACGCCCGCCCGACTGCCGCCGGGACGGCGGCGCTACGGTCGAGTGTTGGGCGGCGGCTGGCGAGCTTGGCTCTTTGAAACGGCGCTGTATGAGCTCTATATGGTGGTCTTCAGGACTTGGCTTATCGCTTCGGCGAATCGGGCGGGGGCGGCTTGGTGTACCGACAGGAACACGGCGGGTTCGATCAGTTCGAGTTCCATCAGACGGAACTGCCCTTGGTCAATGACGCCATCGACCCGCGCGTAGAGCGTGGCGTCGACTGATTCCACGGCTCGCGTCGCCGCCGCGAGTACGTTCGGTGGCGGGTAGGCGGGTTGCGCGGTGCCGCCGAAATCGTTTTGCACGCGGAAGTCGCCGGGCTTCGGGCGCTTGATCACGGCGTGACTGAACTCTCCCGCGAAGAACATCAGCGACCACTCGCCTTCGGTGGCGATGCTGTCCATGAATTTCTGGACCATCACGCCGGAGCCTTGGCGGAGATCGTCGAAGAGCGCTTGCGCGGAACTTGCATTTTCGGACGTGACAAGTTGTGTACGGTACGCGGTCGCTGAGATGCGCGGTTTCACTACGGCCTTGGGCCAGGCAAGCTCGCGAAGTTGGTCGTTGAGCGAGATTTGTTGGCCAGGCTCGGCCCAGAGCGTCGGAACGATAGCGATGCCTTTTGCTTCCAATTCGCGCAGATAGGTTTTGTTGGCATTCTGGCGGATGATATCGGCGCAGTTGAAGACTGGGACCTTGAGTTCTTCGAGATGAGAGACCCAGTGTAGAAATTTCTCCGGCTGCAGGTGGTAGTCCCAACAGGAGCGAACGATCACGGCGTCGTATGAGGCCCAGTTACGCGATGCGTCGGTCCAGATGGCTGGGTCGGCTTGGATGTTGCGTTGAGCTAGCGGTGCAAGCAGGTGGCGGTCGTCGTCCGTTAGATCAGGATATTTCGACGCGGTTGCTAGGGCGATGCGCGGCATGTCAGGTTAGAGATTCTGTTGGCGGGTCTGCAGACTCGAACAAAAAACGAGCGGCTTTTTGCCGCCCGTCATTTTGATTTTCGAGAACGCGGGCGAGGGCCCCCGCGCTACATTGACCTACTAAATGTCGAGGTTCTTCACGTCGAGCGCGTTGTCTTCGATGAACTTGCGACGTGCTTCCACGTCTTCACCCATCAGCGTGGTGAAGATCGTTTCGGTTTCGGCTATGTCTTCGAGCTTCACCGAGAGCAGCGTACGGCGCTCTGGGTCCATCGTGGTTTGCCAGAGTTGTTCGGCGGTCATTTCGCCAAGGCCTTTGTAGCGGGTCTTTTCGTAGCCGCGGCCGCCGGCTTCCTGCACGTACTTGAAGAGCTCACGCAGGTTGGGTTTTTCGACCACTTCGGGCTCGGACTTGCGCTTGCTTGCAGTCTTTCCCGAGGCCTGCTTCTTCTCGGCCTTCTCGGCTTTCTGCTCGATAGTATCGCCTTCTGCCTCGGCCGCCTCGTCGGCTGCATCCGCGGTGGAAGTGTCCTTCGCGATGGTCTCGACCATGAAGGGCGGTTCCATGTAGGGCTCGATCTGCTTGAACTTGGCGAGCAATTGGCGGTACTCGGGAGTCGAGACGAGTTCCCAATTGATGACGCGCTCGGTGCCCTGGTTGCTGACGAAGAAGACTTCCCATAGGTTGTGCTCCTCGTCGAAGCGGCTGCCCACGTCTTTGAAGGCGCGCTCTTTCTGCATCTTCTTCAGTTCTTTCTCGAGCTTCTCGACTTTTTTCGATGGCGTCTTCTTATCGCCTTCGAAATCGACACGCTTGGCGAGGTCGAGCTTGGGAATGACTTCGGTGACATGCTCGTCGCGCATGCGCTTATCGACCTTGTCGAAGAAGCCGAGATATTCCTTGAGCTGCGCCATGAAGCGCGAGAGACTGCCGCCTTCGAGTTTGGCTGCGCCCTGGCCGTAGCGGATCACGATGCTGTCAGCGGCGCGCTTGAGCAGGATCTTGTCGAGCGCGTCGTCGTCTTTCACGTACTGCAGGCTACGGCCCTTCTTAAGGCCGTAGAGCGGCGGCTGCGCGATGTAGACGTGGCCGCGCTTGATCAGTTCCTGCATGTGGCGGAAAAAGAACGTGAGCAGCAGCGTGCGGATGTGGCTGCCGTCGACGTCGGCATCGGTCATCAGGATGATTTTGCCGTAGCGAACTTTGGTCGGATCGAAATCATCCTTGGCGATACCGGTGCCGAGCGCGGTGATCATGGCGCGAATCTCTTCGTGCGCCAGCATCTTGTCATAGCGCGCTTTCTCGACGTTGAGGATTTTTCCCTTAAGCGGGAGTATGGCCTGGAAGCGGCGATCGCGTCCCTGCTTGGCAGTCCCGCCTGCGGACTCGCCCTCAACCAGGAACAACTCACAGCGCTCGGGCTGGCGCTCAGAACAGTCGGCGAGCTTGCCCGGCAGGCCGCCCCCGTCGAGCGCGCCCTTGCGGCGCGTGAGGTCGCGGGCTTTGCGGGCGGCTTCGCGCGCACGAGCGGCATCGATCGCCTTGTTGATGATTTTGCGGGCGACGGTGGTGTTCTGTTCGAAGAATGCGCCCAGCTTCTCGTTGACGAATGCCTGCACGATTCCGGCGATATCCGAATTCAGCTTGCCCTTGGTCTGGCCTTCGAACTGGGGCTGCGGGAGCTTCACGCTGACGACCGCAACCAGACCTTCACGGACGTCGTCGCCGGTCAGATTTTCTTTGACGTCTTTGAACAGGCCCATCTGCTGCCCCGCGTAGTTGATGGTGCGAGTAAGCGAGGTGCGGAAGCCGGAGAGATGCGTGCCGCCGTCAACCGTGTTGATGTTGTTGGCGAAGCTGAAGACCGATTCGGAGTATGCGTCGTTGTACTGGAGGCCGATCTCCATTACTACGTTGTCTTTTTCGGCTTCCATGTAAATCGGCTTGTCGTGCAGAACCTGCTTGCCTCGATTGAGGTGCTTGATGAACTCCGAGATGCCGCCGTTGTACTTGAAGTCGGTGTGCTTGGGTTCGCCCGTCTTGGCGTCCATGTTGCGCTCGTCGGTCAGCGTAATCAGGAGGCCTTTGTTCAGGAAAGCGAGCTCGCGCAGGCGCTGCGCCAGGGTGTCGTAGTTGTACTCGGTGGCGGTGAAGATGCTCTTGTCGGGCAGGAAGTGGACCTTGGTTCCAGTCTTGGCCTTCACAGCGCCCGTCTTCTTCAACTTGCTGGTGGGCTCGCCTTTCGAGTAGCTCTGCTCCCAAGTGAATCCGTCGCGCCAGATTTCGAGCTCGAGGTCTTCACTCAACGCGTTCACGCAGGAGACGCCGACGCCATGCAGGCCGCCCGAAACTTTGTAAGAAGAGGAATCGAACTTTCCACCAGCGTGCAGCTTGGTCATCACGACCTGGGCGGCGGGAACTTTCTCGCCATCGATGTCCATGTTGTCGACCGGGATGCCGCGGCCGTTATCGATGACGGTGACGGAGTTATCGATGTGAATGGTGACGTCGATCTTGTCGGCGTGTCCAGCGAGCGCCTCGTCGACCGAATTGTCGACGACTTCGTACACCAGGTGATGCAGTCCCATCTCTCCAGTCGAGCCGATGTACATCGCCGGACGTTTGCGGACGGCTTCCATGCCGCCGAGGACTTTGATGGAGTCGGCAGTGTAATCTCCGTTGCCATTCGCGGCCGGAGTCTTCTCATTTTTTGCTTTCGCGTCAGCGATCGCAGCGGGGTTCAGAGTTTCTTTAGTGGCCATTCAGCTCCGTGGAAACGCGCTTGGTGTCAGGCCCAGGCTGGTGGTACGTATCGGGCGCCCCGGAATGACTTCAAATGATTGATATTACGTGGACTTAGGGGCTTCCCAAGCTGATGTAATTCTACCATAAAAGGGAGTGGGTTTCGAGACGCGAACCGGGTCGGTAACCCGTGGTTTCGAAGGGGGTTAGGAGGGCTTGAAATTAGGGCTTGGAGGATGTCAGGGACAGCTTCTCAATGAGTTCATCGATCTCGTCATCGCTGCCTGCAACGAAGGTAAACGAGATCACGAAGCCCTTGCGAAGGACGACGAGCGACGACTGGTGCATGGAAACAGATCCCGCGATACGGGTGAAGTCGCCCCGCACGAGGGTCGCGACGCCGACGGAAAATTCATAGGGTCCACCGTCTGCCTTGAAGCCTTTGCTGGTGGTGAGTTCGGTGAGAGGGCCCATGTAGTCGGCGGCGGTCTTCAGGCCGGGGTACGAGGCGGCGCTTTCCGCGGTTATGACGACGGCGGAGTTCACGGTGTCGCCTGTGACTTCGGGCGGGCGTTCGAAGACAGCTAGCAGGAGTTTGGACTTGGAAGGATCGGCGGAGTCGTCCTGCATTGGCTTGGTGCGGTCTATCCAGGCGTAGGGGATTTTGTAGGTGAAGCCGAATTCCGGGTTGCGGTATACGGTTTCGGCGGTGTCGAGGGGAGCGGGTGTGGATTTGCCGTGAGGCCTGGCCTTAGAGGAGGAGCTTTGGGCCAAGAGGAGGGTGGGTAGGATCAGTGTGAGGAGTAGGGCAAAACGGCGATGCATGGATGTGGTTATGGTACAGGAGGGCGGAGGAGGATACATGCCTGACTAGCTGTCGCCCTGCCTGGGCTTTCTCGGGACGCTTGATACACCCAGCCCTTGCGGGCTGGGCTCATGAATTTCGCCACTCCGTGACTTGGGTGCCGCCTCGGGGATTTTGTCAACGTGCAAGCAGTCTACGAACTCCTGATGTTCACGTCGACTTACGCGGCCCGGCCGACGGGAACCGGCTGGGAGCAATGCGCGCAGCGCTTGGCTTCGATCGGGATGTCGCTCAGGCACTCCGGGCAGGGCTTGGTTGCGGGAGTCGCCTCTTTCGCCGGGTTGAGTCGAGCCATGAGTGCATTCAGCGGGAGTACCACGAAGAAATAGACGGCTCCGGCCACCAGTAGGAACGACACAATGGCGTTAATGAAGTCGCCGACCGGGAAGGCCGTCTCTCCAATTTTGAAGCCTACGGAACTAAAGTCAGGCTTGCCGACCAGGGCGGCAATGAGGGGGGTGAGCAAGTCTTTCGTGAAGGCGGTGACGACGCCGCCGAAGGCCGCACCGATGACGACGCCAACAGCCAAGTCAACCACGTTGCCGCGCAGGATGAATTTCTTGAAGCCATCTAGCATGTCAGCCCTCCTCTAATCAAAGTGGCCGACACTCTAATGCGTGGCCGTTGGTCAGGTCAAGGACTTGTGGACGTTGCAGACGGAGTCGGCAGGACTGACCGATCGTCCGGAAGAAACAGGAATCACTTGCTCGTTCAGGCGCGTTCTGCTTCTTCCAGGCTGGGGAAGAAGCGAAAAAACGGTTCGACTCGTGTCACGATCAAGGCGTTGCGAACGCGATCGTTGACCCCGACGAGCGCGAGCGAACGACCGCTTTTGTTGTGCGTGACGTAGGCGCTGACCAAGGCTCCGATGCCGGCAGAATCGATGTAGGGGACGCCGGCGAAATCGATGATGAGCGCCGGTGCATCTTTTGCCCGCAGGGTCGACTGGAAATGAAACAGCGTGCTCAGCACGACCGGCCCCTTGAGGCGGAGAACGCGCTGGCCGGGCCGTGAGCCGTCGAGGTCTTCAATGGTCAGGGGCTCTTGGGAAGCGAGTGCCATCGGGGAATCTTAGCTTCGGGAGAGCGCGGTATTGTTACAGGTATGTAAATTCTGAGAGTCCGCGAAGAGCCGGCAACGCGGTTTGGGCCGCTCGAAGAGCGTTTGTAAAAGCGATTTCATGGTCCGGATTCAGGCGGCCACTCCAACTCGCAATTACAATCAGGTGGAAGGGCAAGGGGGTAGTGGTGGCACTGAAGGTCGGCGATCGGGCTCCGGATTTCGTCTTGCCGTCGGTGCAGGGTGAAGAGCGCGGCGAGTTCCGGCTCAGCGACTTCCTCGGCAAAGAACACGTGGTGGTGACTTTCCATCCGCTGGACTGGACGCCGACGTGTGAGTCGCAGTTGCCGATTCTGGATTCGCTCGAATCCCGTTTCAAGGCAGCAGGGGGACAGTTGCTCGATATCAGCGTCGACTCCATCGAAAGCCATCTGGCCTGGCAGCGCAAGGAAATCGGCATGATGCGGTTTCCGTTGTGTTCGGACTTCTATCCGCACGGAGAAGTCACGCGCCAGTTCGGCATCCTGCGCGACGAGCCGCCGGTGCCGGGGATCAGCGAACGTGCGGCATTCATTGTCGACAAGGGCGGTGTGATTCAGTTCGCGAAGGTGTATCCCATCGACCAGCTGCCTGATATTGAAGGCCTGCTGCAGGAACTGCGAAAGATCACCGGTTCGTTGTAATTCCCTGCCCGCCCAGCTGACCACCATGTGAAGTTGGGTTGACACGCTCCGCCGCCAAACTTAGGATTCGCTGCGCTAGGCACTCAAAATTTAAAGGCAACTTCATGAAGACGAACGCTCGGACCGTTGTCGTGGCGTTGACGATCGCCAGCTCGCTATCGATCGCGATCCCATCAGCACAAGCCTTTCAAGGATCGGACAAGGCGCCTTCGTGGCCTACTCATGGATGGACGAAGGGTAAGCCCACTGAAGTCGGCCTGGACGAGAAAACGGTCGCAGCTTTTGACAGCGATCTGACGAGCGGGAAGTATGGACTGGTCGACAGCTTCGCATTGTTCCGATGCGGGAAGCTGGTTTTTGAGAACAAATACTCCCATGACTACGGGCAGATTTATGGCAAGGAAGCCAAGGTGAAAGGGCCGCTGAACGGACGCTTGACCGGCCCTTATAACTATTTCGATCCGGTGTGGCATCCCTACTACCACGGCACCGACATGCACACAATGCAGTCGATCACCAAGACGGTGAGTTCTGTGATCGTAGGCGCCGCCATCACGCGTGGCGACTTCAAGGCCGGGCTCGACACGCCACTCATGCACTACTTCGACCCGGCCAAGGTGAAAAACGTCGATGATCGGAAGAAACGCATTACGCTGAAGCACGTGCTGACCATGACGACTGGGCTGGAGTGGGTCGAAGACGTCGCTTACGACGATCCGAGGAACGATGCCAACCTGATGGAGGCGACGGACGACTGGGGACAGTATGTCATCGATCGGCCGGTAGTGCAGGAGCCGGGCACCGTTTTCAACTACAGCAGCGGCACGTCGGAATTGCTGGCCTACATCTTCCAGAAAGAGACCGGGCAGGATATCGAGGCGTACGGCGAGAAGTATGTCTTCGAGCCGCTGGGCATTAAGCACTACTGGAAGCACTCGCCC
>DASRDJ010000190.1:0-3818 GCA_035652655.1 Terriglobales bacterium
AGTCACTCATTACACGTTATGCCCCCTCGGATAACCAGAAATAGCTATAGGCCACGAGCCTCGGATAGAACCATGGTTGACCTTGAGTCGCCATTCGCTTGTCGCTCTCGCAAACTCGACGCGCCGCTAACTCACCAGAGGACGCTTATCAGAATGGGCACAAGTCACACTTCTCCAGGGAAGCCTAATTCCAGTGGGCTGGATCTCGAGAAAACATCTCGCCTCCGGTCGAGGCAGAACTTTTTTCTTGACATCCCTTTTGATAGAACTCATTGACTCGGCCGGCCCCGGCGCTCCGGAGATCGAAGTTTCCGAAGAAGATTCAACGTAATCTGAATGGAGGGTGCAACGTTCTCTATTCTGCTGTTTACGCCCCAGATTCAAGCTGTGCAGCCGCATTCTCCTTCGGGCAAGCACCCTCCCTCGAACTCTCGCCTAGCTTGCCTGGCAACATTTTGCGAATTTTCCGCCCCAGTTCACCAGGCGTGAAGGGCTTCCGAATCAGCGATACATCTTGATTCAGCATGTCCGCCCGGATGAACGTGCCGCTGTGCCCGGTCATATAAAGCACCTTCGTTTCTGGATGCAGCGAACGAATTTCCTTGGCCAGGGCCGTACCGTCCATGCCGGGCATCACGACATCAGTTAGCAGGAGATCAATCGTGGGTTTTCTTCCCCTGCCAATCTGTAGGGCTTCCTCAACATTGCAGGCCGTTAAAACCGTGCAGCCATACCCGCTCAAGACTTCGCAAATCAAATCACGAAGCGGTTTCGCATCTTCCACCACGAGAATGGTTTCGTCCGACAAATTTGGACTTCCCGTGTTTGTGGCGGGCGTACGACTTAAGACCACATGCTTGACGGCAGGCAGATAGACCTTGAATGACGAGCCGCGCCCCAGCATGCTTCTTACTTCGATTCTTCCGTTATTCTGCTTCACGATTCCGTAAACTGTCGCCAGGCCCAGGCCGGTACCCTTGCCCACTGCCTTCGTCGTGAAGAATGGCTCAAAGATGTGTGCCTGCGTCTCTTGGTCCATACCGGTTCCTGTGTCGGTCACTTCCAACAGGACGAAACGGCCCGGCAATGTGCTAGCTCCTGCCTGACCAAAGTCATTTTTCATCCGCACATTGCGCGTTTGGATTGTCAGCTTTCCGCCGTTCGGCAATGCATCTCGTGCGTTGACCACTAGATTCAAAATCACTTGCTCGATCTGGCCGGGATCTGCGCTTACGAGATCGAGATTGGGCTCCAGAATCACATCGAGTTCGATGTTCTCCTTGATCAAGCGCCGCAGCATTTTCCCCGTATTACTAACGATCTGGTTAATGTCCAGCGCCACCGGTTGGATGATCTGCTGGCGGCTGAACAACAAGAGCTGGCGCGTGAGGGCAGCGGCGCTGTTCGCGGCTTGCTTGATCTGCTCAAGTTTCGTCCGGTTGTGATCGGATGGGTCAAGACTGGCCAACAACAGATCGCTATAGCCAGAAATCACTGCGAGCAAGTTGTTGAAATCGTGAGCCACTCCCCCGGCGAGTCGGCCGATCGCTTCCATCTTCTGAGATTGCAGTTTTTCGGACTCTGTGGGGATGACTGGGACATCCGTCTTCTCGGTCTGGAAGTGGTCGAACACGAACGCTAAAGTCCACACCATCGCGACGAACAGCACAAGTTGGTTTGCCACGACGTCAGCCAGGATCAGGTACTTTGACAGGCCCCAAAAAAGCAGAGCGGACACCCCTATCCCGATAGCACGCACCACGCGTTTTTGCCCAATTATTGAGCCCATGCGGACGAGAGTTCTGCTTGCTCTGTTTGGATGTTCAACCATCCCACTCAGTCCTTTAGAGCCCCAAGCGGCTTCAGGCCCGCGGGCACACTCGAGGGACATTGTCCTAGTATTCAGGGGCGACGCAAAGGGTACGGAGGATTTGCAAAGAAGAGTACCGGCGTAACTCATGGATCGAGAGCCGGTCCCTGTCTGCTCCGAGAAAATTGGTCCGCTGAGCTTGTTCCGACCGAGCCAGTTTCGCCGTCTAGTTCCCTTTCCGCGCCCATCTGGAAAGCCGGACGGCTCCCTTATTCTCCAGGCAAACCACTCGAGAACTGCCCTCGCGGTGTCTTCTCACAGCTCCTCCTAGCGGCGCTCAGAGCCGCAGTTCCATTTCTGAAAAGGTCCGAGAAGTCGGCAACCGAATCAAGACCAAGAGTAGTGCAGAGGGAAATCTTGGTACGGGGAGCCACGGCTAAAGGGCAAAAGGCTTTCAGCAAAGAAACAGGATACTTCTCGAAAGCTTCCAACGGTTCGCGGCCAACAAGCCCGATGTTGGTCTGCGAACTTCAGGGAGTGAAACGGCACTCTCCGAGTGCATGGCATACTGTACTTGAAACATCTTGACCATGCTGACGTGTTAGAAGTTATTAGGCTCTCTTTAACAAGCGGGTAATCCCGACCAAAATCACGGCACCGACAAAGGCAACGATGATTGAGCCAATCATGCCGCCACCCGCTGAAATTCCCAGTCGCTCAAAAATCCAGCCACCGAGAACGCCGCCGACCAGTCCGAGAATTATGTCCACCGCAACGCCGTAGCCGCCACCTTTCATCACTTGACCGGCAAGCCAACCTGCGATAAGACCAACTACGATCCAGGCAAGGAATCCCATGGCATTACCCTCCTGACCTCAGAGCGGGGTGTGAGACACGCTGTTGGAACGCACGAGACTATACGCTTGAGTTTATTGATTGGCAATGCCGAAGACTCGGCCATCATTTGGCACTGTCAAGCTATGCCAGATCCGCGTTCCCGTTAGTCCGGTCTACATCACCCACCGAGACGAGCGGGGCTCAGCGGGACCCGACAAGCGGAGTTCGATAAGGTTCAAGACGGTCCCGATGACCATGCCGGTTTCAAGCAGATCGAAAATCTGATCTATCGTCAGGCCGGCTTCTTTTCCTTCGGTGATCACCTTCTTGAAGACTGCAATTAACGCTTCGTCCATCTGACTCACGCTATCGTCGAGAGACTACCGAGAGTGCACTGCCAAGGTCTGTGATTTGGATCACGTTGCTTCGGAGATCAGAAGGGCGAACGCCGAATCCAGCGGACGCTCGCCCGGGCAGAACACCTCCCCCAGGGAGATTCTGCCTCCAGACGTTCTAGTCTGGAGTGCATGGCAGGACAATGACCCAATCGTGGTTGGAGCGATGGCACGAAGGAGGCTGTCGGCCAGATGTGCTGGAGTTTCCGCTTGAGGTCAGCAGGAATGCGGAAAGCGAGAGGTGTGTTTTTCTTACTGGCATTGCACGCGGCCCTATTCTAAACAAAGCGCTTCTTGGCTTCGTTTCGTATTTTGCTGATCTCGAGCAACGACTCATTGAGTAATATATCGTATAGCGATATAAGTCTCCAAGCTAATCAGAGGTTACTTCGAGTGGGTGGGTGCCGGTAGGTTCGCCGAGCCGATTGAGTTGGGGCAGCTTTGATTGGCTAAGGTTCACATTCAACCGCGGCGGAGGAGCTTCGCCTTTGCGGCGACGCTGCAACGTCTCAGGGGCTCCAGGGCCTTGCTGAGCGGTCCGCGCTCGACTTTTCCCAGGGATGCAAGGGACCACCGCTGTGATGATAGGCTGCATGGACTGTGGGCGAAATGCCATATGGTTGCAGGCAGCATCCCCACCGTCACTGTGCGCGCCAAAGCGTAACTACTTCACGCACACCTGCTCTTGCAGATGGCCCAACAACACCTTTGCCGCAGTTTTCCCTCCACTACTAAGAGGCTCGTCCTCGAGGCGTTCGCTTTCGCTCCAAAGCACT
>DASRDJ010000191.1:0-2693 GCA_035652655.1 Terriglobales bacterium
CGAACCCCTTCAGGTGCGCAGCAATACCCCGCCATCAGCTCTCGATGCCGTGCGTGTTCTACACCTACATCACTAGATACCAACAGCTCGGGATTCCTCATGGACGCGCAAAGAATTCGCTCTGGCCACTTCTCAGCAAACGACTTGCTCAGCAGCTCGACAGCTTCGAAGCCTGTGACGAAGATTACTACAGACGCTACGGCGAGATTCTTCGCGCCAACACATACAAGCCCGCAACACCTTGGTTTGAGGAAGGTTTGTTCACGGGGCCAGATGATGCAGCAACTCCATCCACGTTTCGTATTCTCGGCAGCCGGTCTGTCGGAGAAAATCGTGTCGACGTTCTCATAGCTTTCAAACGGGACTGGGGCGACCCTGAGGGTGATGTAACCGCGATTCTGGAGAACAATCGTTGGGTCATCGATGATTACGTAGCGATGTACGAGAACGACGAACTGCGTCGTCTGTCTGCCGGATTTTCGGAGTGCAACGGTGGTCAGTGGGTGGGAGAAGAACCTTGCTGATAGTCTCTCGCAATCCAAATGTGTTAATTCAGCTTCCCCAGCAGAGCCTGTCGCCCGAGTCTTTGGGCAAACCGGAAGTCAACTGTCAAAATCAGATGGGATGAGAAGGCCGGTCTCCGGACGGGATGCGGTGTACGCTCCCAAGTTATCGACGTGCTCAAGGCACAGATAAAAAGGAGACCGGCAATGAAGAAGGTTAGCACCGTAGCGGCGAAGCAGAGCAGGAATATTTCACAACAAAAACTGACCGTGGGATTGGATCTGGGCGATCGCAACAGCTGGTATTGCGTGCTGGATGAAGCCGGCCAGATCCAACTGGAGCAGCGCGTCCGAACGAGTGCAAAAGCGTTGCAGGAAGTGTTCGGCGCGATGCCGTGCAGTCGGATTGCACTGGAGATTGGGACACATTCGCCCTGGATCAGCCGTCTGTTGAGCGCGTTGGGGCACGAAGTGATCGTGGCGAATGCACGTAAGGTGCGACTGATCGAAGAGAGTTGCAAGAAGAATGACCGACTGGATGCGCAGCTGGCGCGGCTGGCCCGGATCGACCCGCAGTTGCTGTATCCGGTGAAGCATCGCAGCGCGCAGGCACAAGCGGATCTGATGATGATTCGAGCTCGCGCCGCCCTGGTACGAGGGCGCACGGCGCTGGTCAACGCGGCCCGCGGGCTGGCGAAGAGCTACGGAGAGCGCTTGCGCGGCTGTAACGTGCGCAACATGGATGCGGAGAAAGCCGAAGGATTGAGTCCGGAGCTGCAGCGGGCGCTAGAGCCGTTGCTGGCAACGATCGAAGAACTGAGCGAGCGGATCTGCGAGTACAACGATCGCATCGCGGCGTTGGCGGAAGCCAGTTATCCGCAGGTGGCGTTGCTGAAGCAGATCAAGGGAGTGGGTACGCTGATCGCGCTGACGTTCCTGCTGACGCTGGAAGATCCGCATCGCTTCGGCAAGAGCCGCGACGTGGGCGGCTATCTCGGACTGCAGCCGGGACGCAGGCAAT
Organism: Terriglobales bacterium; assembly: GCA_035652655.1. GTDB lineage: Bacteria > Acidobacteriota > Terriglobia > Terriglobales > Acidobacteriaceae > Gp1-AA133. The sequence continues at coordinate 1,525 of DASRDJ010000191.1, forward strand.
CGGGACAGCGCGATCCGCAGCTGCACATCAGCAAAGCGGGCGATCCCTATCTGCGGACGCTGCTGGTGCAGGGAGCGCAGCACATTCTGGGACCGTTCGGCATCGACTGTGATCTCCGACGCTGGGGATTAAAGCTGGCCGAGCGCGGTGGGCGGAATGGCAAGAAACGAGCCATCGTGGCCACGGCAAGAAAGCTGGCAGTGTTGCTGCATCACTTGTGGGTGAGTGGAGAAGTGTACGAACCATTGCACAACAGCAGCCGAGTAACAGTTGCGGTCGCTGCATAAAAACGAAACGACAAAACCAAAATCAAAATCGTTCCAGGAAGAGAAAAGACAAAAGCCCAAAGCCCAAAGCCGAGTTCCGGTGACTGCGCCTATGGCCTGGCCCAGGTTCCACTTTCGAAAAGTAGAACCACAGGGCGCCAAACAGATGGCAGCACCGGCTGAATTGAGGACGCCCAGCATGCACCGAGCGAAACGATTCGCTCCTCGAGAGTGCGGATGGAAGCATGGCGACAGCGGCGAGCGGGCCAGACGAAAAGCGTGTCGAACAACATGAACCCAGAATTCCCTTGACTCCGACCGGCCTTCTCATGGAAGGCCATAGCACTCAAATTGCGACTTGTTTCGAATCCTTGCATATTATTTCCATTGAAGACGTGAGGGGATCTCAGCCATCACCCAGCACGAAGATGATTGAACTGCTGAAGGCACCCGCAAGCATCAGAGCGTACTCCACATGTTCTTCTCGCGAAACTTTTTCTAAATTTTTTCTGAACGCGACCAGGCACATGCTCATGGCGGGGGTGGGGGTGGGTACCCCTAGACAATCGGGAGGTTTCGGCCTATTTACTGTTTGCGAAAATTGTGTCGTGACTTGTGTCGTAACCCTTCGATCCCTGCCCGTCTCGGGTGCTCTCGCGCCGTGTCGCTCGGCGACAATTGCGGAGCAGGGAACAGCGACCCAAGCCGCATGAACACTGCCCTTCCGTGCTATTCCGACTTCTTCGGTGTCGCGTCGTCTCGGACAGGGTTGGGAATTCGCAACGATGAGGTCGTCGGTTCGATCCCGACTAGCTCCACCAATCTAGCACTCCAGAAGTTGCTCTGTCCCTCGTACCTGTGCAGTCTCAGGAACGGTTTTCTGCGCGTTTGAATTCGGTATCA
>DASRDJ010000192.1:0-45558 GCA_035652655.1 Terriglobales bacterium
TCCGGCAGATCCTTGGGCGTAACGTTCGTCCAGCTTTTCCCGCCATCTTGCGTCAACTGCACCAGACCGTCGTCCGTGCCCGCCCAGATCACACCCTTCGTGACGGCCGACTCGGCCACCGCGAAGATCGTGTCGTAGTACTCCGTTCCAGTGTCGTCGATGGTGATTGACCCGCCCGAAGGCTGCTGCTTCGATTTGTCGTTGCGCGTAAGGTCGGGACTGATCGCTTCCCAGTGCACACCCGCGTCAGTGGTCTTAAACAACTTCTCGCCCGCGTGGTACAGCGTCTCGGGATCGTTCGGCGAAATCATGACCGGAGAAGTCCACTGGAAGCGATGCTCAAGAATGCCCGCGCCTCCCGCGTCGGTGAGATGGGTCTGGTTTGTGATATTGCGAAGCTGCCCGGTGCGCTTGTCATAACGCGTGATGAGGCCTTCGTAGTCAGCCGCATACACAACGGTCGGCTCCGGCGGATACGGCGCGATGTATCCCGCTTCCCCACCCCCGACCGGATACCAGTCCGAGCGATCAATCAATCCGTCGTCGCTGCGCGTTGCGATCGCAACCGTGCTGTTATCCTGCTGCGCGCCATAGATGTAGTAAGGCATGCGGTTGTCGGCGATCACGTGATAGAACTGCGCCGTCGGCTGATTGTCCTGCCGGGTCCACGTTTTACCGCCATCAATTGTGACGGTGACGCCTCCGTCGTTCGACGCGATCATGCGGTTCGTATTCCTCGGGTCAATCCACAGCCCGTGATTGTCGCCGTGGGGAAGTTTGAATTTGTTGAACGAGCGCCCGCCATCCGTCGAGCGGTACGCGTCGACATCCATGATGTAAAGGGTGTCCCGATTCTGCGGATCGGCAATCACGTGCATGTAGTACCAGGGACGCTGCACCAGGCTATGGCTGCCATTCACGAGCTGCCAGGTATCGCCACCGTCATCCGAACGGTACAGACCACCCTCAGCCGCCTCAATCAGCGCGAAAACGCGATCGGAGTTCGCTGCCACCGACACGCCAATTCTTCCGTAGGGCCCTTTGGGCAGGCCCTTCTCCTCAAGGTGCTTCCAGGTCGTGCCACCATCGTTGGACCGATATAAGCCGCTGCCTGGGCCGCCGCTCGCCATATTCCACGGCACGCGCCGTACCTGCCACAGGGCGGCGAACAAAATGTTCGGATTATGCGGATCGAACGCAACGTCTACTGCCCCCGTGTTCTCATCCTTGTAGAGAACTTTCTCCCACGTCTTTCCGCCGTCGATCGTGCGAAAAATGCCGCGCTCGGTGTTTGGGCCGTAAGGGTGTCCGAGCGCGGCGACAAAAGCGATATCCGGATTCGAAGGATTGACGATGACTTTCCCGATCGCGCGGGAATCGTGCAGGCCGACGTTCTTCCAGGTCTTTCCGCCATCGAGAGTCTTGTAGACCCCATCGCCCTGGGAAATATTGCCCCGCAGACAAGCCTCCCCGGTGCCGACGTACACGACGTTGGGATTTGAAACCGAGACCGCCAGGCTGCCGATGCCAAGAGACGTTTCCTTGTCGAACACCGGCTTCCACGTGAGTGCCCCGTCGACAGATTTCCACACGCCGCCGCCAGTCGAACCGAAGTAATAGGTCGTCGGATCACCAGGGATGCCGGACGCCGTCAGCGACCGCCCACCACGGAATGGACCCACCAGCCGATACTTCAGGCCCTTGAACATTGGGTCTTCGTGATCGGTCGTGTCCGGCGCCTCCGGTTTCGCTGCGACCGCGGCAGTCGGCTCAGTGCCTTTCGTCTCGGGCGATTTCTTCTGAGCGGTTGCGGCCAGGGGCAGAACCATAAGCGCACAGGCTAGGACGAATGCAGCAAACTGCGGCAGTCGATCTCGGGTCAGCATGGGTGCTCTTTCTCCAGGGGAAGTCGTTGAACTGCGTATCCTAACTCGTTGTATGGCCAGACGAAAAGAGACGAGTGTGTGGCAAACGTAGGAATGCAACCAACCCGCTGACTCAAGGACATAAACCACGGAAGCGGTGAGCCCATTCCTCACCTACTTCTTCTGCTCGAGCAGTTTCCTTGCGGCCGCGAGCTCTTTGGCCTTGGTATCGTCGACCTTCGGATATGAGAGATCCAAGCTTTCGAGCGTATCGATCACTGCCTCGGCTACGGCAATCCGGCTGAACCATTTATTGTCCGCAGGTATTACATGCCAGGGTGCGTCCGGAGTCGCCGTGTGCTGGATCATTTCCTCGAAAGCTTCCATGTAGTCATCCCAGCAAGCACGCTCCTTGATATCAGCCGCGGAAAACTTCCAGTTCTTCTCCGGCTCGTCCAAGCGTGACAGAAACCGGGCTTTCTGTTCTTTCTTAGAAACGTTCAGGAAAAACTTGCGGACCACTACCCCGTTCCGCGAGAGATAGCGCTCGAAGGAATTGATGTCTTCGAAGCGATCCTTCCAGATGTCCTTGGTCACCAGTTCCTTCGGAATACGTTCTGCTGCCAGCAGTTCGGGATGCACGCGCACCACCAGCACTTCCTCGTAATACGAACGATTAAAGATCCCGATGCGGCCGCGTTCGGGCATGCGCGTCATTGTCCGCCACATGTAGTCGTGATCCAGTTCTTCGGCGGAAGGTGCTTTGAAGGAAAAAACCTGGCAGCCCTGTGGATTGATCCCCGACATTACGTGCTTGATAACGCCGTCTTTCCCGGCGGCATCCATGGCTTGAATTACCAACAGGAGGGCATAACTGTCTTGCGCGTAAAGCTTATCCTGCAGATCGGCGAGTTTCTCGATCCCGTCCTTGAGCAGTTTTTCGGCTTCGGTCTTGCTGTGCACTCCGGCCGTATGTCCCGGATCATGATCCTTGAGGCGAAAGTCCTTTCCATGCTCGATCCGAAAGGGCTTGACCAGGTGCTTCGATTTCTTCATGCACAACCCTCCGCGCGCAAAGCCCTGACCGACGGGCTTTTCGCGCCAGTCCTGCGACCGAAAAGTCTATACCACCATGCGGAGAGTCTGCCCGACACGCTATTTGCCCGCTTTGGTCGCCGCCTCTTTCGCCTCGCGGAATGCCTTGATGTTGCTCTTGTCGATGACTGCAGTACCGGTATCGACAAACGCGGGAATGGGTGCAAAACTGTCTCTCGACCAGTCATTGTCGAGCTTGGCAAGTTTGTTGTGGTACAGATCGTCGAGCATATGCAGGCCTACCAGGCTCATGGTGTAGGGTTTCTGCGAAATCGTCGCGGCAATCACGCCCTTGTCGATCCAATCGAGCGTATCGGCGTCCGTGTCCATCGCAATCACAACCTTATCCTTGACGCTGCGGTTGTTCAGCACGGTCGCGACTTCCCGTCCGGCCTGAGCCTCGAGGCAAACGAAGGCATTCACCTTGTCCGACTCTTTTCCCAGAATCTCCGTCGCCGTATCGAACGCGACGCGCGGATCGCCGGCAATATCCACCACGCGCACCACGTGGATGTCAGGAAAACGCCCCAAGGCTTCGCGATAGCCGCGCAGTCGCTCCGCTAGATTGGCCTGCTCGGGGATCGTGAAGAATACAACGTTGCCCTTGTCCTTCAGTTCTTCCGCCAGCCGCTTCCCGCCCAGTAAGCCCGCCTGGTAGTTGTTGGTGCCGACAAAAAACAGCCGCTTGCTCACCGGAGCATCCGCGTCGATGGTGATCACCGGAATGCCCGCAGTGATCGCGTTATTGATGCTGTACATCAACACAGCCGGATCAGCGACGCTGATCAGAATTCCCGCTGGCTTTTTTTTCACCGCATCCTCGAACGCGGCCAGTTCCGCCTTGGCATCGTATGTATCCGGTCCCACCACCTTGGCCTGCACCCGCAGGTGCTCGGAGGCTTGCATGAACCCCGCTTTCGCTTCCTGCCAATAAGGCAACTGAACGTTGTTCGTTACCAGGAAATACTTCTCGTCGCTATCATGCCGGCCGCAAGCGGTGCTCGCGATCATGAAGGTAGCAAGAATAAGCAGCAAGGAAATGTGGCGCCGAGGTGACATGAGAAGCCTCCTGGGAGAATTGAGGTCTGGTTGTCCGGGACACATCGAGGTCAGCGCGAACCAGGGAACATTCCCAGGGTCGGCAGCCATCGGGCAGAGAGTATACGCCTACTGGCGGCCACACCTCGGCCCCTTCTCTGCGCGGCAGGAAGTAACGTGACACACCATGAGAACAGCACGGCTCAGATGGCCACCGAGCGCGGGAACCAGAGTTCCCTTACGGGCGCTCAGGCCTCTTCGGCCTTCGACGGCTTCGCGGGCGCGCTCCTTCTTATCTTTCGAAACATCAACAATTGACCGCGTTTCTCTGCGGGTGCAGACGAGAGCGCATCCCTCCGGCGTTGCGCAGACGCGCGGCGGGATTTCTTTGCCTTTTGATTGGCGGCCGCAAGTCTTTCCAATGCGGCAATGGCGCGGTTTAGACGGCTGCGTTCTGCTTTGAGTTCGGCCAGAATCATTCGGATGTTCACCAGGGCAGTCTCCTCCGTACCCCCGATTTTTCCCGACAATCGGGATAAACGAACCAACCACGCGGTTTTGTTCCATTTTCCGAACAAGATTTGCCGAAACCCAAAATGCCCACCCTCACAAGTACCTTGCAGGCGAAAGCGGACTACCCGCCTTCTGGACGTCCGTAACTAGCCGCAACCGACCTTCCTCGGCGACACTCGTGGCCGTCGAGACCGCGTTCCGGACTGCAATCCCCACCGTCCAACCGCTCTCGCGCGGGGTGTCCCAAAGCGCGTCAGAACGCCCGCTTCCCTTCCTGCGAGCGTCGCAGAAGGCCAGGCAATACGCTCCCCACAAAACCAATTCCGGAGAGGTTGCATGCTGAAAAAGATTTCGATGATGTTTGTGTTTATGTTGCTTGGAACCATGGCCGCTCTAGCTCAAAACGGGCGAGGGCGCCTGGACGGCCGCTCCGCCATCAACGTCACGGTCGACGGCTTCACCTGCAATAACAACCAGGGAGTGATCCCGGCCTTGTCTTGGAGCTTCGGGGTTTCGACTCCCACCCAGACCAACACAGGAGGCGGCGGGGTCTCCGGCAAGGCGAACCTGAGCGATCTCAGCGTCACCCGCCGAGCCGACGGCTGCACGCCGCTGCTATTTGCTGCCTCCGTGTCAGGAAAAGTCTTCAAGTCCGTCACCATCGTCCAGCAGGATGTCCAGAAAGACGACACCTTCACCGTAACCTTGAGCGATGTGATCATCTCCAGCTACCAGCTCGGCGGCAGCCACTCCGACGAAGTTCCCTCCGAGACCATCGGCTTCAGCTACGAGAAGATCTGCGTGGCCGACAACGGCACCGGCAGCAAGGGATGTTGGGACCTGACGCAAGGACGCGCGTTCTAAACACAAAAACTCATCAAGCATGAAGAAAGCCGCCCACAAAGGCGGCTTTTCTTATCCCAAAGGTTTGTCATCCTGAGCGAAGTGAGCCGACAGGCGAACGCAGTCGAAGGACCCATGCATGTCAAACGCGCCGCCGGCCCCGCACTCTTCCCCACCACGACTCAGCGCTTTCCCGCTCCATCACCGAACTGCCAAATTCGAGAAATACGCATCGGTCGTGCTGTGCGCCCACAGCCCGATCTGTCCGTGACTCTCCCCCAATTTCAGATCATTGACGACCAGCGCCGGCTGCGACGCGCCATTCACATACAGCAGCGCCTTCGTACCCGTCACCACAATCTTCATGCGGGTCCAAGCCCCGGTATCCATATCGGCGTATGACTCATAGACACCAGGATTTTCCTTGCGCAGACGCTGCCAGGGATAGTCGGGTGCCGACACATACTGCGTCGTATGATTGCGCCGCAACTGATCATCGCAGCGCGCGTTCGTAGGCCGTATATAGAAGTACTCGCCCTTTTGCCCTTTCTCCTGCACGCGGAAAGCAATTCCGATGAATCCGCGCGAGTCTGCCGGCGCCCCGCCGAGGGGTGCGCCTGCCACGTCCACTTCGATCGTCCCGTCTTTGAAATCAGGGCCAGCAAGGATCGCGATCATGTCCTCGTCGCCGTTGTCAGTGGTTGGCGCGGGCACCAGATGCACCGCGGAGCGTCCTTTGTAGGTAACCGGCTCGGCCTTGCCGCCCACCACAGTCAGATCTTTTGCGCTATCGAGACGAAAGCGAGTTTCTTTCGCGTCGCGCGCCAACGCAAACGCGAGCAGGAGCAATACAGCCAGAGCTATGCATAGTCGGGGAGAAAGCCGCATGCAGTCACCTCCAGAAGATGGTCGTGCACGCAACTGAGACGAAAGTGCGCACTGTTGGTGAGCGACGCAATGAAGAAACGTAGCGCCGGCATCTTGCGGCAGTCGGAAGGGCGTCCTCGCCCTCGCTCAACATGCAATCACCGCGGCGGGCTAGAACGCCAACCGGACTGCCGGCGGGACGCCGGTGCTACATAACAAATGGGCTTTGTTCAGGCTTACTTCAACTGCACATCCATATTCAAATTCCGCGCCACAAACGCCCACGAATCCGCCGTCTCTTCGATGGTCTTCGAAATCGGCTTGCCTGCCCCGTGCCCGGCCTTGGTCTCGATGCGAATCAGCACCGGCGCCGCTCCCGCCTGATCCGACTGTAAGGTCGCCGCAAACTTGAAGCTGTGCCCCGGAACCACGCGATCGTCATGATCCGCCGTGGTCACCATGGTCGCCGGATACTTTGTCCCCGGCTTCAGATTGTGCAATGGCGAATAGGCGTACAGAGCTTTGAACATCGCTGGATCATCGGACGACCCGTAGTCCGACGTCCAAGCCCAGCCAATCGTAAATTTGTGGAAGCGGAGCATGTCCATGACCCCCACAGCCGGCAACGTTGCCCCAAATAAATCAGGACGTTGCGTCAGGCAGGCCCCCACCAGCAGCCCGCCATTGCTGCCCCCTCGAATCGCCAGCTTCGCCGGAGAGGTGTATTTGTTTGCAATCAACCATTCCGCCGCCGCGATGAAATCATCAAACACGTTCTGTTTTCGTAACAAGGTTCCAGCTTGGTGCCATTCCTCCCCGTATTCCCCACCTCCTCGCAGGTTCGGCTGCGCGTAAACTCCACCCATCTCCAGCCACACCGCAGTGCCCACCGAAAACGCTGGCGTCATCGAGATGTTAAACCCGCCATAGGCGTACAGCAGCACAGGATTCTGCCCATCGAGCTTCAGCCCCTTCTTCGCCGTGATGAACATCGGCACGCGCGTGCCATCCTTGCTGTTGTAGAAAACCTGCTTCGTCTCATACTGGCTGGCGTCGAAATCAACTTTGGGCTGCCGGAAGACAGAAGACTTCCCCGCCGAGAGGTCGTACCGATAAATCGTGGTTGGAGAAATAAAGCTGGTGAAGGCGTAAAACGTTTCCTTGTCTTTACGCTTGCCGCCGAATCCTTCCGCCGTTCCAATCCCGGGCAGATCGACGTTCCGCAGCGATTTGCCCTCAAGGTCGTAAATGCGCACTTCCGTCTGCGCGTCCTTCAGATACGACAGCACAAACTCGTTATTGATGACGTTGGCATGGTCAAGCTTGTCCGCGCCTTGCGGGACGATCGTCTTCCACGCAGCGCGTTCCGGATGCCGAGTATCAATCGCAATCACGCGTCCACGCGGAGCATCCAGATCCGTCTTGATCCAGAACACCGGCCCATCGTTGTCGAGGAACTGATACTCAGCGTCGAAATCATCAAGCAGCTTCACAACTTCCGAGTCCGGCTTGGTCAGATCCTTGTAATAAAGCCGGTTCTTCGGCGACGTCCCTTGCCACACCGAGATCACCAGGTAGTGCCCATCATCGGTAACGCCCCCGCCGAATCCCAGTTCCTTGTTATCCGGACGGTCATAGATCAACTTGTCTTCCGACTGCGGCGTGCCCAGCTTGTGGTAGTAGAGTTTGTGAAAGTAGTTGGCATCGCGCAGCATCGTGCCCTGCTTGGGCTCGTCGTACCGGCTATAGAAGAATCCCTTGCCGTCTTTCGTCCACGAAGCTCCGGAAAACTTCACCCACTTCACCAGGTCGGGGAGGTCCTTCCCGGCATCCACATCGCGTACCCGCCACTCCATCCAGTCCGAGCCCGAAGCGGATGTTCCATACGCCAGCAGTTTGCCGTCATCCGTAACCGCGTGCCCGACCAGCGCAACCGTGCCATCGGTGGAAAGCGTATTGGGGTCAAGCAGCAAGCGCGGCTCCGCGGTCACCGACTCAGCCACCAGCAGCACGCTCTGATTCTGCAACCCAGTGTTGTGCTGATAGAAGTACCGCCCACCCTGCTGCTCCGGAACTCCGTAGCGCTCGTAGTTCCAAAGCTTCTTCAGCCGATCATGAATCGCCTGCCGATACGGAATCTGCTCGAGGTAATGGAACGTAACCTTGTTTTCCTCCTCGATCCACGCCCGCGTATCGGCCGAATCCGTGTCCTCCAGACCGCGATACGGATCGGCGACCTTTGTCCCGTGATAGTCGTCAACCTGGTCAACGGTCTTTGCCTTGGGATAAGTCAAACTAGGCGGCGCATCGTTGCTCGCGGCAAGCAGCGTCATGGCAAAAGCAAGTGTGGCAAGGGCAAGCAGGAGCATCAGAATTCCTGGACGAGCAAAATGCATGAACTTCCTTTCGGGGTTAGATGTCCGTGGTATTGCGAAGTATAACGTGCCCGGATGTAGCTTGCGGCCGCCAGGCCGCGGAGCGTTCGTATCAGGGCACGCCTTCAGGCGCGCCGTGCAGCCCCACTAATTTGGCCCCTTTAGGGGCCGCCGCCGTAACCGACCCCACTCGGTCCCACCGGACACGCACCTGATGAACCTCAGTAATGTCCTACCTACCACGGACGGGCCATACCCCCAGCCGATATACCCAAATAGGATGACTCGCATGGGTACGCTGATGATCGAGAACACATTTTCCGAGGAACTGATTCATCGCCTGGCCGAGCGCTATGAAGAAGACCCCACCGAATTCACGCAGTTGCCGCCCCCAACGGTAGCCTCGTCGTTCGCCCGGCAAACCGTCTCCGAACTCCGCAACGAAGGCCTGGTAGAAGAAGAAATCCGTGGCGTAATCCGCTTGACCCCGCGCGGCTACAAAGAATATAAGCGCAAAGCCTCAGGCAGCTTCGCCCCGAAAGCGTGGGTCTAGACCCCGGAGGGTCCAAGCGTAAAGGAATAACAAACCTCCCTCTGGCTCCCACCGCAACCCCAGTCACCTTCTGCAATACCCCAGACCAAACGCAGTCGAAGGGCCCTGTGTCCCTATGAAACCTGGAGGCCGGCTAAACTGGCCACCAAAAAAACGGGCCGCCTCTCGGCGGCCCTTCCCTGACTACAAATCGTATTCCGCCTACGGATGTTTGACTCAACACCTCAAGGCCTAACACCCAAGACCTGTTTCTCAGTCTCCCAAGACTGGCTCGCTGACTTCCTGCTTGGACGGTGCCGGAGCTATCCCGCCATTATTCTTTAGCGCGGTCAGCGGAATGAACCCGCCTTCCGACGTCGGCGTTTTCTCCTTCAAAACGACTTCGCGATAGAGCGACGCCATACGCGCGTTGTAAGCCGGATCGTTCTTCTGCTTCTCGTCGCGTGCGCGAGTCTTTTCTTCACGCGCCGTCTTGGCGATGCCGAGTTTATCGAGGTCGTGCTGCACTTCTTTGGTCACGATCTCATCTTTCAGCACCAGCGAGTGATCGGTGTTCTCGAGCTTCACTTTCTTGCCGCCCGCGAAGATCTCATGCCGTCCATGCTCCTCGTACCACTTCGTGAGGGTAGCCGTCATGTGCATCTTCTCGATGATGTTCCGCCAGCCCACGCCCGTGTTGTAAGCACAGAAGGAAATTTCGCCTTCCTGTGTCGCATACGGAATGATGCACTGCTCGGTGCGCCGGAAGTCGTAATTGAACAGGTCCTGGAACCACATGCCGGCGATGAACAGGAAGTTCCAGCGATCCTTGCGGCGCTTCATGACATCGTCAATCGTGCGATCCGGACCAACCTTGCCGTAGTTCTTTCCAGTCACGTTGTAGTTCTTGTCAAATTTCTGCAGCAGGTCCATCAGCTTGAAGTGCGTCGGCGATTGGAACGGATCGTAGTTCTTCATCAGGCAAAGCGCCATGCCGATACCGCTCCAGAACTTGCTGCGGGCCGCATCGTTTACCTTGGCGATGTCCTTCGCCAGCTGATCGCCCTTCAGGAACGCCGTGACCGGGACCGCTTCCTTGGTTTCCTTGTCGATCATGACGGCCATGCCGGTGCCGCAATTCGGGTGGCAGCCGCAAGACAGCTGGCCCCAATCGTTATTGGCATCGTTGGCGTGCATCACGTCGGCCCAGTCGCTGAAGGTCCCCATGAAGCTGATCGGGAACCAGTCGCGGGTGGGCTCGCCAAGGCCGGTCTGATTCTTCACGTCGTGCGCGAGATGGCTCAGGGTGTAGCGCTGGGCCTGACGGCGCTCGTCGGTGACGGCTTCGTCGCGTCCCGTAAAGCTCACCGGCTGGAACGACAGGAAACCGATCTTCTTGGGATTGTCGAGCGCGAACTTGATAATGTTGCCGACCTGCTCGTTGTTGATACCGTTCACAATCGTGACGACCGGAACGATCTCGCAACCGGCAGCGTGCAGGTTGTCGATAGCCTTGAGTTTCACATCGAACAGGTTGCCGACCGCGCGATGCGAATTGGCAGCGTTGCCGATTCCATCGAACTGCAGGTACGCATAGCGCAGTCCAGCTTCCACGGCCTGCTGCGCGAACTCGAGGCTCTTCGCAAATTCGATACCGTTGGTCGCAGCCTGAACTGAGTTGTAGCCAACCTTGCGCGCATATCGCACCGCATCCAGGAAGTATGGCGACAAAGTCGGTTCCCCACCCGAGAACTGCACCGACATCTGGCGGCGCGGCTTGATCGTCACGGCGTTGTCGAGCACCGTCTTGATATCTTCCCAGGTCAATTCATGCACGAACCCAACCTGGTTGGCGTCCATGAAGCAGGGATCGCACATCATGTTGCAGCGGTTCGTGAGGTCAACCGTCAACACCGATCCACGGCCGTACTTCACCGTCGACGATCCGTGGTTGTGCAGCTTCTCGTCGTTGTGAGCCTTGATGTCGCGACCCGGAAATACTTCTTCCAGATGCTGCGAGAAATCGGGGTCAATCGACATGACGTCTTCGAAGTGACCGTGCTTCGGGCAATCCTTCACCATCAGGATCTTGCCATCGCGCTCAATGATGGTGGCCTTGATCTCGCCAACCTTTTCGTTGAGCAGAATTTCGTGGGGCAGCTCGCCATCCAGAATCTGCTGGCGAATTTCAGGCACACACTTCGGACACAGCGAGTCCGTGGTGCGCGGCCAGCCGAGCGGCGGCTTCGACTTCTCGTAAGACTTGAGCAGGGGCTTATCGGACCACTTCGGCGTGGGAGACGGATTCGGCTTGATGCGGTTCAGGCGTTCGAAAACTGCCCAGACTCCCGTCGCAGCGACGGTGACTGCCTTTTCCACGTACTTCACAGGTTTATGCATCATGCTCTCGCTTTCCAACTTCAGGCTCTAGGCTTTGCAGCGCTAGGCTATGGCTTTTGTCCTACGGTTCCGGGTCTTCGCCGAAGCTCTTCGGCTGGCAGGGATCAAGCGCATGAAATTCCAGAGCTACGAGACCCTGCGTTAACCTGGGAGCAACGGCTGTTGACCCGTTCCGGCCTACACTACTTCGCCACTTATCCTATTGAGGGGGCAGGACTATAGGCCCCTGAAAGGCAATAAAATGCGCAAAATCGAGGTCCAGTGGCGGAATTGTGCATTGAATGGAGTGTCAATTTCGAAGGTAAAGCATTGAAAAGATGAGTGCTTATCGCAGAAGAGTGTGATTTGGTTGCGCTACGGACCCCAAACTCTCAGGCGGAGTGAGCGCCAGCCGAACGCATTCGAAGGACCCCATGGCAGTCAGCAGTTCCATCGGCCTCCCGGATTTTCTCAACCTGAATTATTCTCACGCGTCCAAGAACGGGATCTACCAAGCCAAATAAACGACGAGCAATCCCTGAGGCTGACCTCCTGAATCAGCCGACCCTCCTCGCGACCTTCGCGGATTTTCTTAGCGCCCTTAGCGGTTAAAAGCTTTGCCGCGTCTAAACTGTCGGCTCATCAAGTCACCCGGAGAATCGAATGAGGACCGCACTTCAACGTTTAACCGTCAGCCTGGTCACGATCTTCTTGCTTCAATCCGCCATTCACGCAGCCGACATCACCACCGCCGACGCCCTCCTCCGCGCCATGCACAACCGCTACTCCGCCACTTGGTACGACACGCTGAGCTTCACTCAAAAAAACACCACCTACAATCCAGACGGCACTACCAAAGTCGAAACCTGGTACGAAGCCGCGCTGCTCCCCGGCAAACTCCGCATTGACATCGGCCCGCCCGCAGACGGCCACGCTTATCTCATGGTCGACGGCAACGCCACCATCTTCGAGACAGGCAACAACCCGCGCTCGCGTCCACTCGTCAATCTCCTGCTCGTCCTCGGGTTCGATGTCTACAAGCAGCCGCCAGAGAAGACTCTGCAGATCGTGCAGGGGGAAAGAATCGACACCACCAAATTCCACGAAGAGACTTGGGAAGGCCGCCCAGTCTACGTGGTCGGAGCCGAAAAAGGCGACACCAAATCCCCGCAATTCTGGATAGACAAAGAACGCCTGCTCTTCGTCCGGCTGTTCGCACCCGCACGCGCCAACCCCACCAACACCGACGACATCCGCTTCGTAAACTACCAACCCCTGTCCGGAACGTGGATCGCCGCCCGCGTAGAAATTTGGAACGGAGAAAAACTCATATTCACCGAGGACTATTCCGACATCAAAGCCAACCCCAAACTAGATGCGGCCCTCTTTGATCCAAAACAATTCGACCCCAACCGCCGCCCGTGATCAGACTGTCAAGTTTGAGGGTTTTAAGGCTTCAGAGTTTCAGGGTTTTAGGGTTTTGGGGTTTTAGGGTTTTAGGGTTTTAGGGTTTCAATGTTTCAGGGTTTCCAAGGTTTCAGGGTTTTCAAGGTTTCAGGGTTTTCAAGGTTTCAGGGTTTCCAAGGTTTCAGGGTTTCAAAGTTTCAGGGTTTCAGGTTGCAGGGTTTAAGGTTTTCAGGGCTTCAAGGTTTCGGAGTACCAGGAACCCATCAGACTCAACGCGCGAAGCAGCGTCCTATGCCCCAGCAACCTCGAGCCGCGCAGCGTCGGCATAAGATAGCCCAGCGCGTCAGAGCTGGGTAAGCCCGAAAACGATTGCGAGCCCCGGAGGGGCGACACCAACGCGCAGGGGGCGTGAGCCCGCGAGCCCCCACTCATCCCATCAACGCTTCCTCGGGTGCGACTCCCGCCGATTCCTCCGCCGTCGACAACAACGCCCATCCCCGCGCCAACACAAACTCGAGCCACGCACCGGCCATCTGCGATGTAAGTACCGCCACCACGACCAGAGTTGTGTAGAACTTGGGGCTGATGATCCCGGCATCGAAAGCCACGCTGGCTAACACGATGCCTGGTCCGCCTCGAGCATTCGTGGTGATTGCTAGGTTGAGTAGATCGAGCCCGCGAAAGCCCGCGCAGCGTCCAGCCAGGGCAACAGAAAGAATCTTCACCATACAGCTTCCGACCAGAAATGCGACCAGCATCCGCCACGAAAAACCGCGAATCAGGTCCAGTTTGAGTCCGACGATCGCAAAGTAGACAGGAATGAAGAACGCGAAAGACACCTTCCCGATAGCCTCCAACGCGTCGGCGAACAGACGACGCTTTTTGTGCACCACGGCGAACCCAGCCAGGAAAGCGGCGAAGACCAGGCTCACGTTCAGTAGACCAGCGACCACGCAATAACCAAGAAGGACTGCAATCGCATACGCCACCGGCGAGTGCTTCGCGAACACATTGAATGACCACTTGTTGAGCCGCTTAGTCAGACGGGGCACGAGAGTCAGGCCGAGCGCGAAGAATCCAATTGTGACCAGCAGGTGATACGACAACTCCCGCGCATCGAACGCAGTCTTCCCGGCCAGGGCCGTGGCCACCGCAAGCGCGAGCCAAAGCACAATATCTTCCAGCACTGCGACCCCAAGCACGAGGCGCGCGAAGCGCGTGTGAAGAATCTTTAGATCCGCAAAAATCTTCGAGACCACCGGCACCGACGTGACCGCAACGCCCACCGCCACAATGATGATGAGCGAGACTCGGTTTCCATTCGGCCCTGCCAGGGCAGGACGAATCAGCCAAGGGCCAAAAACCAGTGCCAGCACAAACGGAATTCCCGTTCCCACGATCGAGAGCCAACCTACCTCACGCCGCTCGTCGCGCGTGAACAGCTGTTTCGCCTCTGCGCCCGACAAGAACATCAGCAGCAACAATCCCAGCCAGTAGACAAAACTCAAAATGCTGGACTGAGTGATCGTGGCATTCAGAATCCAAGGCACGCGCCCGAGCAACGCGGGGCCCAGCACGACTCCAGCCAGAATTTCTCCAACCACCTTCGGCTGCCGCAGTTTCACAAAGACATAGCCCAGCAGCTGCGCCAGTGAGACCAGCATCAGCAGCACGAACAGCATCGCTGTCAGATCGGCGTTCGATAGGTTCATGTTTGCGTAGCTTCGATGCAGGCGTGTCGTCTTCCTGGAGGAAAAATCAGCGCGGAAGTAAGCTTTAATCCGCCACCGCATCGGCCTGGTAACGGCTCAACACATCCTACTGCGTCACACAACGCAACGCCGCATCCATCGCGAGATCCGGATAAAGATACGGCAGCCTCTGCGCCGGCAACACGGACGCCAGCGTCAAGGCCCCCTTCCCTTCCTTCACCAAGCGTTCGATCAGATCACGCGACACCGCCGCCCACCCGCTGGGCGCCAGCCGCACAAGAAAAGTTCTCTCTTCAGCATCGCGCGTACGAATCTCCACCCGCTCAATCGGGTCAGCCCCATCCAACACAATTTCCTGACCTCAACCAACCCGGCCTGGTAAGCATGTCGCGCGATGCCTTTCTCGTTTGCCTTCAGCCGAGTTACCAGCCGTAGCCCACGATCGCAATCAGAGTACGAACAAACAGCACCAACGGACTTCGACCCGCCACCGGTCTGGATGGAATGGGGTTCATTACAGTGCGGAAATCCATCGTACTGGATGCAAGGAAACGTTGGAAAGCAACGCGGCTCCAATCCCATGTGCGTCGAGATCGAACGACCGGTCGCCAACTTGACACTCGTGCCGCGTTCGGAGACTCTTACACACGCGCTCCTCAAAGATTCTCGGAGGCTTGCATGCCAAAATACGTCATCGAACGAGAAGTCCCCGGCGCGGGCAAAATGACGCCCGATCAACTCACCGCCATCTCGCAAACTTCCTGCGGTGTGCTTCGCAAACTCGGCTCAGAAATTCAGTGGGTCAACAGCTACGTCACCGACGACAAAATCTACTGCATCTATATCGCGCCGAATGAAGAGATGGTCCGCGAGCACGCGCGCCAGGGAGGGTTCCCTGCCAACAAAATTTCCCAAGTCCGCAGCGGCATTGATCCCACCACCGCCGAAGGCTAAAGAAACACGAATTGCGTTAGTGCAATGCCGGATGGTCGAGAGACTCCGCTGGGGAACGTTGGCTTCTTCGAACGTTTGGCCTCCTCTCCAATCCGAAGCCGTCGGAGTAACCCCGCCCCCCGCGTGAGGGAAACCGGCCGCGGAGCCGCGGCATAGAAATAGCCCAGCGCGTAAGCGCTGGGTAAGCGGCCCAAAAAGCGCGAGCCCTGGGAGGGGCGGCATCCACGCGACGCGGGCGTGAGCCGCGCAAGCGCGACAAAAATCCTTACTTCCTGGCCAAAAACTTCCCGATCCCCAACCGCACCTGAAATGTATTGATCCCCGGATTCGGCGTCGCCAGACCGGCGTTCGAAATGTGCATGTACCGCGCCTCAATACTCCACGCGTGCCGCTCACCGAGGAAATGAAATCCCAACACCCCGCTGGTCGTGAAATTCACCGCGTTCGTTCCCGCGGGCACGGTGTGATTGGTAAACAATGTCCCGCCATCGATCTCGAGGTAAGGCACAACCGTACTCCGGGTTGCGAAATTCCACTTCAAATCGATCGGATTGAATCCCGCCCCGTAACTCGTGTTCACCGGTTGAAACACAAGAAACATCGGCACCGCGTCCACCGCGTATTCAAACCGTCCTTTCAAAAAGCCAGGCCCGTGCGGCCGCGTCAAAATCCATCCATACCGCAATCCGAGATTCCAAACGCCGGTGTCCTTGGTGCCGCCCGGAACGGTGTAGCCGCCCCCTGTCCAGACCTGGACCTCGCGCCCGCCCTCTTCAGGAAGCCCCTGCGCGCGAGCCATCCCGGAAAAACTGCCAAGCAAAACCACCACTATGATGAATCCGCAACCGATACGCATAGGCAATTGTGACTGCACAATACAGGAAGGAAGTGCTCACATCAACGCCAGCCTGAGCCGCAATTCAACCAGAACCACCGAGTGGCGAAATAGATTAGCCCAGTACGTAAGCGCTGGGTAAGGCCGAGAAAAACCGCGCAAGTCCCAGAGGGCGTCACCAACGCGACGCGGGCGTGAGCCTACAACGAACGCGTCTGGAACTGGCGGCACAATTATCCAGATCGCGACCACGATCACCGATAGAACCGAGGGGCCTCACCCCAGCCCCAAGCCTCCATCCACCGTCAGGATCTGCCCAGTAATGAAGGGCGGAGCTTCGGCGAAAAAGCGCACGGCGGCGGCAACCTCTTCCCCGCTGCCGTTGCGCTTCATTGGCGTCACCCGCGCCATCTTCCGCATGAAAGCCTCCGCCGCTTTCTCCCCCAGGTCGATCATGCCGGGAGCAACCGCGTTCACCGCAATCTCGGGAGCGAGAGCCTTCGCCATCACTTTCGTCAACATGTGCAGCGCGGCCTTCGACGAGCAATAATGCGCATGCGTCGGCCACGGCAGCAGTCCGCCCAGCGACCCCATGTTGATGACCTTCCCGCGCCGCGCCCGCAGATGCTTCACCGCCTCGCGCGTCACCAGAAACGGCCCACGAGTGTTCGAAGTAAAAATCGCATCCCACTGCGCGACCGTAATCTTCTCGAACTCCACCGTCTCGTAATTAGCGGCGTTGTTAACAAGGATGTCGATGCCTCCCAGTTCCTTCACCGCCTCCTTGATCGCGCGCTTCACACTCTTCTCGCTGGTGACATCGCACTGCAAAGCAAACGCACGCACTCCAAGACTCGCGAGATCGATTACCGTATGCTGCGCCTCGCGAGCCGAACGGTTGAATGTGATGGCGACATCGGCCCCAGCCCGAGCCAGTGCCATGGCCGAAGCCCGACCCAACCGCTTCGCGCCCCCAGTGATCAGCACGGCCTTGCCAAGCAGAGGCAGTTCCACATTGTTCTTCATGGACCGGAATTGTACCGTTTCAAACGTACGACTGGTCTGAGGTGACATGTACCGAGCCGCGTGCATCACGACTCGGGATCCGAGAATAAGCCGTCCGGTAGGTCTTGAAAGTAAAGAAACCCAAAAGGGCAAGACGGGAAACGGCAAACGGTGCGCCAGCGTCTAGGTCCAGATGTCTCGCCGACTCCACCTACCAGACTCCAAGTCGGAGTTCGCCGCTCAACTCCCCACGACAACGTTAAGTCGCGAGTCCGCACGCCAACTCCCTACCGAATCTCCAATTCGGCGACGGCGCCCGTCCATTCCCCTACCGCACTCAGTTCGGGGAGTCCGCCCGCCCACCCCTATCGTGCTCCAATTCGGGGTGTCCGCTCGCCCACCCCTATCGCACTCCAATTCGGGCAGTCCGTCCGCCCACCCCCTATCCCACTCCAATTCGAGCAGTCCGCCCGCCGGCCACACCCACCGGACTCCAAGTCGCGAGGTCGTCCGAAGGCTCCGCACTCGAGCCGCGAAGCGGCGACATGAGATAGCCCAGCGCGTAAGCGCTGGGTAAGCATCGACAACTGATCGAGCCCCGTAGGGGCGGCACCCCGCGAAGTGGGCGTGAGCCCACGAGCCTCAAGTGAGTCCCCCAACGCGCATCCAACCACAACGCCGGATTTACATCGCGCGCTCATCGGACTTACGTCGATTACCTTCCTCCTATTACTCACTTACTGACTCATCCCCCACAAATCTCCAACTAAATCCATTTAGCCCGACCACCGCGATGTATAGACCTCTTTACACATCACCCAATTGAAATTAACCGCGAAAATGCTAAACTCCGCCCATGGCTGACGCTCGCCAGGTCCTCGTCTACACCCGCAAAGGCTGCCATCTCTGCGAGATCGTCAAGGAAAGTCTGGTCAAACTCGAACGCCGGGGCCTGTTCCGCTGGCAGGAGGTCGACGTCGACACCGACGAACAACTCCGCCGCCAATTCACCGACGAAGTCCCCGTCGTATTTATAGACGGCCGCAAAGCCTTCAAGTACCGAATGGACGAACGCGAATTCCTCCGCAAGCTAGCCAGCTAACTGCCACTAAGATCAGCAACGACTCACCGACCGCCGAAAACGCTCGACAGTAGCGCCGGCGTGCCGCCGGCAGTCGAGCGGGCCTCCCCGCCCGCTCTCTGGAAGATTCTTCCTTGTCTTGAAATCTCGTCCCACTCGCCACCCCGTACGCGAATGCCCTACAATTTCCCCGGCCCATGCTGCGCACCCAGCTCTACGCCGATCCCGACAACCTTTTCCTTCACGACCTGATCCTAGACACCTGCCGCAAATTTCCCAACAAGACCGCACTGCTCGACGTCTCCATCAATCGCCGTTTCACCTATGCCGAATACGGAGAAACCGTCGAGCGCCTCGCGCGCTGCCTGATCGCTGCCGGACTCAGACCCGGAGAAGTCGTGGCCATCTTCCTCCCCAACTCCTGGGAGTTCGCTGCCGCCTATCACGCCACCACGCTCGCAGGAGGATTCCCCACGCTCCTGAATCCGACCTACCGCGAGCGTGAGGTCCGCTACCAACTCGAAAACTCCGGCGCCGCCATGCTGATCACCGACGGAGCGACGCTAGGCAACATCAATCTGGGCGGCCTTCCCAACCTGCGCCGCGTCTACAGCACGCGCCAACAGTCCGCAGGAGCAGAAGACTTCTCCGACCTGTTGAAAGCAGTCACGGCCACTCTCCCAGCTCCGGCCCTGTCTTCCAGAGAAACCATCGCTGCCCTTCCTTACTCCAGCGGCACCACGGGCCTGCCGAAAGGCGTGATGCTCTCGCACTACAACCTGATCGCTAACGTCTACCAACTGCTCGCGCCGAACGCGACGCAACTCTCGCCGGCCGACAACATGCTCTGCTTCCTGCCGCTCTATCACATCTACGGACTCAACGTAGCACTCAATCCGATGCTCGCTCTGGGCGCGACACTAGTCTTGATGCCTCGCTTCAACGTCCCGCAACTTCTCGGCCTGCTCACTTCCGAGCGCGTGACTATGATGCCGGTCGTCCCACCTGCGCTCAACGCGCTCAATCAGGCTGCCGAAGCCGGACAATTTCCCGCCAACCACCACGTTGCGTGGGTGAAGTCCGGAGCCGCGCCGCTCGCGCCAGAACTCGCGCGTCGCTTTACCGAACTCACCGGCATCATCGTGAATCAGGGGTACGGCATGACCGAGGCTTCGCCGGTCACACACCTCGGCTACGTCTCTCCGCCCGCGATGAACCGTCCAACGTCGATCGGCCAGCCGCTGGCACAGACCGAATGCCGCGTGCTCGACGCCAATGATCGTGAGGTCGCGCTCTCCGAGCCCGGAGAACTCGTCATGCGCGGACCTCAATTTATGCTGGGTTATTGGAAGGAGCCGCAGGCCACCGCGGCCGTTTTGCGCGATGGATGGTATTGGTCGGGCGACATCGTCAATCGCGACGACGACAACTTCTTCTACGTCCTCGACCGCCGCAAAGAAATGATCAAGTACAAGGGTTTCCCGGTGGCGCCCGCCGAGGTCGAGGCCGTTTTGATGGAGCACCCTGCCGTGCGCGATTGCGGCGTTGTGGCACGCCCCAATCTAGATGCAGGCGAAATCCCCTGCGCCTTCGTAGTACTCCGCGAAGGCGAGCTCTCCGACGACGCGATGAAGAAGTCTCTCTGCGGATTCGTCGCCGACCGCCTTACCCACTACAAACAGCCGCGCGAAATCCACTTCGTCGACGCCGTCCCCCGCACGCCGTCAGGCAAAATCCTCCGCCGCGAATTGCGTAAGAACTTCCCCTGAAAATGGACGCAATGGCCGTTCTGCGCGTCCTTTGCAGACTTTCTTAGCGCCCTTCGCGGCCTTCCTTGGCGCACTTTGCGGTTAAGAGCTTTTCCTGTGACCCGTGACCTGCGACTTGTCCCCTGCCTCAAATGCTAAACTCCCTCAGGCATGCGGACGGACATCCTTCCTCTCTGTGACAAACATTTCCGCACCATGGAAGCCTGCCTCGCCCCCTACAATGCCGACTACTCGATCGACTTCTTCCGCTGCACCGAAAAATTCTGTGGACGCTGCTTCGGCGAACGCGTCGGCTACGTCAACCCAAAGCGCGATATCGCTCCCGAGATGACGCCCGACCAACCCCGTTGCGACATGCACGGCCGCCCCATGTTCATTCTTAGCCTCGACCGCCAGCACAATCGCATCACCTACGGCTGCACCGAGCCCGGCTGCACACAGCGGGTCCTCAAGACCTAAGTCTCCGCGGACAACTGACACCCGCCGGAACCATGTTCTGCTGACGATCAAGGCCCTTGTGCAATCTCCACTGCCTTCTTCAATACGGCATCCCGCCCGGCTCGCAGATCCTCGGCGCTATTCTCCACCGGCACATCCGGCGTAATCCCTACCCCTTCAAACTGCGACCCATCCGGAAACGTATGCCGCACCGCAGAGATGTTCAGCATCATTCCATTTTCCAGATCCAGATGCCGCGTCATCGAGTAAGTCCCCGCCGTAGTCTCTCCCACCAGCGTAGCCCGTCTCGCGAACTTGAACGGCATCACGAAGTCTTCGCAAGCGCACGAGCACACTCGATCCGTCAGCAGGATCAGCCGCCCCGAGTACGCGGTGTCGCGCGGCTCGATGATCGTGTCGGTGATCACTAGCGTCGAGTGCCCGGGATACGCCGGCGGGTAATTACGCAGAAGAGCTCCGCCATGCTCGGAACTTGCCTCGTTCCAGTCCTGGTAAGGCTTCACCATCAGAGCGCGCTGCAAGACACCGGGCGCGCCTGTACCTGGATTTCCACGGACGTCCAGTATCAAGGTCTTCGCGTCGTGGTATTGCTTCAGGAACTCCAGCGCCTGCGCCTGCGTCTCGATGCCATGAAACGTCGGCACCTTCACGTACGCCACCGAATTGGGGACTAGCCATTTCCCTTCGGTCTTCACTGCCGGCAGCGGTTGCTTCTTGTCGTTCTTCCGATCAATCGGAACCTTGCGGCCGTCGCCGAGCGTGATGGTGAACTGCTCCGGGAACAGCGCTGGTGTATCGAAGAAGCTCACGCTAGCGTCGCGGTCGCTTGAAGCCGAAA
Source organism: Terriglobales bacterium (assembly GCA_035652655.1). Taxonomy (GTDB): domain Bacteria; phylum Acidobacteriota; class Terriglobia; order Terriglobales; family Acidobacteriaceae; genus Gp1-AA133. The sequence continues at coordinate 21,568 of DASRDJ010000192.1, forward strand.
GGTAGCGGCGGTTGCGCACAAACCATTCGTCCGCGCTAGCGTCGTCAACCGAAGCAATCACGTCTCCCACGTGGATCGAGTCCAACTGGCTGCGGACCACTGTCCACTTCCCTGATACTGGGTACGCCAGGATCCCGATCGGCGCACCGTGGTTCTGGTCCAGCCACTTGTCGTAGAACCAGGTGTGACCGTCGTGGAGGTCTGCGACAAACTCCATGCTGGCGAGGTCGAACGCGCGTCGATCTTCCGTGCGCAAGATCGTGGATAGATACTTCTCGTAAGCTGCATCGAACTTGTCCTGCGACAAGCCTGGAAAGAACGTGCTGACGACGTGATAGATCCGGGACGTCATCATCACGCGCTCCTGGAGCGAAATGCTGGTCGACGACTGCGCGAAGAGCCCGCAGCAGAACACACACAACACGCTGACCACGAAAGCAACAAGACGAGTCCGTTGGATCACGATCGAATCCCTCCACACGACCTTAGACGCTTGTCGAGAGAAACAGTGATAAGCGAGTGATTTGATCAAGAGCCGCGCAGCGGCGACATAGGTTAGCCCCGGACGTGAGTCCGGGGAAAGCAGGAAAAAACCGAGCGAGTCCCGTAGGGACGGCACTCCGGGCGAGCGGGCAGGAGCCCGCGCTACTTACTTAACTTCGCGTCAAAGCGAACCTCTGCGCCGGGCAAAATCTTTACGTCGCGCTCCCAATCGGTGTAGCCCGACATTTTTACCACCACCTTGAAAGTGCCGCCCTGCAAGCGCAGCGACGCGGGGGTTGAGCTTACAAAACTGCCGTCCAGAAAAACATCCGCCCCCGCCGGGTCTGACGAAACTGAGACCGCCGCCAGCGCCTGTGCGTTCCTGTCGACCGACGTCAACTTGCCCTGCTGCAGAACCACGGTCATTCCCGGATACGTCAGCCATCGCTGCTCGCCGAACGCGGCTTCCTGCACCGGCGGCCCTAACGCGGCTACTACCTCTTCCCGCGTCATCCCCGCAGTCAGATTCGCGGCCTTCGTCGATGGCGCTGCACTCGCCGGCGGTGACGCCACTGCTCGGGCGGGCGCTGGAGCTGTGGGCGCTCCTTCCGGCAGAATCCACTGGTCGAGCACAGCGTCGATCTTGCCGATGTCGCCTTGTGCCAACGCTTCCTGGGGGAGGAAGAAGTTGACCGTGCACCACGCCTGCGCGGCCTTCGATTTGCCTGAAAGATTGCGCGTGCTCAACAATCCGAGCGTCACAATATCGGAGCCAACGTAAACCGCCGTCACATAGAATTTCTCGCCGCGCCCTAGCTCAACATCCTTGTCTCCGGACACGACCGTGACCTTCGAATCTTGCACGGCGTTGGACGTGATGCGCTTGCGGTCGAGGGCGCCGAAGAGGCCGTCGCGCATCACGACCACCGTGCCCCCGGCCTTGCGGATGGAGTTTTCGCCATGGATGCCCATCGCGCCCCCGCCGAGAACGGTCAGGTGGTAGCGCGATTCCAGGCTCTCTTGCAGTTCCGTTCGGCGGCCGGCATCTTGTCCTGCGCACGGCAGGCCTGCGCACATTGCTGCCACAAGCATCACGGATTTCCGGAATGTCCTCATTTGCGAGAGGGTACCAGACATCCGAAATGATTGGTTAGTCGTCCATCACCAGCCAATCGTGTCGATCCCAGGTTAGCGATCACAGAACGGACGCGAACCTGGGGCACCTACTTTGGGGGGCGCGGCTCGAAGTCGAACATTTGGAGGAGGTGACGGGCGAGGCCGTTTCCGTTGAAGTCGACGACGATGGCGTTCTTGTCGGCGCCGGGCGGGCGGCGGGAGGTGGGGGACGGCGGGCGTCGGGACGCCGTCGGCGCAGGACGAGCTGCCTGTGACGCTTGGACAGGTTTGCTCGCGGGGGACGGCGGCTGTTGGGCTTGCACAGGTCTGTTCGTCGCGGACGGCGGCTGCGATGCTTGCACTGGTTTGCCGGGCAGAGACGCGGGCGAGGGCGCCCGCACTACATTTGGCGGTTTCGCTGACGGGCGCGTGGGCTCGTCTTCTATTTATTCACCTCGGAAAGCAATGATAAGTCGCGAAAGGACCAGGAACATCTCCCGAATAATAAGTCGAATGTCGGCAGTATATCTGTGAGGGTGGGAATTGGCACCTGTCGTTCGAGAACTATGCATGCACGCGACACCCGGAAGTTAATGCTCAGCGAAAGTGGCTCCCATCACCCGCTCGAGGAATGTAAACTCCGGGCGGGTGGCCCATTCATTCGCGTTCTTTGCGAATGAGTGGGGCTACGATGCTGCCTGCGTTACCTGCTCCGCACCCTCATATTCACACCCGCTCGTTGGACGCCAGGTCGAGCGAGCCACATCCCTGAACGCACAAGGGGGACAGGTCCGTGCAATCCCACGTTTCGAAAGGCGCAAAACGTGGGGCACCCGGCTGTCTGCCTACCCCACTCAATCGCAAACTGCGCGATTGAATGGGGCACCCGTGCTACGAAGTCGTAAAACAATAAACTTCCCGTCCCGCCACATTCCGAAAGGCCACCGTCTCTGCTACGGACCCGCTTGCACTAATTATTGCTTCAGCACCCTGAAATCCTTGGACCTAGAAAATGATGCTTCGGTGTAACTCCCATCGGGAAGAGGATCAGACAACCAGGGGATTTCGTAGTCCGCAATCGATCCGCTGCCGAATCCGGACGCATACCAGTAGCTTTGTTTCCATCTATAGGTCGTAACCGTGCCATCCGGCTGAAGATAGCGGTCTACACTGACTACACGATACGCTGTCTCCGAAGAATCGCTCTCCGTGATAGTGCAATTCACTGGGATCGGGCCTGGGATTCCGATTTCATATAACTGAAAATCTGGTCCGACCAGGTTGCGAAGATCAGAGATATTCACGCTAATACTGCGCCCGGTGACTCTTAAGGCCGAAGCCGGCAATTTTCCGGTTGCACTAAGCCCTCTGAAGGTGCCTCTGCTGCCCCAATCAACGATGCTGAACTCGACTTCACCCTCAAATCTGCCGTTCACAGCTCTTATGAGATTCAGCACTATATGGAAATTAATTACCGGTCCCTGCAAAACGTAAGCTCCTTGAACAAGCCGCTCTCCTGATTTGCGAGCGTCGGGTTTTTCAGCAGCAACGGCCTCCATAACCAATGTGTCAGACAAATCCGGGTTCACGCCGGAGCTTTTTCCGAATCCAGCCCCGTCATATTGCGCATCGGATACCGGCATCAGGAAGTCTGCAAGCACACCTTCGGCGGTTCCGGAAAAATTAGTGTAGTTTTGTGTTGACTTCTCCACTGTCACTTTGCCGTCCGGTTGAGGAATCCGCTGGGTGAGCACACGACTGTAATCGGTTTTCGAAAAAGAGGTCGTAAGATCGAGAGCCTTCGCAATCGTGCAGTCTAGCGGGATCGGGCCCGGAAATCCCGTCTCCTGTAGAAAGAAATCTGGCCCGACTAGATCGCGAAGATTACGGATGTTTACTGAAATGCTGCGGCCCGTGACTTTAAGAGCGGAAAGGGGCACGATTCCATAGGCGCTAAGAACCCTGAAGGTACCTTGCCGGGTATCGACAATGAATGTATCGACATGGCCCACGAATTCTCCGGTGGGCGACTTGTCTACCGCCAAATTGAGAACGAACTCCAGCTGGTCGCCGTCAGCTGTGTAACTTCCGCCAACGATCCGGAACCGATCCTTGGAGACCTCAGCAACTGCTGACGTCAGCAATACCACGCTTGCGAGCAGGAATATCGCAATCTTTCTCATTGGATGAAACTCCTTTACTACGCTTAATCGAGGACTTTCGCGGACACGAACGGAGGAATGGTTCTCTCGGCCACCTGCGGCAATAACGTTCGGGAAGCTTTTGCTTACCGAGTTGTGCTGAGGCTTACTCCCACCTTCGATTGTTCTACCATGGGTACAAACACGGCAGTGATGTATGGCGAAAAACGCGGTACGCGGTTCCCGAATCTGGAATCGCATTCGGCTCAACTTGGGCGGGTGGCCCATTCATTCGGATTGCGATCAATCGGACTACGAAGGGCGCGTCGTCCACCCAACTCGAGGGGCACCCGCGCCATTGCAGTCGACGAAAACAGCAGATCCTTCACAGACGTCACCGGCTTGCGCCGGCGAACAAAACCAGATTGTCCTCGAAGTTTCCGCGACACAACGTGTGGCTCACTTAGGCAAAGGCGGGGAGAAGTCAGTCAGGGTGAGAAACGTGGAGTCAATGTTTTCGGTCAGTTTGCCGTTCAGTTCAGATTTTTCTTTGACACTCTTCCACTCCGGGTCGTCCTGGAAGGATTTCCAGTTGGCGGCGGCCTCTTCACGGCTGGGATGCTGGAGAATGTAGATCAGGGTGTTGCTCTTCTGGGGCTGGTCGATGGGCGTCCAGTAAGCGACGCTTTTCATGCCATGCCGGTCAAAAAGCTTTACCGTGTGGTCGCGGAAACGCGCCAGCAATTCTGCTAATTTTCCCGGGGCGGCGTGGTAGATGCGGAGCTCAAAGACCACCTGCGAGGATTGCATTGGATTATCCTTGTTTTGCTGCGAAGCGGCCCAAAGGAATGCTGGAAGCAATGTCGCCGCCTGGAGCAATGTGCGTCGTTGCATGGCGGGCATTTTAGCAGAGGGGGAGAGGAAGCCCGATGGCCCGGGTCGGCGCGGTATTCAGTTCTCGGTTCTCAGTTCTCGGTTCTCAGTTCTCAGAACTTAGTTCTGGGTTCCACCGAAAATCCCCGCCGCGGCGGAGCTTGGACGGGGCACCCGGCAGCCGGCAATCGCGAAAGAACTCGGTCCGATTAGATCGAGTTGATCATGCTTCCCTCCCTTCGACTGTCGCTCAGGGCAGGCTCCTACGAAAATCGCGTAGGGTGGGGCAGCCAGTTTTTGGAAGCTTTCTCAAACAAAAAGCCCCGCTTATCCCGGCGGGGCTTCTTGCCTACTGAGAGCTTACGGCTGATAGCCCGTTAGTTCTTCTTCTCCGAAGGAGGTGGTGGCGTGGCGCTCTTATCGCCTTGATCGGCTGGCTTGCTCTTGTCACCCTGATCGGCCGGCTTACTCTTGTCGCCTTGATCCGCTGGCTTGTCGGCTGGGGCCTCCGACTTGGTGTCGGCCTTGGGCTGGATGGAGACTAGCTCCACTTCGAAAACCAGCGTTGAGCCGGGCGTGATGTCGGGACCAGCCTGGCGGTCGCCGTAGGCCAGATCGGGAGGAATGAAGAGCTGCCAGGTCGATCCGGCGGGCATTAGCTGCAGCGCTTCCGTCCAGCCCTTGATGACTCCGCCGACCGGGAAGGTTGCCGGCTGGCCGCGCTTGTAGGAGCTGTCGAATTCCTTGCCGTCGATCAGCGTGCCTTTGTAGTTGCAGACCACCGTGTCGGCGGCGGTCGGCTTCGGGCCGGTGCCCGCCTTGATGATCTTGTACTGCAGGCCGCTGGGCAGAGTGACCACGCCCTCTTTGGTTTTGTTCGCGGCCAGGAAGGCTTCGCCTTCCTTCTTATTCTTGTCTGACTTTTCCTTGTTCACGGTCGCTTGCTTGGCTTGCAGATCTTTGGTCAGGTCCTGCAAGGTGGCGCGAATCTCGTCGTCGGTCATCGCCGACTTGGCGCCGGTCAGCGAATCTTTCAGGGCGCGGGTCAGGATCGTCGGATCCACGTCGATGGAAGACGACTTCAACTTGCCGCCCAGGTCTGCGCCAATCGCGTAACTGACTTTTTCCTTCTTGGTATTCAGCGCGGGAGGAGCCGTAGCCGGCTTGGTTCCGGCCGTTTTCGAGGCGGCGCTGGTCGCAGGCTTCTTGGCCGCGGGTTTGGCTGCGGGGGCAGCGGTGGAGGCTTGTCCGTAACTGAGAACGGTGCCGCCGGCGAGGAGGATCGCGAGCAGCAACGGCTTGGCGCAGTGTGTCTGAATTTTTGGCATCACCGCAATATTCTACTGTGCGGCGCCTTTTCCGGATATAGCCCGATTGGGGACCGCCTCAAGAAGGTGAACCATGTATAAGGTGGGAATTGGGAGTGTCGAAGGAAGATCGATCGACTTGGTTGCGGGCGTCGGGCGGGCGGGCAGTCGACGGGCGGCCATTACCCTCGAGCCAGATGCTCGTATTGCGCGTCGGTCAAAGGCACCACCGACAACCTTCCCTGCCGCACGAGCGGCGAATCGGCGAACAGCTTTTGCGTTTTGATCTCGGCGAGGGTCTTTGGCGTAGCGATGGACTTCCCTGGCTTGATTTTTACTAGCGGCGTCTTGGGGTCAGAATCGTCGATTGAGACTACTTCGGCTGTCCCGACTGCGCTCTTGGCGTCGCCTGTGTGATAGACGATGAGCCGGTCGCCGGGCTTCATCCCGCGCAGATTCTTCACCGCGACAGGGTTCGTGACGCCGTCCCAGATCGTGGACTTGTCGCGCACCAGATTCTCAAACGAATAAACCGACGGCTCCGTCTTCAAAAGATAGTTCATGATTCCTCAAGGAAAAATCACTGCTGCGGAGTACTGGGCTTGTTCTCGGGCGCAGGAGCATCTTTCTTTTGTTCCGGATGCTCGTCGTAAATCGAATACTGCTTCTGCGGACGCTTCAAACGCACGGTGATTTCCCTGTCCCCTTCGCCGATTTCGTAGTCTTCCCCGAACGTCTGGAAGCCAGGCGCGAGCACCTGGACGCGCAGCTTCCCATAAGGCACGCCCTCGAAGTGTGTCTTGCCGTCGTTGTCCGTTTTCAACTCGAACCCGCCGCGTCCCTGCTTTCCCTTCGTGTTCACGGGATGCAGTACGACGGCAGCATTCCGCACCGGCTTGCCACTATCATCTTTGAGAATGATAAAACTCAACGCAGCTGTGGGCTCGCTTGCCCGGGCCGGTGCCGCGGCGCCGGCCCCAAGAATGAAACTTATAAAGATTGCCGAAAGCAGAACCCGAAAGAGTCGATTCATCGTGCCGCCATTCTAAGCAGAGCGCGGAAACCTGTCACTCCCGCGTCGAGGGGAAAGCGTCCCTAATAAGGATAAGCGCCCCGGCGCGGCCGACTTGACAAGCCAGCGGTTGAAACCTTAAAATTAGCACTCGCAAGGGACGAGTGCTAACAAGTCCATGCCAGCTATCTAAACCACACAATTAACAGTACATAGACGAAAGGAGTCAGCGAATGGCTACGAAATTTACTCCCCTGCACGACCGCATCCTGGTCCGTCGGGTAGAAGAGGCCGATACCACCCGGGGTGGCATCATTATTCCCGATTCGGCAAAAGACAAGCCGCAGGAGGGCGAAATCATCGCCGTCGGTCGCGGCAAGAGCAATGACGAAGGCAAGGTGTTTCCTCTGGCTGTGAAAGAGGGAGACCGCATCCTGTTCGGGAAGTATTCAGGGACCGAGATCAAGATTGATGGAGAGGACTTCATCATCATGCGCGAAGAGGAAGTGCTCGGCATTCTGTCGGGTGCGACTTCTGGTGCGAGCAAGAAGGAATTGGCCGGCTCCCGCAAATAGTTTTTGGCCGATGGTCGTTGGCTGATGGCTTAACGACTTTGGCCAATGGTGGATCAGGTCGGCGGAGTTATCTGAGACCTGACACCTAATTTTCAGAATTCGAATCACTTACACATTCAGGAGACGAAGCAATGGCAAAGCAGATTGTGCATGGCGAGGAGTCGCGGCAGGCAATCCTGCGCGGCGTTAACTTACTCGCGGACGCTGTGAAGGTGACGCTGGGTCCCAAGGGACGCAACGTCGTAATTGAGAAGAAGTTCGGTTCGCCGACCATTACCAAGGACGGCGTCACCGTGGCGAAGGAAATCGAGTTGAAGGATGCGCTCGAGAACATGGGTGCGCAGATGGTGCGCGAAGTTGCTTCCAAGACGTCGGACGTCGCGGGCGACGGCACCACCACCGCTACCGTTCTGGCGCAGGGGATTTATCGCGAAGGCGTCAAGACCGTGGCTGCCGGTGCGAACCCGATGGCGTTGAAGCGCGGTATCGAGAAGGCGGTTTCCGCGATTTGCGGCAAGCTCGACAAAGAAGGCAACCGTGAGAAGGGCGAGCTCGACAAGTTCTCGAAGCCCGTCACCGGTGACATGATCGCGCAGGTGGGAACCATCTCGGCGAACAACGACGAGACCATCGGCAAGATCATTGCGGAAGCGATGAAGAAGGTCGGCAAGGACGGCGTCATCACGGTAGAAGAGTCGAAGACGCTTGAGACGCAGTTGGAAGTGGTCGAGGGCATGCAGTTCGACCGCGGCTACCTGTCGCCGTACTTCGTGACCGATCCGGAGAGGATGGAAGCGGCGCTCGAGAATGCTTACATCCTGATCCACGAAAAGAAGATCAGTTCCATGAAGGACCTGCTCCCGCTGCTCGAGCAGATCGCCAAGAGCGGCAAGCCGCTCATCATCATTGCTGAGGACGTGGAAGGCGAAGCGCTCGCTACCCTCGTCGTCAACAAACTGCGCGGAACTCTGCAGGTGTGCGCGGTGAAGGCGCCGGGCTTCGGCGATCGCCGCAAGGCCATGCTGCAGGACATCGCCATTCTGACCGGCGGCAAGGCCATCACCGAAGATCTCGGCATCAAGCTCGAGAACGTGCAGGTGGGTGACCTGGGCCAGGCCAAGAAGATCACCGTCGACAAAGACAACACCACCATCGTCGAGGGCAAGGGCAAGCATGCCGAGATCGAAGGCCGGGTGAAGGAAATCCGCAGCCAGGTCGACAAGACCACGTCGGACTACGATCGCGAGAAGCTGCAGGAGCGGCTGGCGAAGCTGGTGGGTGGCGTGGCCGTGATCAAGGTGGGCGCGGCGACCGAAACCGAGATGAAAGAGAAGAAGGCTCGGGTGGAAGACGCCATGCACGCAACGCGGGCAGCGGTGGAAGAAGGCATCGTCCCGGGCGGAGGCGTGGCGCTGGCGCGCTGCGTGTCGGCTCTGGAGAAGCTGAAGGTGGACGGCGACGAGCAGATCGGCGTGAACATTGTGAAGCGGGCGATTACCGAACCGCTGCGCATGATCGCCGAGAATGCCGGCGAAGAAGGCGCGATTGTGCTGGGCAAGATCAATGACTCGAAGGACAACAATTTCGGGTACAACGCGCTGACCGGTGACTATGAGGATCTCGTGAAGGCGGGCGTGCTGGATCCGACGAAAGTGGTGCGGACGGCGCTGACCAACGCGGGCTCAATCTCATCGCTGATGCTGACCACGGAAGCGCTGGTAGCCGAGATTCCGGAAGAGAAGAAAGCTCCGGCCGGCGGCGGCGGACACGGCGGCGGCATGGGAGACATGTACTAAGGTCGGCTGCTAGCTAGTAATATTGAAGCCCCGTTCCGCAGGAGCGGGGCTTTTTATGTTTAATTGCGGAGAATAACTGATTCACTGAAACCGGGGAACGTCCCGTCTGTCCCCGGTTTTGTCAAAGCCTTATTTTACCGCACGAAAATCAAGTAGAACAAAATCAGATAATGCAAATGTACCAACAGCCCAATACAAGCTACGCCCCTGCAATGGCCGCCAAACCCAAGCTAAGATTCCCGCGAGCAGCGCGTGGGGCACCCCGACCAATAACTGCACCCACAAGGGCCAATCATTGAACTTAGTCGTGAGTTGACCTGCCTCAAGCTTGACTTCCGCCGCGATTGCCGTCTCCATTATGGGTGGATACTCGTTGCCGCGCCCATACCACGGAGTAAGAGCGCCTCGGCGTCAGTGCCTGTTCCCAAAAATGTATAACGGCGTCGTTACTTCCGCAGTAAACGCCTCAAGCACCGGTGTAAACACTCGACCAGCGCTGTTGGACCCCGCTGCCAGAGAGAGTTTTCCCAAAATTTCCGTGCCCAATGCTAGCAGGTTATCTTTGTGGTTACTAGCGACCGGTAACAGCGCTAGCGCACTAAATGCTTGCACTGCTTTCCCGAACTTCGTCTGGTGAAAACCGTTGTAGCAGTTCAACGTTTGGGCCTTGACATATTGCTTCATCGAGTTGGCAACGGCCACAGGATCCGCCCCCGGGCCGACATCCGAGACCGGGCTGATCCCGCCGCACAGCGGAAGCGGAAGTGGCGCCGATATTACCGGGCAGTTCAAGTTGGTCGGCAAGCCGAGTACATCCTGCCAGATCGTTGTGAATAGATCAGGCGTGGGGAAATTAATGAGGTCCCCGTCGGTGAAGATGCTTGAGGTCTGATCTCGCCCAAGACCGCTCGCCACCTGTATAAGGGAGGTGGGATCAAAAGAATCGCATAAAGACTCCGTAGGATCGCAGAAGTCTTCAGTTCCATTCGGATCGGTTGAGTTTAGGGCGGGTGGCCCACACAAAGTTCGGGTGCCCCATTCAATCGCGCTCTTTGCGATTTAGTGGGTAGGCACACAGCCTGCAGGGAAATCAGGTGCTTCGCTACGCTCCGGATGACAAGTCATCCGGGTCGGTGATGACTAAGGGCGGGCCTAGTATTCCGCCAGCTCTTTCATCCCGCGATACAAATCATTTGCCTGTGGGAGAATTGCGTCTTCGAGGATCGGCTGGTAGGCCACGTAGACGTCCATGGCGGCCACGCGGCGGACCGGGGCGTCTAGATGCGGGAAAAGTTTGTCAGCGATGCGCGCGGCGATCTCGGCGCCGTAGCCCCAGCTCAGCGAATCTTCATAGGCCACTAGAGCGCGATTAGTTTTTTGCACCGACGCGGCGATGGTGTCCCAGTCGAACGGATTCAAGGTGCGCAGGTCGATCAATTCGACCTTCACTCCCTGCTCCCGCTCGAGTTTCTGCGCTGCCTGTAGTGCCCGTGGAACGACCGCGCCATACGTGATCACGGTGAGGTCGGTGCCGGGCTGCACTATACGCGCCTTGCCGAATGGGATTGAGAAGTCCGCCCCCGGGTAGTGCGAGCGGCCGTAGGTTTCGCGATAGAGGCGCTTGTGCTCGAGGAACAGCACAGGATCGTCGCAGCGGATGGCCGTGCGGAGCAGACCGGCTGCGTCGAGCGCGTTCGACGGGAACACCACGCGCAGTCCTGGAATGTGGGTGAAGATGCTTTCGCCGCACTGCGAGTGGTAGAGCGCGCCGCCCGTGAGGTATCCACCGATCGCGACGCGAATGACCAGCGGCGATGAGAAGGCGTTGTTCGAGCGCCAGCGAATAACAGGGAGTTCGTCGCGCAGTTGCATCATTGCGGGCCAGATGTAGTCGAAGAACTGGATCTCCACTACGGGCTTGATTCCGCGCGTGGCCATGCCGGTGGCGCGGCCGACGATATTCGCTTCCGCAATGGGCGAGTTGAACACGCGATCGGATCCGTAAGCGGTCTGCAATCCGGCAGTCAGCTTGAAGACCCCGCCCTTCCCTTTCACCATTTTCTTGCTGAGATATTCTTCGCGGCTGCAATCGGCGACGTCTTCGCCGAAGATGACAATGCGCTCGTCGCGTTTCATCTCGTCGCGGAGGGTTGCGTTGATGAGCTCGGCCATCGTTTTGGGCAGCGGTGCCGCGGGCTTCTTGCCGTCTGCGGCCACCGGCTGTTCGACGGGCTGCGCGAACACCGCGGGGCTATCGAAATGCGCCGAGGTCGGGTCGAGGTTCGGCGAATAAATAAAGTCAGTAATCGAGTCGGGTGTCGGGAACTTGGCTTCGAGAGCGCGGTCCACTGCTACCTGCATCTCGTCCTCGACCTGCTTCTCGAGCTTGTTGATTCCGTTCTCGTCGAGAATGCCCTCGCGGATGAGGAACATCTGCATGCGCGTGATGGGATCGCGTGCCGCGTCGCGCTGCCGCTCGGCGTCGGGGCGATAGAGACGTTCGTCATCGGAGAGCGAGTGCGAGTACGGGCGGATCACGTGCGCGTGCACGAATGCAGGGCCCTTGCCTGCGCGGCAATAGTCGACCGCGCGCTTCATGGCCGCGTAGCTGACGACCGGATCGGTGCCGTCGACTTCTTCAAAATGGAAATTCGGGAACCCCGAGACCAGGCGCGAAATGTTTCCGCCTGCGGTCTGGACTTCGATGGGGACCGAAATGGCGTACTCGTTGTCTTCAATCACGAAGACGATAGGCAGTTTCTTGTTGGCGGCGGTGTTAAGGGCTTCCCAGAATTCGCCTTCGCTGGTGGTGCCGTCGCCCAGGGAAACGTAGGTGACTTCGTCGCCGCGGAACGTGACGTCTTTGAATTCGCGGTAGTCGCCTTCGGATTTCTTGGTCGAGTTTGGATGGTTCCGCAGGTAGACGCCGGCTTCGGCGCAGCCGACTGCTTGCAGGATCTGCGTGCCTGTGGGCGAAGACTGGGTGACGATGTTCAGCCGGTTGTAGGCCCAGTGCGACGGCATTTGGCGTCCGCCGGAACTCGGATCATCGGCGGCGCCCACGGCCTGGAGCAGCATTTCGTACGGAGTGGCACCCAAGGCGAGGACGAGGGCACGGTCCCGATAATAAGGATAGAACCAGTCGTACGCCGGCTTGAGGCAAAGGGCGGCGGCGACGCCGATGGCTTCGTGACCGGCTCCCGAGATCTGGAAAAAGATCTTCTGCTGGCGTTTGAGCAGGATTTCGCGGTCGTCCACCCGGCGGGACGTGTACATCGTCCTATAGGCATCAATGAGTTGCTGGCGGGTGAGGCCCGAATAGGTCTTGGACTTCTTGTCTTCGACGGCCTGCAGCTTGGGATCAGTTTTCGTCGTCGCCATTCAGTACCCTATTGGGCTGGGGGATTTGCTTGGTGCATTGTAAATGCAGATGGGGAGATCGGGAATACGGGATTGAGGGTGGCGGGTAACCGACTGGTCGGTGGTTGGTTGCGGGTAGCTTGTGGCTGATGGCCCTCGGCTTTGGGCTTTGGGCTTTGGGCTCTAGTTCTTGGCTCTTGGCTCTTGGCTCTTGGCTCTTGGCTCTTGGCTCTTGGCATTTGGCATTTGGCCAGGTGCGAGTGTCGGCGATTCCAGCAAAAAACCATCGTTGGCTAAATGCCAAGTGCGAATCGCTAAATGCTGACGTCCCATCATTTATTCTTGAACTGGACCCATGATCCGCACCAACCGGCACTTTGATCCCCGCGCGATTAGGTTCCTGATTTTTGATCTGGACGGAACCCTCATCGATTCGCGGCTGGACCTGATTCATTCGATTAATGCCATGCTTCGGCATTGCGGACGGCCGGAGTTGCCTGGAGATGTGATTGCCGCGTATGTCGGAGATGGGGCGCCGATGCTGGTGCGGCGGGCGCTGGGGGATCCTGAGGATGAGGTGTTTCTGCAGCGGGCGCTCGAGTTTTTTCTTTCCTATTATCGGGAACACAAACTCGACCATACGCATGTGTATGCGGGGATCCACCGGGCGCTAGCTTCGATTCGCGATGGCGGAAATGGGTGTACGCGCAAAATGGCAGTGCTGTCGAATAAGCCGGTCGGGCCATCGCGGGCGATCGTAGAGGCACTGGGGCTTGGAGAATTCTTCGCGCAAGTGTACGGGGGAAATAGTTTTTCGACGAAGAAGCCGGATCCACTCGGGGCGCAGGCACTGCTCAAGGAGGCTGGGTGTGGGCCGAAGGAGACGGTGATTGTGGGGGATTCGTCGAATGATGTGCTTACCGGGCGGAACGCCGGTTTGTGGACTTGTGGAGTGACCTATGGATTTGCTCCGCAGACGTTGGAGTTGGCGCCCCCGGATGTGGTGGTGGATACTCCTGGGGAATTGGCAGAGGCGTTTCGGTAGGGCGTTGCGGAAAACCCACGCTAGCGCATAGGACGCGCAAGCGTGGGGCACCGTCGTTTGTTGCTCCCCCATCGTCAATTGGATTGACTTCGGGTTTGGCACCTTGTCCGCTAATCGTGACTCCGCGGTTGCTGGGCTACACTCGAAGGATTGATGAATAGCGACCACTTTGGCTTTTCTCCCAAGGAGTTGCGCAAGCTGCGCAGCCTGAAAGATCCACACGGAATTCAGAAGCTTCTTGATGCCATGCCGTATCACTTGGCGGACACGGCCTGGTCTCCACGGCAGGTGCTGGCGGAGAACACGTCGCATTGTCTGGAGGGAGCGATTTTCGCGGCGGCGGCGTTGCGGGCGAACGGATTTCCCCCACTGATTATTGATCTGGAAGCGGAGCACGATACGGATCATGTTATCGCGGTGTATCAGGTAGATGGGCTGTGGGGGGCGGTGGCGAAGTCGAATTACACCGGGTGCCGGTATCGCGAGCCGGTGTATCGGACGTTGCGCGAATTGGCGTTGAGTTATTTCAATATTTATTTCAATTTGCGGCGGGAGCGGACGTTGCGGCGGTTTTCGCGTCCGGTGAATCTGGCGCGGTTTGACCGGTTGGAGTGGATGACGACGGAGAAGCCGATTTGGTTCATTGTGTATTACCTGTTGGAGATTCCGCACACCAGTTTGTTTCCCCGGCGCGTGGTGCGGCGGTTGCATCGGGTGGATGAGCGGGTGTTCCAGGCGGAGACGTTGGGGAAGGCTTACAAGAAGTCTCGTTGAGACTCGCAGGCTTACGCTCGCAATCGTGGGGGTGCCGCCCCTGCGGGGCTCGCTCCAGTTTTCGATGCTTACCCAGCGCTTACGCGCTGGGCTAATGAATTTCGCCGCTGTCGCGGCTTGGATCGTGCCCGAACGTTGAATCCGGTCGTCCCAACATTGGACACGCTGCGCGTTGCAGGCGGTTTCGTCCCGCATTGGATCACGCGGCACGAGTGGGTTCGGTTCAACTCCAAGTTGAATCCGCCAGGCACAGTGTCCGTTTCATCGCAACGGTCGGTCCGCTGCGCGCTGCTCCTGCCTTCGTCGCAACATGGATTGCGCCGCGCGCTGCGTCCGGCTTCTTTAGAACATTGGATCGCACGTGCGCAGAGGTGAAGGTCCGGCGAAAGAGGCGGCTTACCGTCCCGAGTCCGAGTCTTAAGATTGCAGGATTACGCGCGTTACGCGCATAGATCGCCGTGGGCACGAAGCAGTGTGGTATCCACGATTATCAGAAGTCGATCTGCGGTTTCGATTCAGATCAGGCGGCAGCCCATTCGCGGGGCTTTGGCTTGGATCCGGTTCCGTCGCCGAGCAAAAGCAAGAGCAGGGCAAGAACGACTTCCGGATTCTGCGGGGGTTCCGCAGACGGCACCAGCCGCAGGTGGCGACAGAGTTCAGTTCCCCGGACTGCGCCGGAGTGCACCAGAATCGGCAGGCTTGGTTTGGAGTCGGACAAGCAATTCCAGACCTCGGGGCGCGCGAGCGATGAAGCCTGGTCGAGCACCATCACATCAAAGTCCAGCGACGAGGCCAGACACACGGCGTCGCTTGCACCGCGCGCCGTCCACACGTCGAACCCCGCCTTTTGCAGCGTGTGGGTGAGATCGTGCAGGCGCCGGGGCGAACTGTCGACGCACAGAATGCGGTGTGCCGGGTGGGTCATGGAGATACACTCCTTCCGGTGGAAGGCCCTTCTGGAATGCACAGCTTAGAACAACTTACTCATTTTTTTGTTAAAACCTTGTAAAGAATCGTCAAGTTAGATGCGTGAGGATCAAAAATGTGTTGTTTCTTTTGCCTCGCCGGAAATCGTGCTCCGCGCGGGATTTCGGGCGATGGTTCGAAACATTCGATGGGGGGCGGGTTTTGTGCGAACCAGAGGGTGGCCGTCAACGTAGATCATGGTAATGCGACGTCTTAGTCTCACTCTCGTTCTGCTTCTAAGTGCCGGGGTATTTGGACAGTCCGACACCGCCGACCCTGTACCCGATCGTACAAATCCTTCGCCTTCCCCTTCGCCGACGACGTTTTCGCGCGAACAGATCCAGGAGATGATCCGACTTTCGGCGGAGAAGGACATGGAGAATGACAAGCGCCAGCGCGACTACACCTATGTCGAGCGCGAAGAACAACATAAGCTGAATGGGAAGGGCGAGGTATCGTCGACCGAGACGCACACGTATGAAGTCATGCAGATCTACAACGAGCAGGTCCGGCGACTGACCGCCAAGGACGATAAGCCGCTCTCGGCGAAAGATGCTGCCAAGGAAGAGGAGAAGATTCAGAAGATTATCGACAAGCGCAAGAACGAGTCCGACTCGCAGCGCGAGAAGCGATTGAAGGAAGAGGAGAAACAGCGGCAGGAAGACCGGGAATTCGTGAAAGAGATTGCCGATGCCTACGACTTCAAACTGGCGGGCATTGAGACGCTGGATGGGCGGGAGACGTACGCAATTGATGGGGAGCCCCGTCCGGGGTTCGAGCCTAAGCGGAAAGAGGCGAAGATTTTGCCCAAGTTTCGCTTTCGGGTGTGGATCGACCGGGCTGAGAACCAATGGGTGAAGCTGGACGCGCAGTGTATCGACACTGTTTCGTTCGGCTTGTTCCTGGCGAGAATTCACAAGGGATCGCGGATCGTGATCGACACGACCCGGGTGAATGATGAAGTCTGGCTGCCCCGGCATGTGGCCGTGCATGTGGATGTCCGAGTGGCGTTATTGAAGAACTTCAACGTGGAAGAGGACATTGTTTATAAGGATTACAAGAAGTTTCATGCCGCTTCGCGGATTACGGGGATAGAGGAAGTGAAGTAGGGGACAGGTCTTGGCTTTGGGCTTTGGGCTTGGGGCTCTTGGCTGTGGGGCTTCAGTGCACTTGTCGGTTTTTAGCGCTGTTCTGCGAATTTTTGCTTGCTCTTCTGGAATTTAGACAGATCTTCCCGGCGAGGTTTTCCTGTGCGCTGGTTCACGGTGTTGGTTCTGCTTGCCGTGCTTTCGTCTAGTCAGTCCCACGCATTTCAAACTGCCAGGTCCCCGGAAGCCGCCCGCAAGACCCTTCTTGCGCTGGAGGATGAGTGGTTGCACGCTCGAGATGCTGCGACTCTGGGGTGGATCCTGGCGGATGATTTCGTTCATCCCGTGTCGCAGGGCGTTTTTCTTTCCAAGGCGGAGCATATCGAGTGGTATGTGCAGCATCTTCCGCCGCTTGACCGCAAGACGCGATTCGAACAAGTACGGGTGCGCATCTATGGAGATACGGCGGTGGTGAATGGCGTCGTGATCGCCAGCGACGAATCGGGAAAGGAAGTCGAGCGGAGCGTGTTTACGGATGTTTTTGTCTACCGGGATGGGCGGTGGCAGGCGGTGAATGCGCAGGAGAATCGAGTGGAGCGCTGAGGTGAACTGGTGCACGAGGGCGAGGACACCCGTCGCTCCATTGCCCGGATGCACGGGTGGGTCGCGTTATAATAAAAAGATTCCCTATCCTCGAGATTGGGCTCTGTGGGGGGCCAGAACGATCTCAACCATGTGGTCGGCTCGCCCGAGCTGACGTTTTTGACTAACGACTAAGGACCAACGACTGCATTTATGGATTTCAAACTGGTTAGTGATTACAAGCCGCAGGGGGATCAGGGAGCCGCGATCAAGGCGCTGCTCCGGGGAGTGTTCGATCGGGAGCAGCACCAGGTGTTATTGGGCGTTACGGGCTCGGGCAAGACTTACACCATGGCCAAGGTGATCGAAGAGGCCAACCGGCCGGCTATCGTGATGGCGCATAACAAAACACTTGCCGCGCAGCTCTACCACGAGTTTAAGAGCTTTTTCCCGCACAACGCGGTGGAATACTTCGTTTCCTACTACGACTACTACCAGCCCGAGGCGTACGTACCGGCGGCAGATCTCTACATTGAAAAAGAAGCCACGATCAACGACGAGCTCGACAAACTGCGGCTGTCGGCGACCAAGTCATTGTTCGAGCGGCGGGACGCGCTGATCGTTGCGTCGGTGAGTTGCATCTACGGCTTGGGCTCGCCGGAAGCGTACTACGGCATGATGTTGTTTCTGGAGAAGGGCCAGAAGATCAGGCGTCAGGACATCACCCGCAAGCTGGTCGATATCCTTTACGAGCGAACTGACGGGGATTTCCGGCGTGGGACATTTCGCGTGCGCGGCGACGTGATTGAGATCTACCCCACCTACGACGATATGGCGTACCGGGTCGAATTGTGGGGAGACGAGATCTCGGCGCTGTCGCAGATCGATCCGCTTTTCGGTACGGTAAAGCAGAAATACGCGCGGCTGCCGATTTATCCGAAGACACACTACGTAATGAAGGAGGAGACGAAGGCGTCGGCGGTGGAATCGATCAAGCAGGAACTGGCGTGGTGGGAAGTCGAGCTCGAGAAGCAGGGTCGACTGGTGGAGGCGCAACGCGTGCACCAGCGCACCATGTTCGATCTCGAGATGATCAAGTCGATGGGATACTGCCATGGCATCGAGAATTACTCGCGGCACTTCACGGGGCGGCTGCCGGGCGAGCCGCCACCGACCTTGCTGGATTATTTTCCGCGCGACTTTTTGATGTTCATCGACGAATCGCACCAGACCGTGCCCCAGTTGCGTGGGATGTATGCCGGCGACCGGTCGCGTAAGGAAGTACTGGTCGAATACGGATTCCGGCTACCGTCGGCGCTCGACAACCGGCCGCTGACGTTTCAGGAATTCGAGCATCGCATGAACCAGCTGGTTTATGTTTCGGCGACGCCCGGCCCTTATGAGCTGACGAAGTCGGCGGGCGTGGTGGTGGAGCAGATCATCAGGCCGACGGGGTTGATCGATCCGCCGGTGGAAGTGCGCCCGGTGAAAGGGCAGATTGACGATCTGCTGCATGAGATTCGTGATCGCGTGGCGAAACACGAGCGCGTGCTAGTGACGACTCTGACTAAACGAATGTCCGAAGACCTGGCGGAATACTACAGCGAGGTCGGCGTGCGCTGCCGCTACATGCATTCCGAGATCGAAACGCTAGAGCGAGTGAAGATTCTGCGTGATCTGCGGAAGGGAGAGTTCGACGTACTGATCGGGATCAACCTGCTTCGCGAAGGGCTGGATCTGCCGGAAGTTTCGCTGGTCGCGATTCTCGATGCGGATAAGGAGGGATTTCTCCGGTCGGCTGGGTCGTTAATCCAGACGATCGGGCGTTGTGCTCGGAATCTGAACGGGCGGGCGCTTTTGTATGCCGACCGCATGACCGATTCGATGAAGCACGCCATGGATGAGACGAATCGGCGGCGGGCGATCCAAACAGCGTACAACGAGGAGCACGGTATCACGCCGGAGTCGATCGTGCGGCCGTTGGACATGTCGCTGGCGTCGATTGTGGCGGCGGATTATGCGGACCTGACTTCAGTCGAAGAGAGTGGCGTGCCCGATTTCAAGTCGCAGGAAGAGCTGGATGCGTTCATTGCGAAGCTGGAGAGCGATATGCGGGAGGCGGCTAAGAAGTTTGAGTTCGAGAAGGCCGCGAAGTTGAGGGATACGATTAAAGAATTGCGGACGAAGGAGTTTTTGTTCGCTTAGTTCCCTTCACCACAGAGTCACAGAGACACAGAGGAAGGCAAGGCTGAACCGCCGGGATTGCCGAGCGCGCCGAGAGTACAAAAACTTATCTCGGCCGCACGGTGTTCCCTGCGGTTTATTTTTTGTGGCATGCAACTTCCTGGATTCGTTTTGAAAACACTCGGGGCGCCGGTGGTGCTCCATGGGCGTGCAGGAGTCCTTCGACTTCGTTCGGCTGACGCCTCACTGCCCTCAGGAAGACAATGTGGAAATTAGAACATGAGGATGACGATGTGAACGTGACAGTCCGAAATCACTTCTTCCAACCTGCCGGGACTTCTATGAACGACTCGTCTAACTCATGAACTGAGGGACAACCTAACAATCGGATTGTGCGTTCGACATCTGCGCGGAGGATTTTTAGGGCTTGGGTTACGCCTGCTTCGCCGGCGGCGGAGAGGGCGTAGGCGTAGGCTCGTCCGCAGAGGACGGCGCGGGCTCCGAGGCAGAGGGCTTTTACGATGTCGGAGCCCCGGCGGATGCCGCCGTCCATCCAGACTTCGACCTGGCCTTTCACGGCGCCGACTACTTCCGGCAGGGCACGGATCGACGGGCGCACACCGTCGAGTTGACGACCGCCGTGGTTTGAGACGCTTACTGCGGCGGCGCCCTCGTCGACTGCGCGCTTTGCATCTTCTGATGTCAGCACGCCTTTCACAGCGATGGGACCGCGCCAATGTTCGCGGATCCAGCCTAGATCATTCCAGGTGACAGCAGCCGCGGCTAGCGCGGCTCCGACGTCGAGCATTTGCATCGGGCGTTTGCCGGGAACGACCACGTTGGCAAGGGTGGGCACTCCGCCGTCGAGCAGGAACTGCGCGAGCCAGCGCGGGTGGGCGAGGATGTTGGGAAGGAATGGGACCATCGCGACGGGATTGAGGCCGAGCAATTCCTTGATACCGTTGCGCAGGTCGCGTTCGCGCAATCCCGCGACCGGAGTGTCGATGGTGACGACCAGCGCGGAGAAGCCGACGCTGCGGGCGCGGTCGATGGCAGCTTCGGCTGCGGCCCGGCCGCCTAGCAGGTAGAGCTGGTAGAACGCAGGCCCGGCAGTGGCGGCTTTGACCTTCTCGAGTGGGTGCGCAGAGATTGTGGAGAGAATGTACGCAGTGCCAGCCTTGCCGGCGGCGCTGGCAGCGGCGACTTCCCCGCCCGGATGCATCAGACGGCTGTAGCCGATCGGCGCGAGCATCGCTGGAAACGAGAGCTCATGCCCGAGGACTGACGTTTTCAATCCGCAGTCGGAGAAGGCTACCGCGCAGCGCGGACGGAAGGTAATGTCGTCGAACGCGCGGCAGTTTTCGCGAAGGGTGATTTCGGCGTCGGCGCCTCCGTCGAGGTAATCGAAGACAGCTTTCGGGAGACGTCGCTGGGCCAGAGGGCGGAAGTCAGAGATGTTTACTATGGGTGACGGAGGCATGGGCAATGTGAACCGCTTGGCGTTCCAAGACAGGGGAAGACTATCATCCGAATTAGACCGGAAGCTAGGATCCCTCGATCCTGGCGTTCGTGGAATCCCACCCCGCGCAGGGGCGCCCCACATGAAGGCATCTACTTTTTCGGTGGGCTGAAGTGATCTGGGTTTGGCGTGGATTCGCCGAGAACGGCGTCGGCGATCGCTTCGCCCAATGCGATCCGCTCGGGGCCCGGAATTCCTTCTAGGTTGAACATACCAGCGACGGCCAGGCGCTTTTCTGGCACAAAGAAGATGAGCGCGGAAACCTGCGCGGTGCCGCCTCCGTACAGGCCGGACTTCATTCCGTGATAATCGTCGATGAATAAGCCCAGGCCGAAGTTGTCGATCGTTCCTTTCCGCAGTTTGTAAGGCTCGAGCATTTGACGCATGGTGGATTGCGAGACGAGGCGGCCTTCCATCCATGCGTTCCCAAACCGCACCAGGTCGGGTGCTGTGCTCACCCAGCCGCCTGCCGCCATCTTGCTGCTCATGTCGGACCAACGCGAATTTTTTATTTCGTCGTTTTCGAATATGTAGCCGCGCGCACGGTTCGGAATGATGGCACGTGGGTCGTCGTCGCGCGTGCTGGCCATGCCTGCCGGATCGAAGATGGCCTGGCGCATGAGTGAGCGGTACTCCTGCTGCGATGCGCCTTCCAGCACACAGCCGAGAACAACGTATCCCCAGGTGGTGTAGAGCATGTCTTCGCCGGGCTGTTGCTTGAGGGGATCGTCTGTGATGAGGTCGATGGAGTCGGAGACGTGATCGTAGTGGTGCGTGTTAAACAGCTCGGCGTCTACGTTGGGCCCTTCGTAATGGCGAACGCCGCTGGTGTGCGAGATCAGGTCGCGGGCTGTTACGGGATATTTTTTCTCGGGATAGCGGGGACAATACTTCTGGATGGGGACGTCGAGTTCAAGCATGTGTTGCTCGGCCAGTTGGAGCGCGGCCGTGGCCGTCATTGCCTTGCCGATGGACGCTGTGCGGTAGGCGGTGTCGGACGACGCCTTTACGTGATTCTCGACGTCGGCAAGTCCGAAACCTTCTGACCATGCAACCTGGCCGTTCAGGCCGATGGCAAAGGTGGCGCCTGGAACTTTGTGCGTGGCCATCATTTTGTCGATCAGGGCGCGGATGGTTTGAAGCTGCGCGGGGGTTAGTTTTTCAGTTTGTGCCTGCGCGGGAGCCAGATTCAGAAGACAGCAAAGGGCCAACACAGGTGACACGCACTTGCGCGCGTACCTTGGCAATCGAAAGAAGGTTGTCATTGAGAGTCCCATCGCAAAAGCGCGGAACTGAGTGGACGCGGACCGGAGATCTTTGTCAACCGAAGGCGCGTTTTTTGGCGAAGCGCTAGCGCCGCGCGGCTGGGGCGGGGCCGGGCGGGAGGATTTCGGGCTCGCCGCTGCTGACTTCGCGGCGGGTTACGAAGAAGACGGCGGCCGTCCAAGTAGGGAAAAGGTCAAACCCGGGGAGGAGTTCGGCGGCGAAGGTGGGCAGGAAAGCCCAGTGCCACCCGAGCAGGCGGATCAGAAGGGCGGCGACGACCACGTCGAGTACCGTGTCCGCCGGAGAGATGCCGCCAGCCACGAACATTGGCATCACGGCGATCTGGAGGGCGTCGGCGGCCATGGCGATCACCCAGGCCAGGCGAAGTTCGGGCGTTTTGAGGTGCTTCCAGAAATCTCGGATACGCATGTTCGGGCCCTCCTGCTTTCCTTTAAGGATACAGCCGTTGGTAGCGATGGGGGAAGTTGGGACTGGCATCGTTTTGGAATTCCCAAATTAGCGTCCAAAGAGCGGACGCGAACCTGGGGCACCGTCGCACTGGATTTCCCTAAGGGTAGCGTCGGTCGCTGGAGATTCTCGGGGCTTTCGATGCAGAGACGTTTGTCTGGCTTTTGTGGTGTGGCGGTTTTCAACTGAGCGCGAGAAATCGAAAGTTCCGAATGCGCATTTTTCTTTGACCGCGACCGCGCTCTGCGATATTGTTGCGCGCAATTGCGGAACGTTTCGCAGTGGTCGGGGTGTCCATGCGAATGTTCGGGGCTTCAGCTCTACGGGTATGTCTCTTGTGCGCGGTCGCTGGCTCGGCGTCAGCCGGGTGCAAGGTGGATGTTGTCTTTCAACACGCGCCCAAGCACACCAATCATTTCGAACAAGTTCTTGCGCGCGCCGAGAACGGCGATCCGACCGCGCAGTTTCAAGCGGCCGTTGCGTTGGAAACCGGCGAGGGCACGGCGCAGGACTATGCGGCAGCCGTGAAGTGGTATCGGCGGGCGGCCGACGCGGGAAGCGCGGCTGCGCAAAATAATCTGGGCGGGATGTATCTGCGGGGGCTCGGCGTGGCGCAGGATGACCGCGAGGCTTTGGGCTGGTATTCGCGCGCGGCCGGAGAAGGTTATCTGCCGGCGGAGAACAATGTCGGGTTCATGAAGGCTGCCGGACGCGGCACGCAGGCCGATGACGAAGACGCAGTGCGCTGGTACCGGCGAGCGGCGGAGAAGGGATACGCGCCGGCGCAAGCGAATCTGGCGTTTATGTACTCCATGGGGCGGGGCGTTCCGTTGGATGGAAGCGCAGCCGTGTCGTGGTATCAGAAGGCGGTCGCGCAGAAATATGCTCCTGCGCAGTACAAGTTGGGCTTGCTGTATTTCGAAGGGAAAGTGGTGGCGCAAGATTTGGCTGAGGGACTGCGGTGGTTGCGGACGGCGGCGGAGCACGGATCAGCAGCGGCGGAAAATGAAATCGCTTATGCCTACGAGCACGGCCAGGGCGTCGGGCAGAACTATGTGGATGCCGCTAAATGGTATCGGAGAGCGGCAGAGCACGGACTGCCCGAGGCGAGACAGAACTTGGAGATTCTGGCGTCGCGGCAGGAGCATGCGTCACCTGCCGGGGCATCGGAAGCGTCGGGCATGAAGATTGCTATTTCAGAATGCGCTTTGGGTTGCGGCCATACTGTGACGGCGGGCACAAGTGGAGTTGAAAGTCCGGGAACATCCCGGAATTGGGAAGCGAAGGACAGGTAACGGGTCACAGGTCTCAGGTGACAGGTCTCAGGCTTCAGGTCTTCGGCTGTCAGGTGTCAGTTCACGAGTAACAGGTGCTGGGCCTTGGGGCCTGTCAGGTCGGCGAGGGTGGAGGCGATGAGCCACCACAAGCAGACTGGC
>DASRDJ010000193.1:0-3902 GCA_035652655.1 Terriglobales bacterium
CTGTTGATCTCGTCGGCGAGCAGGATGTTGGTGAACACCGGACCACGCTTGAATTCGAACTGCTGCTCGATGGCCGAGTACATCGAGATGCCCAGCACGTCGGAGGGCAGCATGTCGCTGGTGAACTGCACGCGTTGAAAGCCGCAATCGAGCGCACGCGCCAGGGCCTGACCGAGCGTGGTCTTGCCGACTCCCGGGACACCTTCAATCAACAGGTGGCCGCGGGCGAAGATCGAAACCAGCGCCAGCCGGATGACCTCGTCCTTGCCGCGAATGACTTTGCGAAGAGTGGCCTCCAGTTGCGAAGCGCGATGCGTGGCGGCAGTGGCAGTTTCCGGGGACATGCGAAACGCGATTCTACTATGCGGGGTAGAGCGAAAGCTGTTACCAACGTCACAGAAAGCAGCTGTTAGCTTTTGGCTCCTAGCCGTTAGCTTCTGCAATCCTAGAACGCGGGCTTAGCGAGTTCTTGCGCGATGACACCGCCTGAAGGCGCCTCGCCGCGAGAGAGAGAGAACGGCGCCGCTAAAGCGGCGCCCTGATACGAACCATTTGATGGGGCCTCAAACTCTAGATGGAGTCGCGGCCTTTGTCACGAAGCGATGGAGCGGCGGGCGCGTCCCACCCGCCGGACGGGCGAGACGCCCGTCTCTACATTGTGAGATGTCACCTGCATCCGACCCTACCCTGCCTGCCGGAACTCCGAGGGACGCCCCGTCAGGCGCTCAATGCGTTTTGCGATCGGCGGATGCGTCGAGAACAGGTTCCCAACGTTCACACCCAGCAAGGGCTGAATGATGAACAGGTGCGCCGTCGACGGGCTGGCTTGCATGGGGATTCGCCGGGAATAGGCATCAAGCTTCCCCAGCGCGCTGGCGAGCGCGTACGGGTTCCCGGTCAGATGCGCCCCGGTTTCGTCGGCCTGGTATTCACGTGAACGAGAAACGGCCAGCTGAATCAGCACGGCTGCTAACGGCGCGAGAATCATCATGGCCAACGCTGCCAGGCCGCCACCGCGCCGGCCTTCGCGGTCGCCCCCACCGCCGAAGAACATGGCGAAGCGTGCAGCGTAGGTGATCGCGCCGGCGAGCGTCGCGGCGATCGAACTGATCAGGATGTCGCGATTGTTGACGTGGCCGAGTTCGTGGGCGAGTACGCCTTCGAGTTCTTCATCGTTCAGCAAGTTAAGGATTCCCTGGGTCACGGCGACGGAAGCATGTTGCGGGTTGCGGCCCGTGGCGAAGGCATTCGGCGATTCCGTGGGGAGCACGTAGATCTTCGGCATAGGCAGGCCGGCCTTTTGCGTCAACCGCTCCACAACCTGGTAGACGCGCGGCAGCTGCTCGCGCGTCACGGCCTGCGCGCGATACGTAGCCAAAGCAATCTTGTCTGAGAAAAAGTACGAGACAAAGTTCATCACGCCCGCAATGATCAGGGCGGTGAGCATCCCGCGCTGCCCGCCGAAGTAGCTGCCGAGAGCCATCAGCAACAAAGTCAATCCCGTGAGCAGGACGGCGGTCTTAACTGTGTTTCCCATAAGTGGCGCTCCTGTCATTCATTAGATGACGCAGAAGGCTGCGAGATGCTTGGCGCGGATGAGCGCCCAAGGCTTGGTTCTTGCGAAAGGCAATGCTTTGATTCGTTCCAATAGTCTACGCTTTTTTAAAATCTCCCGAGTTCCCAGACACATCTGGAACAGTTGAGTAGCTCGAACGGGGCCACTCGACACGCCCGAGTCACCGCAAAATTCGGATAGCGGGTTTCGCGTACTCGAGATATTGTCTACGCCTGCAATCGGGAAGTTGAAGGAGAGGAACAAATGAGTTCCGTACAAGCTGAGTCCCCTGCCATCGCCGCGCAGGCATACCGCGAAAAGATGTTCAAGCTGCAGGGGCAGCAGCATCCCTTGAAGGTGCTGGCTGGAACTGCATCCGCGCTCGAGGAGATTGTGAGTCGCCATTCCGTGCCCGTTTTGCGAACGCGACCCTTCGAGGGCAAGTGGACCCCGAACGAGATCATCGGCCACCTCACCGACAGTGAATGGGTGTATGGCTATCGCCTGCGCCTGATCGTGAGCGAACAACTGCCGACGATCCTGGGCACGCAGCAGGATCGTTGGGTGGCTGCGCAGCGCCACAATGAGCGCGAACCGGCTGAGCTTGTAGAGACATTCCGCACCTTGCGCGAACTCAACCTCGCTGCGTGGAAGCGGGTCCCGGCGGCCGACTTGGAGCGCGCCGGCCAACACAATGAACGCGGGCTGGAATCTCTGGATGTGATGCTACGACTGCTGGCGGGACACGACCTCTCACATCTCAATCAGATCGCGCAGTATATTGAGGCCATCCAGCAGCGGAAGATCGCTTAGCCAAGGCGGCGCGACCGTTCCGCAATCGCAGGCCGAGTGTGCTGGCAGGGACGCCCGCACACCGCCTGTGCTAGGCGTTCTGCGCTTCGCGCTTGATCGCCCGCTCGAGTGTGCCGTCGAGCGCGGCTTTGGCCTTATCGTATTCCTGCTGCGTGATCTTGCCCTGCTTGTGCTCGACTTCGAGCTGGAAGAGTTCCTCTTTCAACGCTTCCAGCAGCATCGAGGGTCTGGCAGGAGCTGCCGCGACGGGGGCAGCAGGCCGCGAAACCGGCGGTGTGGGCGCCCGGTAAGCGCGCGCCGCGGGAACAGGCTCGGGAATCTCAGACTCGCCTCCGGTCCCATTGGAACCGCCTGCAAAGCCTACCCGCTGGCGCGTGTTCACGTAGTACGCTCCGCCGAACAGGGCCAGGACGAATCCTCCAATGATCCACCAGCGATATTTCTGCAGCGGATCAGGCGCGTCGATCGGTGGCCCGATGCCACCACCCGGACCGTCTCCGATGCGCGAGTTTCCTTGTTGCCCCTGCTGCCCCTGACCGCCACCCATGGCTCCGCCGTTAGTGCTGCCTTCGGGAGCGGTGTTGGCCGCCAGCACGCCGGTGCCTGAGATCTTAAAGCTCAGCGGTTGGCCCGCCTTCGTTTCGGCTGCGACCTGAACGATCGCATCGGTCTGCTGCGGATCATTCATCGAGTCGAAGTGCGCACCGGGCCCCGCCTCGAACTGCATGGTCTTCGGAACCATGACCACGAAGTGCTGCATGCCATAAGGCGACTTGGGATCGATGGTGGCCGATCCGGAGTAGGGAACCGTGTACTGCACCTGGAACTGTGTTTCTCCGGGACGCAAAGGGAAGATGAAAGCGTAGCGGCCCTTGTCGGCCTGCGGCACGGGCGCGGCATTCAATGGATTGCCGTTCGCAGTCTTCGCCATGCCCTGCGACACCTTCGCGCCTTCGGGCAGGTAGAACTCGAAGTTGTGGTCGTTCATCTGCGTCTTGGGCGGCTTCGACTCATTGTTGACCGCGAACAGACGCACGACTTCAAGCTGTCCGTTCTCGACTTGGAAGCGCATGACGTCGGCGGTTACAGAGATGCCTTCGATTTTCTTGCCCACGTCGAAAACATCGAACTGCACTGAGGTCGTTCCCGGAGGAGCCATCCGGTGATAGGTGACGCCCTGGTGGATCGCGCGGATGAGGTGCGGTCCCACGTCATCGAACGTGAACTTGAAATTGCCTTTGGCGTCAGCCTTGGTGCGGGCGGCTTCTTCCATGCCGTTGGCAAGCTTGATCAGGACGACATCGTCGCCGGCGGCGGCCTTGCCGGTGGTCCCGTTATTCACCGTGCCGGTCAAAGTCTCGGCAAAGGCGTACGCGGCCAAGGTCAGAGTCAGCAAGAGTACAGCTGCTTTGAGAGAGAGGCTCAAACCCTCGCTCCTTTCCTGTCACGAAGTGAAGCGCCGGTCGCGGCCACTTCTTCGAGGCGCGCAATCTCGGCGAGAATCGCGGCCGCTTCATCTTCCAGCGAGGTTTTC
>DASRDJ010000194.1:0-22160 GCA_035652655.1 Terriglobales bacterium
TGAACTGGTTCCGCACCGACGAGAACGGAAGATTTCTGTGGCCCGGCTATGGCGAGAACAGCCGGGTGCTGAAATGGATTTTCGAGCGTTGCGACAACCAGGTAAATGCTGTGGACACGCCCATCGGCAGGTTGCCGGCGCTATCGGACCTGGATCGAACTGGCCTGGAGATGCCACCTGCGAACCTCGACAAATTGCTCAGCGTGGATGTCGAGGGATGGCGAGCTGAGATCCCGCTCATCGAGAAGCATTTCGCCCAGTTCGGCGATCGCCTGCCGCAGGGATTGCGGGATGAGGTGAAGAATCTGGCGGCGCGGCTGGAGAATAAGTAGATTTCTTCTGGTAGGGGCCCGGCTGCGCGCCGGGCCTTTTTCATTCTTGCCGCTTCACGCCTTCTTCAACTTGCGACTTAGCCAGATCAGTATGACTGCACCGACAGTGGCGATCACGATTTCAGGAATGAGGCCGCCTGAGGAGAACAATCCGAAGAGGTGAAATAGAAATCCGCCGACGATTGCCCCAGCGATTCCCAGCAGGATGTCGATGACAGGACCGTATCCGCCGGTACCCATGATTTTTCCGGCGGCCCAGCCCGCGATGAGGCCCACGATGATTACCCAAAGAAGCCACATAATTTTGCAACCCTCCTGTTGTGCGTATCCGTCTGGCGGTGCAGTGCGGCAGGGTATGGCGGCGCATTGCGGGCTGTCAAGCGATCGTATGCACCGGCGAGCGGCGGCGGGAAAATGTTTAGAATGGTGATGACATGTTCGCGCGCAAGATTCGCGTGGAGTACGAAGAAAACGGCGGGCGCCACGCATGCCCGTTGAAGTGGATGGATAGCTTCAGCATGCGTAACTTTACCAATGCCAGCGTCTTCGACGACACCCTCCCCACCGCCGATGGCCTCATCGAGATCGGTGCCAAGGTTCCCATCGACACCCTGCGCGAGGCGATGGAGGACTGGTTCCGGCGCAAAAGTTACCTGCCCCCGGGCGCAAAACTTCTCGTTACAGAGTTGTAACGACCCCACCGCGTGCACCCGAGAAACCCGGTAGTACGTCTCGTTCGTCCCAATCTCCAGGACCGTTTTCGCCGCGAAGGGAAGGTTTTCGCCGACTGTCGGTAGGCCAGGCCACCCCACCACTCGGTTGTGCAGTCTTTCGCGGCAGTGGAACAGAGGATGCAGTGATCTCGGGCAACGATGGATCTGGCCGTGAGCGTGCCGCTTCACTCTTATTCTGAAGTTTCGCTCCCAGGCAGAGCGGAGGGAGGTTGTGTGAGAGAAGAATCACCGACAGCGCAGGAAATGGATCTGAACTGGCACGGGATTCTCGGCATGATGGCGTTGATGCTCGTGAGCTTCGGGCTTTATGGCGCCGCGGTCGGAATGTATTTCACGCTGACAAGCTAGTGCGCGCCCAACCAGGCGCCCCACAGTTGACAGCGCTCGACAAAAAGCAAAGGCTCCGGCGAGCGCCGGAGCCTTTTTACCCAGACTCGATTCCTTACAGAGGCCGAACGTTCTCGGCCTGCAGGCCTTTGGGGCCCTTCGTCACCTGAAACTCCACGCTCTGGCCTTCCTGCAAGCTGCGGAAGCCGTTCGCCTGAATCGCGGAGAAGTGCACGAAAACATCCTCGCCGCTCTGGCGGCTGATGAATCCGTAACCCTTGGCATCGTTAAACCACTTCACTGTTCCTTGTTCCATATATCGTTGTGCAAATACCTTTCGGTGAATTTTTACGCTGAATGCGAGTCGGAGGGTACTGCAGGGCAGGTACCAGCTGGTAAAGCTTGAACTGCTCACAACCGATTCTGATCAAACGCGACCCAAAAGGTAGCAGAAAAGGGCGCTTTTCGCTATCAAATTTCAAAAAACAGCTCCCAAAGAGGAAGCCATGCCGTTCTGCTTTTCGCTTTCTTTCAACTCGCAGGGGTCTTTTTGCACCTAACCCACCGGTCTCGCGACGTACGGGAATTCAGGGGGGACGGCGTCGTGTATGCAGCATATTGGCGTATAGTAGTGAGGAGACTTAACCACGAAGACCAATTTCGCTGAATCATTTTTTGCGCCTTCGCGATTGAGAACCACACGGTAAAGAAGGCGCGTCCCATGACAATGTGGCGGCCCGACAAAGGCTGAAGAGTGCTGACACCGAGCCGCGCTTGCCCTGCGCTCCCTTGGACAAATTGAACCTGGGCTGGAGGAGATTATGTCCGGAATTAACGGCGACAAGTCGAGGTTCCACCGTATGCGCAAGCAAAAGATTCAACGGCGCATCCGCAACCGCGTGATGTACGCCCAGCTCAGCGTGGGGCAGTCGGCTGGAAGTTCGAAGACGTCGGCAACCGAGGCCGGCAAGAGAAACGACGCGGCTCGTGAGTAGGGCCCCGGGGAACGGCTTGGCAGCGGTCCGCAAGAAAAGAATTCTGCTCATCGACAGCTATGCAACCAAGCGCGACCTGCGCGCCAAGATTCTGCGCAAGCTAGGAGTTGAAGTGGATTGTGCGTCAGACATCAGCGAAGCACGTTCGTTGTGGCAGGCTGACTCCTACAACCTGGTGCTGATGGACGTGAAACGCGAACCGCGCAACGTCGAAGACTTCTGCAGTGAAATGGCCAACGCCAAGCCTCCCCAGCGCATGGCGTTCCTGGTGGGCAAGCCCGAGTATCTCGGCAGCGCACCCGGAGCAGGTGACGAGCTTTATCGCGATCCGACCCGGAACGGGTTGTGGAGCGAGATGGTGGCATCGTTATTTACGAGTGCCTGCGAACTGCTTCCGCAGCGCTACGGTTTTCTGGAAGCCTCGTGGCGCATCGCAGCCACCCGGTCATTGAAAGATCCAAGGCAGAAAAGCGCTGGCACAGATTCTGCACTTCCTGTCGACTATGCATCACAACGTTATTGGAAAGAGGCCCTGCGCCGTCATGCCGCTCCCGCGATTGATGCTCCGGAAGCGGCCATCCCCCAATTAGCAAGCAGCGAAACCGATTTGCAACCTGAGGAAGCCTGATGAAAAACCTGTTTGTAGGCAACATCCCGCACAGCACCACCGAGGGCGAACTTCGCCCCCTGTTCGAAGCGCACGGCGCCGTGGAACGGGTCAGCATAGTCACGGATCGTGAGACCGGCCGTTCGCGCGGTTTCGCGTTCGTGGAAATGACGGATGCCGATGCCGCCGGCAAGGCGATTGCCGCGCTCGACGGCAGCGATTTGGGAGGACGCCCCATGAAGGTCAACGAAGCGCGTCCCAAAGAGAAGAGCAGCGGCCCGCCGCGTGGCGGACGTTTTGGAGGCGGCGGCCGCGGAGGCCGTGATGGCGGCGGTGGACGCGACGACTATCGCGGACACGCGCGCCAGCCTCGCGAACCGCGCTGGTAGGTTGCCCTAAACGAAACGATGAAGCAGCATGAATTCGACGGACCACGTTCGGTCCAGAGCACAAGTGTGCCCTTGGAGGTATTGATGGGAGGAAGAGGCAGATCCAGTTTCACCAAGCGCCAGAAAGAGCGCTCGCGGCAAGACAAGCAGCGCGAAAAAGCCGAGCGCAAGACCCAACGCAAGCAGGAAAAGTCGTCAGGAGAAGGCGGCACGCCGGAGACCGATCTCGAAGTCCTCGTAGACCACTCGAGCGATCCGTTTGCCAGGAATCTGGGAGAGAACTTTCTGACCGAATCAGATCAGGAAGAGTAGTCCGATTGCGCCTGACAATTCGACCTTGACCGTTGGGCAGCGGTCCCACAAGATCGTTTGCTGTTTGCTGACGGGCCGCTGCCCAAATGGACATGACGATCGACGTCTCATTTCAAGAGGTTGAGTGAAACCTCCACCTTGAATACCTTCCCACTGAGGGGGTCGGTAGCAAAGGTGCTCTCCACAGTTTGGCCATCGCGCAAGACCAAACTAAGGTCCGATCGAAATTGGCGGATCACCGGTTCCGGGAATTGGCCTGCCACGGATTGCGCAGAGTTTCTTTCGACGGGCACGGCGACATCCCCTTCGACCCACGAGCGATCCAGACTTAGCTTGAGGTCGAATGCATTGTCCGCCCGGAAGGCCTGACAGTCGATGTTGCTGCCCACATCAAGATATTGCATCCCGTTTTCCTTCCCGGTATAGACAGGCACGCGGCTCCCCATCCTCAACTTCGCCGAGGGCGGCTTACCGTCCGCAACGACCACAAGAGAATAGGGAAGACTCTTAACTTTCTTCTCGCCTTCAAACTCGACAAAGGTAACCGAAACTCTGAGGGGAGTGACTTTCACGGGCGCAACCGTCGCCTCCCCCTCTGACTTGGATTTTTCCTGCGCGAACGCCAGTGTCGTCATAACGACCATCAAAAAAATTAGTGGAACGAATCTTCTCATTTTTCCTCCGACCGCGGGATCTCCAGCACATGCGATGCATTCCTGCGTTGCAGCTACTTCCACCTCTCCCACACCAGCGGTTGCAGCCACAAATCGGCGATCTCAACCGGACAAATCGGATCCAGCTCATCCTCCTCGTTCAACGGCCCGTTCACTAGGGCTTCAACCACTTCGTGACGGTCAGCCAGCCGTGTGACGAACTGCTGGAAGGCTTTCGCTTCATCCGCGGGAACCAACACCTCGGGCTCACCACCCGCATTCCTCCGAGAAGCAGGGGCCCCTTTGATTTGCCGCGAGTGTCGAGTGGGGATCGCAGAATTAACAATTGCAGAGGGGATGGGGTTGGGATCGCTCAGCTGTTGGACCGCGAGCGTGCGTCCGGGCAAATTGGCCGCCTCATCCGTCCGAGCATGGCTACCTGTTCGAAGATGAGCGGCAAAAATCAGAACAAGCGACAGCGATGCGGCAGCGAACAGCCATGTGGGATTCCAGCCAGTTTGCGGCAAACCTTCTTCTGGAATTCCCGCTCGCACACGCGCGAAAAAACCTGGAGTGGGCTCTTCATCTAATCGCCTTCGTAAGGCTGCGTTGATCTGTCCCCACAGGTTTTCCTCGCGTTTCAAGGCCGCCCAGCAATCCGCACACTGCCGGTAATGATTTTCCAGATCTCCGCCCAGCTCTTGCCCTGCCGCTGTGGATGCGAACATTGCACGTTTGAAGTGGTCACAAGTCATCGCAGTTTCTCCGCCAGCCGCTTACGTGCGGAATGCAGCCGTGATTTCACGGTGCCGAGTGGAAGCTGCAGCAGTTCCGCCACCTCTTCCAGGGAATGCCCATCCATGCCCGAAAGAAGCAAGACCAGGCGCAACTTAGTCGGTAGGATTTCCATGGCTTCGTCCAGACGCCTCCCAAACTCATGGGCTGCCGCCGCATCATCGGCGTTCGGCTGTTGCGCCTGAGAGGCCCAAATTGTTTCCCGCTCTTCCCGCCGGCGTGCCGATCGCGTCTGATCCAGAGCCAGACGAAATGTAATTCGAACCAGCCAGGACCGGAAGCTAGAAGGGTCGCGGAGACGGGCAAAGCGGCGATATGCCCGCAGCATTGCTTCCTGCGCCACGTCTTCTGCGTCGGCCGGATTGTGCAAGACTCCGCGGGCGACCCGAAACGCAAGCGTGCCGCATTCTGCTAAACGGTTTTCAAATTCCCGCCGCAGCGCGGTCTTTTCCAGATCCAGCACCAATTCAGTTTCCGCCGCGCGTTCGGCCCGGATCAGGGTCATTTCCTGCATCCGCTCTCTCCCTACAAACTGCCAGACGCCACCATCGGTCAAGTAGTTCGCTCCAAACAGGAATTTTATGACGGAGAATCTAGTCGCGCGAGAGGGGCTACATCGAAGAGGGCTTAGTAGTGCCCTTATATGGGTTTTCCTTACTTGTCATAGTGCAGCACGGAGTAGACGTCGTACGGCTTGAGTTTATCGCGGCCCTTCAGGAAGTCGAGTTCGACCACGAAGGCCAGGCCTGCGATGTCAGCGCCCAGCTTGGTGGCGAGTTGGGCGGTGGCTTCAGCGGTGCCGCCGGTGGCCAGCAAGTCGTCGACGATCAGCACACGCTGGCCTTTCTCGATGGCATCCTCGTGGACTTCGAGGATGTTGCTGCCATACTCCAGGTCGTATTCCACGCGCGTAGTCGCAGCCGGCAGCTTTCCCGGCTTCCGTACCGGGACGAATCCGGCGCTAAGGCGATAAGCCAAAGCTGGCCCGAAGATAAATCCGCGGGCCTCCATGCCGAGAATCAGATCGACTCCCTTCCCGATATAGCGCTCGGCCAGCACATCGATCAGGGTCGCGTACCCCGCTTTGTCTTTCAGAAGCGTGGTGATGTCGTAGAACAGAATTCCCTTTTTCGGGAAATCGGGCACTTCGCGGATCAGCTTTTTCAATTGGTCGGAATTGAGGCCCGACTTGGACATTTACCAGGCTCCTTCAATGCGAAAAGTTTTGAGACCCTGCGACAGGGGGACTTCCGAGACTTCCACGGTATCGACTCGCGCCGCCCGTGGGCCCTGCATTAGCTGACCGTGCAGATTGCTGATCTGCTCGCGAGTTCCCTGCGCAAACACTTCGACAGCGCCATCGGCGTTATTCCTCACCCAGCCAGCGACTCCGAGGATATGTGCCTGTCGCTCGACGAACCAGCGAAAACCGACGCCTTGTACGCGGCCGCGTACGAGAAATCGGCGAGATTGAAGACTTTCGCCTAACGTGGCCATCCAAAAAGTTCCTCTTGAATCTCCATGCTAAAGTTCAGCGACAGTTCAGTCTCGAATTCAACGGGAGTGTCACCACATTTCGCAGGTTCGTATTGCCAACGACGGACGGCTTCCAATGCGGAAGAATCGAATGCCTGACCTCCGGTTTGAGTTACAGTCGCATTTTTGACACTTCCATCGCTTCCGATGAGAGCGTACAACATCACGCGTCTTAGGGAATTCACTTGCGGTCCTGACATGGGAAATCCGGGGAATTCACTGTGCTTCAATGTGGGCAGAGTGGGAGACAGGCATCCCGCGCGTTTTAATGATCCTTCAGCTGGCGTCGGAAGTTGCGAAACAGTCTCGCTGTCGAGCGCTACCTTATCGAGCTTGATATCGAGTACAGCCTTGCCCCAGTGCGTGCCCGTGATTCGATACGGCACGAATCGTTTCCCGACACGTCTGAAGTCTGAATATTGATGTGTGATTCGGGTGCTGTGAAGCGTGATCGTCGTCAAGTTTTGATCCGGGTCAACACAAAAGGTGCGGCGGCTTCTGCCACGCAGAAGGTCAACACAACGCAATTCAATAATGTGGTGATCAGAGATTTTGAAATATCGATCAACCACGTCTCCGGGCTCGTCAATGTGCAGGGGGCTGTTGAAGGCGTTTTGAACAATTGCGGCCTGAAGAGGTTGGAAGGGAACGCTCCGCTGAATCCACACTGTTGCTCCGCGCGCCACCTGCAGATCACTATAGTCGGCAAAAAACAGCTGCTTGGCCCAATCGCCTCTTGGTGTCACTGATAACACGTACTTACCATCGACTCGCCTGGCGCCTGAAAGATGAACGGAAAAACTCGCTGCCAGGCTATGGGGTGCAGCAGGATCACTACTGAGAAGCGAGCGCGCTGCTCCAGCTTTCAAGATCGAACGCGCCGTGTCTTCAGGCTCTTTCGCGAATGCAAAGACGGACGAAAGCAAAAAAGCCAGGACAGATACTCGACGGAGCAGCCAGAAATGTCGACGCAACAAGCGAAGCCTTAGCATTTCCGAAAGATTTTTAACTTGTAACGCCCTACGCCCTCGACAAATATGTCCCCTCGGCCGTATCCACCTTGATCTTTTCCCCCTCGTTGATGAAGGGCGGCACCTGGACGATCAAGCCGGTCTCCGTCTTCGCGGGCTTGGTCACACTCGAAGCAGTCGCGCTTTTCAGGCCGGGCTCGGTCTCCACAATCGTGAGGATCACGGTTTGCGGCAGCTCGATTCCAACTGCTTTGCCGTCAAAGAACTCAACCTTGATCTGAAGATTGGAAGTCAGATACTCCACGGCATCGCCCAAGGTATCGCGCGTCAGATGCGTTTGCTCGTAGTTCTCGGTGTTCATGAAGTAGTAGTCGTCGCCGTCGTTGTAGAGGAACTCCATGTTCACTTCGTCGACGGTGATCTTCTCGATGGGGTCAGGCGAACGGAAACGATGCTCGAACATGGCGCCGGTGCGCAGGTTGCGCAGTTTGGCCTGGATGAAGGCCCGCAAGTTGCCCGGGGTTCGGTGCTCGACCGAGAACACCGAATGCAGATCGTTGTTGTGCTTGATGATCATGCCGGGGCGAAGTTGGGTGGCAGGAATCGACATGCGGCTGAAAGTCTCCTCAAAAATTGCGATCGTTGGGACCGGCGAAGCGGGGACAAGCCACTGGCTCGCCGGACACGGGGATCAAACACCTTAGTTTACACGGAGATGGCGCTACCTCCAAACCTGCGGCCACCTCGTCGGTAATCCACCCTAGAGCGCTCGGGCTAGGGAATACAATAAAGTAGAAATTCAATATTTCATGGATTCCACCACGAGGAGATGCCTTTATGCGGATTGGGAAATATGAGTCGTCGAGTAAGAGCAACGTCGGCACAGCCGTCACGTTTTTGATGATCGGAGTCGGCGCCGGCGCTCTTATCGCGCTGATGCTCGCACCGAAGACCGGCAAGCAGATGCGGAAGGACCTGCGCAAGCGTTACGACGACGCGCGCGACACATTGCAGGATTGGTCCGAGGAGGCGATCGACCGGGTGAACGACATCGCCGACAAAAGCAGCGACTGGGCCGACGAGTTGCGAGACTTGGCCCGGGAGAAGGCCGCGCCCATCGCGAAGGCGATCAAGCGGGACTGAAAATCAGTATTAGGCCTTGGGCTTTGGGCCTTAGGAAAATACAAAGGGTCTTGGTCATTAGGTTTGGATCTGGGTCATTCCCAAGATCTCTCACCTAACACCCAGGACCCGATTTCTTTCTAGTGGAAGATCGAAGAGAAGAATCCCTTCACCTTTCCGAAAAATCCGCGATGTTCCTTTTCTGATTCGGGCTTCTGAGCCACGGCCTTCGGTTGCGGGGCAGGTGCGGGAGCGGGCATTGGGGCTGCGTTCGGCTTCGCGGGCGAGCCCGGCGGCATGTTCGATGCTGTGGTCGTGGTACGCGTGCGATCGGAGCCGCGGAAGACCAAAGGCGCTTCGATCTGGACGTGCAGGTCTTCTTTCTTTGCCCGGACTGGAGCGGCGGCTTCAGGAGCCACGGCTGCGCGCTGCGCTTGCGATCCGGCGGGGCCGGCCATCGCAGGCCGCGAGGCGTTGGGCAGCGGCGGCAACATGGGATCGATGGAAGCACGCGACGTACCCGAATTCGACGACGGCAGTTGCAGGTTTGGCGGCAGTTTCGCTTCAGCCACCTGCGTTGGCTCGGGTAGGGTCGAGGCGCGCATCACCGGCGGTGGTGGCGCGGCGCATCCGCAGTCGAACGGAACGTCATTGCTGACGCGGTCGATGCGCCCTTCATGAAAGACCACTTGCTCGGTGGGTTTCACCTGGTACGTGCGGTCTCCCATCAATTCTGAAACCAGCATGGATGCGGTATTGCCCAGCAGGGCGCGCACGCAGGTGTCGCCGTGCGAGTTGCTGCTGATGGCGTAATCGAAATCGCCCGGACCGGCGAGGAGCATCCGGAAGTCAGGCGTCAGCACAGCGTCAGAACCAGCATCGATGTGGTAATGCGTTTCGAGCGTGCCCGTGCTCATCCCGAACATCAGTTCCTGGCCGCTCTTAGATGCGGTCACCGAGACAGTGCTGTTCGGGCAGACGTGCAGTTCTCCACCACGTGCGATGTGCAACACGGCGGTTTCGGTGCTGGCGGTCACGGACGAACCAGATCCGATTCTGCTGCCGACGATCACGGCCGATCCCGCGCCATTCGAAGAAACGGGGACGACTGCGGGCTTGGCGGCGGCTGAGAACGTGGGAATAGTCGCGGGTTGCGCGGGCGGTGGTGGCGGCGCGGCCTTGGCGGCCGCCGGATCTTCCGCTGGCTTCAGGCGAATGGTCAGCCGGTTTCCGGCAGCATCCCACGTGTAGGGCCTGGCTTCCGTCAGGTCCACCGTCACGCGCGTTACGGGAGGAGCCTCCTGGAACTGGTCCACGTGAAGTTCAGTGAACTGGTCTCCCTTGGCGACGAGGAATCTCTCTTTGACCGCGACATTAGCATTGGGCAGATCAATGACGAGGCGCGGCGGATGGTTCAAGGTCTGAATCGCCGGAGCGATCGCGCGGCTGTTGACAATCTCGATGATGCTGCCGGTTTTGTCTCGCCCGATCTTTACGCTTTTCACCAATGCCGGAGCCTGTGATGTCGTGGGCGTTGGCGGTGCGGCAGGCACGGTGGAGGACGGCGTCGCAGGAACTTGCGTCTGAGGCGCCGGAAGTTGATTCTGCGGTACCGGAGCCTGGGTTGGTGGAACGGGAACCTGCGGCGTGGGCGCGGTCTGAACAGGTGTCGCCGGTGCTGTCGCAGGCTGAGTCGTGCCTGTCGCATCGGTAGGCGGCGTTGCGCCTTGGCGCGCGGCATTGCGGCGAGCGGCTTCCTGCTGCATCATCTGGCGTATTACAGCAGAGCGTGACTGTGGTTGCTGCGCAGGCTGAGTATCAGTACTTTGGGCGTGCACACCACCGCTCAGCAGCGCACAACCGGCGCCGAGCGACAGCGTCAGGATCAGGTTTGTAGCAGATCGCGGCAAGACTCCACCCCGCCCAGCCTACGTGCTGGGCTCACAATATCATCGTCAGTCAAAATCGAGAAAGCGCGGGGGAATCGGCTTCCGCGGATTATGCCTCGGACAGGAATTCGTATTCATCAATCACGGCAGCAACGGCCATCTTGCCGTTGGACGCTTCATCGTCGAGGCGCACCACCGTGCCTTTGCATCGAACCCGAATGCTCTCGGTGAGGGTTATCTCGGCCGGGAGAGTTAAAGTGAACTCAATCGGAGACCCGGTAGCGATCGGCGAATCCACGTAAAACGAAATCCCTCTTGCACTTACATCGCGGGTTTGCGCGGATCGTTCCTGGGTTCCATTTTCGGCATACGTCACAGCTACCGGCAACCGCAGTGCAAATCGCCGTGTCGCCCGCTTTTCCTGCTGGGCCTCAGCCATGAATTGCCTCCGAAAAAGCTGAGTTAGCATGGCGTGCGGGGCTATTGCTGTCAAGACCACTTCCGGGGGATATGCGGCCGGCATGGGGAAGAAACCATCATGGGGTCAATGACTTCGGCGTGGGATGTGGGGCCGGAAGGGGCATTCGCCGAAGGGCTTTCTTTCCGCTAAACTGGATTGCAGCCGCGTTTATGGTCTTTGTTCTCGACAACTACGACTCGTTTACCTACAACCTGGTGCAATACATTGGGGAATTGGGGGCTGAGGTCGAAGTTCGCCGCAATGATCAGGTAACGGTCGAGGACGTCGAGGCGCTCCGCCCGGAGCGCATTCTGGTTTCACCAGGGCCCTGCACACCCGCAGACGCCGGGATCAGCGTGGCGTTGATCCGCCACTTTGCGGGAAAAGTGCCGGTACTGGGGGTGTGTCTCGGACATCAGGCGCTCGGCGAGGCATTCGGCGGAAGGATCGTGCGCGCCAAGAATCTGATGCATGGCAAGACCAGCCGCGTTCAGCATGATGGGAAGACGGTTTTCTGCGGGCTGGATTCTCCAATGACTGCTACCCGCTACCACTCGCTCATTGTTTCGGAAGACGATCTGCCCGCCGAACTCGAAGTCAGCGCACATATCGTGGAGAGCGACGGGACGCGAGTCATCATGGGCCTGCGGCACCGGAAATTCCCGCTGGAGGGCGTGCAGTTCCATCCCGAAAGCGTTCTCACCGACCAGGGGAAGAAACTGGTCAAAAACTTCCTCGCGCTTTAATCGGACTGTTTCTCCCGAAAGCACATAGGTCCTTCGCTTCGCTCAGGGTGACAGGGGCTTGGTGTCCATAGGTCCGTACCATGGTATATTGGTACCATGGTACCAATAACCGATCGACTCACCATTGAACGCGTACAGACCGGTGTGCGCATGGAGAAACGGCTTCTAAAGGTGTTGAAGGCCTTTGCGGACTATCACGACCTGACTCTGGGCGACCTGCTGGAGGGCATCGTGTTGCATGCCTTCGACGGGAAGTGCCCCTTCAGCCAGGATTCGTTGCGGCGTATTCGGGAGCTGAAAAAGTTTTACGGGCTGGATCTGGACGCAAGTGCCAGTCACAAACTCACAGAAGGCAAGGCGGGAGGCGCCGCGAAGCGCAAGGCCAAATGACCGCATCGCGTACAGCATTTGCAATCCGCTTTCTCCACTGGACGATGGGATTGGTCGTCCTGCTGGAATCGTGCCGGACTTTTTACGCGGCTCATTTCGGTCTTCACGGCTCCGGCCATGCCGGCATTCTGAACTCGGTACGCCTGTTTCTTTCCGGAGCCGAAATCATCGCTGCTCTTCTATTTCTCGTGCCGCTCACGACATTCGTGGGTGGATACGTACTCCTGGCAATCTTTGGCTTGGCCATTGTCATTCACGGGCTGCACGGAGAATTCGGCGGACTGGAAATTCTGGTGCTTTATGGGGTAGCGGTGTGGGTCAGCCTGGCAGCCAGGAAGGATGCAGAGATCACCGCACAGGGGCAATTGCCAACGTCAAAAAAGCTTTGAACCGCAAAGGACGCAAAGGTAGTCGCTAAGAACGCAAAGACAGACTGGCTGATTTTCTTGGCAAACTCCCGCACCTCTTGAAAGATTTGTTTTGGTCGGTTGAAGCGGCACACGCCCACCTCCACTTAGTACAGGAGTAGACGCCCGACCAGCAGCAGAAAAAGGAGAATGGCGGCGATGCTGTTGACGCGAACCATCCGGTAACTCGCGGGCCAGGGAAACATCAGGACGTCGAAGAGCGGGCGGAATTTTTCAGGCCAGAACAGGCCTGCCATTCCAAAAATCAAAGAAAAGTTTGCGATTAAAAAGACGTCTACGTTCTTCATTATTTCCGGCTGCACGTTCCGAAGCCTCTCTTAATTAGAAATAAATCCTGCCTTCGAAGCATCTTACGAAGGTAACGGGCGGGGCGAGAACAACCCCGCCCGCGAAACTACCTTCCCTGCCGGGCAATCTCCACCGCACGCAAAACCGCCTGCGCCTTGTTGACAGTCTCCTGGAACTCTTTTTCAGGATCGGAATCCGCCACGATGCCCCCGCCCGCCTGCAGGTAGGCGTGCTTGCCTTTCATGTACATGGTCCGGATCGTGATGCAGGAATCGATGTTGCCCGCAAAGTCTGCGTAGAGCACGGACCCGCCGTATACGCCTCGGCGCGTCGGTTCAAGCTCTTCGATGATCTGCATGGCGCGCACCTTGGGCGCACCGCTCAGCGTGCCAGCCGGGAAACAGGCGGCGAACGCATCGATCGCATCGAACTCGGGACGCAGCTTGCCTTCGAGCGCCGACACCAGGTGCATCACGTGGGAGTAGCGCTCGACGTACATCAGGTCCTTCACCTTCACTGATCCGTACTCGCTCACGCGGCCAAGATCATTGCGGCCCAGATCGACCAGCATGACGTGCTCGGCACGTTCTTTTTCGTCACCGAGCATCTGCTGCTCGAGCGCGTGGTCCTCGGATTCATCTTTGCCCCGCGGATGAGTGCCGGCGATGGGCCGGTATTCCAACTTTCGGTCGGTCACGCGCACCAGCATTTCGGGGGACGAACCCAGCACGTGCATGTCTCCCATACGTAGGAAATAGAGATAGGGCGAGGGGTTCACGGTGCGCAAGGCGCGGTAGAGATCGAACGGCGGGACCCCGGGCTCGAAGTCGAGCCGGCGCGAAAGCACGACCTGAAAGATATCGCCGGCGGCAATGTATTCCTTAGCGCGCTCGACGTTCTTCATGTGCCGCTCCGGGCTGATGCCGGCGTGCACCTTGAGCGGTCCCTTCTTCTTCTGCGACTTCTTCCATGCACCTGGACGCAGACCCGCTGCGAGACGCTTCTCGATGGCTGCAATGTCTTTTAACGCGCGAGCGTACGCCCGCTTGGGAGATTCCGTCGCAACATCGGCCGCCGCGACGATGTGGATCTGGTGGCGCAGGTGATCGAAAACCAGCAAGCGGTCGAAAAACATGAGCACGCAATCAGGAACCGGAACATCGGCCTTGGCATGCTCGCCAATCGATTCAAGGCGGCGCACCACGTCGTACGCAAAGTACCCGACGGCGCCCGAAGTGAAGGGCGGCAGTCCCGGGTAGTGTGCGGGGCGATGGGAGCGCAGCAGTTCCTTGATGGTGGCGAAGACATCGCCAGTACGGCGCTGGCGCACCTTGCCGCGTTCGATGTGGATCTCGTCGCCCTGCGCCCATAGCCTCATGTACGGGCGCGCGCCAACGAAGGTATAGCGGCCGATGTGCTCGCCGCGCTCGACCGACTCCAGCAAAAAGGAATGCGGCTCGTTCGCCGCGACCGCGAGGAAGGCGGACACCGGCGTGAGTAGGTCGGCGCTCACAGTCTTGACGACCGGCACCAAGGTCGCCTCCCGCGCCAGGCGCGAGAACTCCTTAAATTCAGGCTGCAGCATGATGGTCTTCCGGCGCCGAAGGGGGAGCATTTTGGCTGTCCGGAGGGTAATTGAATTATATGGGATGGTAGGGGTCTCGGGGTTGAGGGAGTTGGCAATGGCACGGATTTTTCTGATTCTTTAGGGCTGGGAAATCAGCGGTGTTCCCCGCGACGGCGGGACGCCGTCACGACTGCCGGCGAGACGCCGGCGCTCCGAAGGGCTCAGTGGCGAGTTCTGGTACCTCCCGCACCTACACCTCCGTCACTGCTCGGAACCAGCGAAACAATTGACGATTACCTAGCAGCGTCGGAAGATTATGATTCAGCTCAAAGTCCACAGAACGGGGGAGTATGCGGGTCAAGTTCTGGGGAGTGCGCGGATCAACGCCTACCCCACTAGCCGGGAACTTGCGCTATGGAGGCAACACCTCGTGCGTCGAGGTCCGGCACGAGAACAGCCTCTTTGTCTTCGACTGCGGCACGGGCTTTCGCACGCTCGGTCAGCAACTGGAGAGCGAGGCCAATGGCCAGCCGATCCGCGCGCATATCTTTGTCTCGCATTTTCACTGGGACCACATCCAGGGCATTCCCTTCTTTCGTCCGCTCTATGAAAATCCCGCGAACCAGTTTGCGTTTCACTCCTCGAAGCGAACCCGTACCCTGCAGCGCGTGATGGAAGAGCAGATGGCCTCGCCTTACTTTCCTGTGAACACCAGCGAAATGAAGGCAGAGCGCAGCTTCTACGACATGGAGGAAGGCGAGTCGCAGGTCGATACTGCCAGCGTTCGCGCCCTGTGGCTGAATCATCCGCAGGGATGCATGGGGTTCCGTCTTGAAACCAAGGATGGCATCCTGGTCTATGCGACCGACAACGAACCAGGTGATGAAGTTTTCGACAAAAACGTGCGCAAACTCGCCGAGGGCGCCGATGTCCTGATCTACGACTCCCAGTACCTGCCTGAGGAATACACCGCCAAACGACGCGGCTGGGGACACAGCCACTGGCGCGAAGCCGTGA
This sequence comes from Terriglobales bacterium, assembly GCA_035652655.1. Taxonomy (GTDB): domain Bacteria; phylum Acidobacteriota; class Terriglobia; order Terriglobales; family Acidobacteriaceae; genus Gp1-AA133. The sequence continues at coordinate 15,559 of DASRDJ010000194.1, forward strand.
ACATCGTCATGGAAAGCGGCGCCAAGGAACTGGTGCTGTTTCATCACGATCCCGATCATGACGATGAACTGATCGACGAGGTTGTAAAGGAAGCGCGCAACCACTATCCGCGTGTGCGAGCCGCCGCTGAGGGCATGGAGATCAAAATTCAGCCCCGATCACCAGCGGCCGCCGATTAATCTTGAGTTAACTCTTCGGCTTGCCACCTCGTCCCCTGCCCCATATACTGCTCGATTTGTGCACAGAAGTAAGAATCGGCATCCATATACCTAGCAATCATTTCTGGAGATTATTCGAATGAAAAGCATCGCGATGGAGCAGGAAACAAATCCATGGGAATCGCAGGCGGCCCGATTTGATCTGGCCGCCCATAAGCTCAATCTGGATGAAGGCTTGTGGAAAGTCCTGCGCTATCCCACTCGGGAAATCATCCTGCACATTCCGGTGCAGATGGACGACGGACACTTGGAAGTTTTCACCGGATTTCGCGTGCAGCATTCCATCGCGCGTGGCCCTGCCAAAGGCGGCATCCGTTACGCGCCCGACGTCACGCTCGACGAAGTGCGAGCGCTGGCGAGCTGGATGACCTGGAAATGTGCGGTCGTAAATATCCCGTTCGGCGGCGCCAAGGGTGGAGTCATCTGTGATCCCCACAAGATGTCGATGGGCGAATTGGAACGCATGACGCGCCGCTACACCGCTGAACTGGTCGAATTCATCGGCCCGGAAAAAGACGTCCCTGCGCCCGACGTGAACACCAACGAGCAGATCATGGCGTGGATGATGGACACCTATTCCATGCACATGCGGCAGACGGTCACGGCGGTGGTCACAGGCAAGCCGATCAACATCGGCGGATCCCGTGGACGGCGCGAGGCGACAGGTCGCGGCGTTCTTATTGTTTGCGAGCAAGCCATCAAGAAGCTGGGACTGAACCGGGAAAGCTCTCGCGTGATCGTGCAGGGATTCGGTAACGTCGGATCCAACGCAGCGCGTCTGATGGCGGCGGCCGGATACAAGATTATTGGCATCGATGAAGTAGGCGGCGGCCTCTACAACAAGAACGGCATCGATGTGGAAGCGCTCTGGGAATATCGACAGAAGAATGGAACGATTCAAGCCTTCCCGGGCGCGGAGAAGTTTGCCGCCGGTGGATTGATAACCGAAGACTGCGAAATCCTGATTCCTGCGGCCACCGAAAATCAGATCACCAGCCGGAACGTGGACCGAGTGAAGTGCAAGATCCTGGCCGAGGGTGCAAACGGCCCCACTACGGCAGCTGCCGACGAGGTGCTGGCTGACCAGGGCGTCTTCGTCATTCCCGACATTCTTGCCAACGCGGGCGGGGTAACCACCTCGTACTTTGAGTGGGTGCAGGACCGGCAGGGCTACTTCTGGAAGGAATCGCTGGTAAACGAGCAACTCGAGGAAATCATGGTATCGGCTTTCGACGATGTGGTGCGCTACGCGGAAACCCACCACGTACACAACCGCATAGCGGCCTACATGCTGGCGATCGATCGGGTGGCGTATACCATCAAGCAGCGTGGAATTTACGCGTAGGAAAAAAGTTTTCCTAAGGGCCTTCGTCGTGCGAACGAAGGCCCTTTGTGTGCAGCCTTTTTTGTGACCCCGGGTTGACCTAAGCGTCCCGGGCTGGCATGATGTCTGCCCGCGAATGTGTCGAGGTTGGCCAAGGGCTTACGCATCCCATCCCAGCGTCAGCCGGCTGCAACGCGCATCGCAGTTCCACTACCTGGGGCCGCTCCAGCGCCCCTTAAACAGAGGACCCAGATGAGCAGACCCCCCATCAAGTTCACGACCTGGATGGCCGCCCTGTGCCTGTTGCTGGCAGTGTCGATGCCCGCGCTGGCCAAACCGCAGGCAACTTCGAGCGACCAAACCACCGACACAACGACGACCAAGAAGAAATCGAAGAAGGCCAAGAAAGACGCGGGCACCCCCGCCGACGACAGTTCCGCGTCCAGCACGACAAGCAAGAAGTCCAAGAAAAAGAAGTCCGCTGCGGCGGCCGACTCCAGTGCGTCGGATTCGTCGGCTACGGCCAGCGATACTGGCACGAAAAAAAGTCACAAGAAGAAGAGCGCAGACAGCACCGCGGCAGGTGATCAGGCTGCAAGCGCGGACTCGACTTCCACCCCTAAGAAGAGCAAGAAGAAAAAGTCGACAGACGCCGCCACTGGTGCGGACCAGACGGCGAGCGCCAGCACCGATTCAGGAACTCCCAAGAAGAGTAGCAAAAAGAAGAGCGCCGACGCCTCCAGCGATCAGGCCGCTGCCGCGGCGCCAAACTCTGAAGCCACCACCACTCCCAAAAAGAGCCGCAAGAAGAAGTCCGCTACCGATGCCGCTGCTGCGGATCAGACAGCCAGCACCACCACCGATTCCGGCACTCCGAAGAAAAGCCGCAAGAAGGCAACGTCCGACGACACGAGCGCGGCTGGTTCAGCGCCCGCGGCCGCGCCAGCAACAGCCGCATCCAGCAAGTCGTCGATGCCGGCCAGCCCAGCGGCGAGTGCTCCAGCAGCAAGCGCGCCTGCTCCTGCAAAGAAGGCCAGTAAGCCTGCGCCCAGCGGCGAAGCCTCCGACCCGGAAGTCGCTTCCGCCAAATCGAGCGGCAAGGTTTGGGTCAACCTCGACAGCGGCATTTATCACAAGGGCGGCCAGTTCTATGGGAAGACCAAGAACGGCAAGTTCATGACTGAATCCGAGGCCAAAGCAGCTGGTTACAGAGAGTCCCAGAAGGACTAAGGAGACGCAATGAAACGTAATCTGTTCGCAAGCATTCTCATCACTATGTTCGCAGTCGTTCTGATTGCGAACGTCGGGCTGGCGTCGCCGGCGCCACAAGCGGATGCCAAAAAGCCAGCGGCGGCTGCGGCTGCGTCGGACCTGGTCGATCTCAACTCCGCCAGCAAGGATCAACTGGACGCGCTGCCGGGAATCGGCGAGAAGTATTCGCAGAAGATCATTGACGGCCGCCCCTACAAGGCGAAGACCGACCTAGTCCGGAAGAAGATCATTCCCCAGGCCACCTATAACAAGATCAAGGACCAGGTCATCGCCAAACAGAAATAGCATGCGCCGGAGATCGGCTGCGCCTCTTCGTCTGGGTCAAGGTGCTTCGGTCTCTGGTGCATCGCGTTTCGCCAAATTTGAGGAGGTTCTATGAGTCTGCTCGACGAACTTGGAAACAAAGCTGCCAACAGCATGCTGGGGGACTGCAACAATCCGCTAGCGACCGGATTGCTGCACATGATCAACAACTCGCCAGGCGGACTGTCGGGCATGCTGCAGTCCTTCCATGACAAAGGATTGGGCGGACTGATGTCGTCCTGGATCGGCACGGGACAGAATCTGCCTATCTCCGCGGATCAGATTCAGCACGTTCTGGGCAGCGATCAAGTGAAGGAACTCGCCGCCAAGGCCGGAATCTCGCCCGATGTGGCGAGCAACGCGCTCTCGCAGCTGCTTCCCACGCTCGTCGACAAGCTCACTCCCAATGGGCAGGTGCCGCAACACTCCAACCTGCTCGAAACCGGCATGAGCATCCTGAATTGCCTGAAACCCGGCTCGGCAGCCTAGTTTCGGCGGAGAAATTCGCGGACGGACCCGATCGGGTCCGCCTCTCTTTTTACAATCGAGACATCGCCAATGCTTAGTTCGTGTCTCCATTGCTTTCCCCTTACAGCGTGGAGGATAATCAAACTAACGCTGCGTTTGTGACCGCCCGCAGACGGCGCTCGATTCCCCCGTGAATCTGCCGAACTCAATCACGTTTGTACGCATCCTCAGCATCCCACTGCTGATCTGGGTTTTATCGACCGCGCGAATCGGTAACGCACACGGCGAAAAAGAATTGCTGGCGTCCGCCCTCTTCATCGCCGCCTCCATCACCGACGGCATTGATGGTTATCTTGCGCGCAAGCGCGGGCAGATCACGACGATGGGCATCTTGCTTGACCCCCTGGCCGACAAGATGCTGATTGCCTCGGCCTACATCACGCTGGTGCAATTCAATCCCAGCCTGGTGCCGGCGTGGGTAGCCGTGATCGTGATCGGACGCGAATTCCTGGTGAGCGGCCTGCGCAGCATTGCTGCCAGCGAGGGCTTCACCATTGAAGCCAGCGAACTCGGCAAGTTCAAGATGGTGGTACAGATCGTCTCGGTAGTTGCGGTGATCCTCGATCATCGCTGGAAGGAGTGGCCGCTGTTTGGAGCGTACTTCTTCCCGGTGCACTGGATTGCCTGGTCGTCGATATGGTTCATGGTGTGTCTCTCGTTGATCTCGGCGGTGGATTATTTCGTGGCGTTCTGGTCGAAGATTGATCGCCAAGTGGTGAGGACCCGCCGGCGCGCGTTCGTTCTGAGCCGCCGGAAACGCAATGTCGTTCCAACCTCCTAATCCGCTGGCGGGGAGTTCGCATCCAACTCAATCCTTATCCGAAGGCGCCGAATACTCGGCGGACGAGCGCCGTCTTCTGTTGCTGGTCGCTCACGATGCGGTTGAGTCTCTAGTTCTTGGGCATGCGCACCGTCAGGAAAGTCCCGGTTCGCACCTGGAAGAGCCGCGAGGCGTCTTTACCACGCTCTATCTCCACGGCAAGCTGAGAGGGTGCGTCGGATACGTCGTGCCGGTGCTGCCGCTCCACCGCGCTGTATTTGAGACGGCGCGTGCCGCCGCTTCGCAAGACTCGCGATTCACGCCAGTCACACGAGATGAGGTCCGCGACTTGCAGGTATCGCTCAGCATTCTCTCTCCCCTGTTTCCTATCGAAGCAGTACAGGTCGAGATCGGCAGGCATGGACTGGTGGTGACTTCAGGCGCGAACCGGGGACTATTGTTGCCGCAGGTGCCCGTGGAGCATGGATGGAGCCGGGAAGAATTCCTAGAGCAGACGTGCCGGAAGGCCGGCCTGTATCGCGATGCCTGGAAGTCGGGCGCGACGCTGGAAGCTTTCACCGCGGAGGTGTTCGGAGACCGGGGCGCTCCTGACTGAGCCCGAACATTTTTTCTTCGCGTGAGATATTGCTGCGCATCTTACGAGAAAGCCGCTACGAGCACTCGAAAGTAACTTGGGGCGGGATCCAGTTTGGAGTATTGTGCTGGGATCTCTGGGGAGGTCAAAGATGGAACTCGGAATTCTGACCGTTGCGCTAATTGTGCTTGCCTCGCAAATTCCTGGCGACTATCACGTAGTGTTCTTCCGCTAGCCCTCTGGTAGGATCCGCCCTGGCAGAGACTCGCAGGGAGAAGACTCGAATCGCTGGCGAGCTAACTAAACCCCGGCAAATCTAACCCTTCCTTGTTTAACGACCCTCACCGGGCATTAGGCTCCGCAGCAATCTCGTCCCAGGCCCAGCAGTCTTTTCGTTCATAGACAGCCCACAAAGCAAAACCGGGAAGGCTTGTGGCCTTCCCGGCTGAGCATCTGAACTAAGTATCTTATTGCTGGTCGTCGAGTTCCACGCCATCGCCCACGTGAACGTCTTCGAGTGAGAAGACGATCATGCCCGTCGCGGTCGTGGGAGTAACGCTGATGACGACGATCTCGCCTACTGCGCGGCGCGGCAGATCACTTACGTGAATGTTCGGACCCTTGGTCTTGGTCATCCAGTTGCCTTCGATCGACGGAGGCCGTCTCTGGGTGTCCTCTGCAGTGGAAGCGGCAAACGAAAGCGTATCGACCGGGTCAGCCAGGTCGGATGAGTAGCTACGAACTGCACGGAAGTAGTCGCCGACCTTCACGCCCTGATTCGCACCGAGATTCATGTAGACCTTCATGCCCGTGCCGAGCGTCGAGTCGAAGTCCTTCGCCAGGACGATCCGGGCGCTGGTCTTTCCAGTCTTCGGAACGAAACGGTCGAAACGCGCCGGTGGGTGGAACGAAACCGACGGCTTCTCAGCGAACGGGACCGCGATATCGCCCGGGTTGATCGGATCACAGCTATATTCAATCTGGCCGATCGCAGTCTTGCTGCGCGTATCAACGATCTTGACGCGGCCGATCTCGCCATAAGGCTGGCCGGTTGCCGCGAGCATCTTGCCCTGTCCGGGGAAGACCTCATAGCGGTTCTGATCTTTGAGTTCGCGGAGGATCGAATACTGGCCGCCGAGGGTGTAACCACCGCCCGCGAGATAGATGATGTCTCCAGTCACGAACTTGGTGGTGTTCGGGGTCTGCAGGCCGCCCGCAACATAATTCGCGTTCGGCATCAGCGACTTGCTGATGAAGCCGGCGCAGTACATGTCGGCATAGGTCGGAGTCTGCACGCGCTCGATCGGGAAACTCACCGACGTCGGCGCGGTACCCTGCGGCGCATTGGCGTCAGCTGCGGGGCTTGCGTCCTGCGCGCTCGCCGCAACTGCCAATAGCAGAATTAAGAGTCCTGTTTTCTTCATCTTACCTCCGAGTCCACCCTGGAAGCTGCGTTGCTTTCTCATGACACCGCCGCAGACACAGGGGCTCAACCGGAAAGTAACTCGGGGGTCCGGGTGGGTCAAGGTTACGAGGGTGTTAGCCGACCTTCGCCAAAAGTTTCCCTCCCAGCAAAGTTAATCCGTTGTTGCATCTGGAATT
>DASRDJ010000195.1:0-12694 GCA_035652655.1 Terriglobales bacterium
TGCATCCGACACCGCGAGCGCCGAGTCCCGGCCGCAGACAGCGCCGCCCGCGCAACCCTAAGGATTTTTAGGTCGCGAAAGACGGAAGGTCCTGCTCTTTCCGACTACTGTGCGCAGCATCAGCGTGCCGGGGCAGGCGCGCGCCCATGCTATGCTCAGGGTCTCACGCCCCTCTGGCCCTGGTACGTCCATTCACCATCGATCAGGAGATCACAATGTTTCGTGCAGCAATGGTGCGTAGCATATTTTTGGGAGTGATTTGCGGGGCCGGCTCGCTCGCCAACGCGCAGGATTTTTCGGCAGACGTGTTCAACGTCACCGCCAAAGACGCATCCAAATCGGGCAAAGTTTATGTAAAAGGCGCGAAGATGCGGATCGATCGCGGAGAAGCGAGTCCGGAACAGTCAACTCCACTCGTGCTGATCGACGGCGAGAGCCACACAGCGACCATTATCGATGCGGCGAATCATGCCTACATGAAGGCCGAGGTCGGTCCCGAGCAGGGGCTTTCATTTTTCCGTTTGAAGGATTCCAACAATGCCTGCGCCGACTTCGAGAAGATGGCCAGCATGGGCGGATGCAAGAAAGCAGGGAACGAGACGGTCAGTGGACGGCAGACGGTGAAATACGCCGGCAAGTCCGAGGACGGAAAGCCGGTGGCGATGTGGGTCGACCCCGAAGTGAACTTCGTCGTGAAATGGCAGACCAAGTCCGGGGAAATGGGCGAGCTCAGAAATATCAAGGTTGCGCCTCAAGCCGATAGCCTCTTCCAACTGCCCTCTGGATTTCACAATGCGGTGAAGGGAGCTGAGGGCGACGAAGGCAAAGAGGACACAAAGGGCGATAGCAACAAAGAGGAGGCGCCACCCGCCAAGGAAGAACCTCCATCCACACCTCAGTAAAAACTGAGGTCCATTATGGACCCACGACAGAATGGCGCGAGGTTACTTTTGCGTGGTGACCTCGCGCAGGTCGGTGAAAATGACCAGCGGCGCCAGCGCACGCGACATGGTAAATCGCTTTGGTTGGATCACCTGAACCTCGGAAACAGGGCCATTTTTGCTTGACAAGGCGAGGTACGCATGGTGTAGTTCGGAGATTCCCGCTAACCTCGTCGTTTGGATTAGACGGGCTCTAAGATGTTAGGAATCGAACCGCTCCCCCAGCGGTCGGGCATTGAAAACTCCCCATCTTGAAGTGCAGGACATGGGCGCTGAGCCTTCGGGCGTCGGCATCTTTGGAGCTTTGCATCGATGGCAATGTTGCGCACTCTGCCGAACCTTACAACGAGGACGCCTGTGATACGGGACTCGCGCACACCGACTCGGGCCACAGATGCGCTAGGGGCGGATCGTATTCACACTCCCGCCACGTCATCGGAGCGCAGACCTTATTATCTGCTAATCGCAGGATTTGAAGCGCTGGATCTGGTGAATGTGGGGCTAATTGTGACCAGCGCGGCCGGGCAGTTGCTGCTTGCCAATCGCACGGCTGAAGAGATTCTGAAACTGCGGGACGGAATTGAACTGGGGCCCACCGGTCTGGTGCGTACTTCCCTGAAATGCACGCCCAGTCTCAATTCATTGATGGACACGGTGATTAAAGCGGGTGGTGGCTCGCGGGATTCCGTGTTGCCGGTGCGGCGGCCATCGGGGAAGCGCCCTCTGACTGCGGTCGTGCGCGCCGTGGAAGGCGCGGCTGCCGAATCCGATCCCTTGTCGCCTGCGACTTTGCTGTTCATTCTCGATCCCGAAATTTCGGTGGAAACCGTCGAAGCGGAGTTGCGCCAGCTCTACGGCTTGACGTCGATGGAGGCGAGCCTGGCGAACCTGTTGATGGAAGGCAAAGCGCTCGATGAATGTTGCAAAATTCTCGACATTCGCCGTTCCACCGCGCGTACTCACCTCCAGCACCTTTTCGAAAAAGTTGGCGTACAGCGGCAGAGCGAGCTCGTTTCACTGCTTTTGAAGAGCATCGGTTTGGTGGGTTCCGCCGGCCGAGCTGCCACCCGCAACTCCCATCGCAAAACGAGCCTTTAACATGCCCTCGGATTTCGTTCTCCTGGTCTCCGGAGACTGCAAATGATTACTCATCAGGCGCGATCAGTTTTGCATAAGTTATTGATTATAAATATGTTAAAGGATGTGCAAAGAGATTCAGGATCAGAAAAGACTCGTGTTAGAATAACCACTCAAGTATCCTCCTCCCCCGAGACCGACGAGGAGCGATCCAATCGATGTTTCGTAAAACCTTTCTGCTTTCACTAGCCCTTTCACTCACATCCTTCTCGACTCTGCCCGCGGCGGCGCAAGCGAAGCTGACGGCTGCGCAGGTGGTGGAGAAAAACATTGCAGCTCGCGGCGGCGCCCAGGCGTGGCACGGGGTGCAGACCATGTCGTGGTCTGGAAAGATTGACGCCGGCGCCGGTGACTCGGTAGAGCGCAGCCGCCGCTTTGCACAGAATCAGGGTCATCTGAACCGCATGACCCACGAGAAGATGGCCGCGGGAGACAAGACGGATAATCAGGTCCAGCTTCCTTTCAAGCATGAAATGAAGCGACCGAACAAATCACGCACTGAAATCGAATTCGCCGGCAAGACCGCAGTGCAGGTTTTTGACGGGTCCAATGGCTGGAAGGTTCGTCCCTTCCTGAACCGAAACGACGTTGAGCCTTTCTCTGCCGATGAAGCAAAAATGGAGAGCCAGGAACCCGGCATCGGTGGCTATCTGGTCGACTATGCAGCTAAAGGCTCGAAAGTGGACCTCGATGGCATGGAAAAGGTTGAGGGCCGCGACGCTTACAAACTGAAGGTCACCTCCAAGACGGGTGCCATCAAGTACGTGTGGGTCGATGCGCAGAACTTCCTGGATGTGAAAGTTTCTGGTAATCCGCGCCGCATGGACGGCAAGATGCACAACGTCTATGTGTACCAACGCGATTTCCGCGATGTTCAGGGCGTGAAAGTTCCTTTCGTGCTGGAGACCGCAGTCGAAGGGTATCGCGAGACTCACAAGACGGTACTCGAGACTGTGGCTGTGAATCCGAAGCTTGAGGATGCGCTTTTCGTCAAGCCTCAATCGAAGTAGTTAGGTTTGATTTGGACGAAGGCGCTCGACACTGAGCGCCTCCGGTCCAAACTGCAGGACGATGTGCAATCTTCGCGGCGGCGTCCATCCCGCTCCCCCCAACAGCACGCCCGTTGTGATCGAATTGCTCCCCTCATATCCTGCTGGTTAGGTGTGATGTACTTCCCAGACAATGGGCGCTGCAGGGAGTAAGCTCTTCCTGCTGGGATCTCTGGTAGTCCGTAATTGCGGGGCAGAAATCATGAATAAGCCGGCTGTTGTCGGTTCCTTGGTCATCATCGCTGTGGGCGCCTTTGTTGCAGGGCGCTTTACGGGTAGATCCAGCTCGAACAATCAACCTACCGCCAAACGGATTCTGTATTACGTCGACCCTATGCACCCGACGTACAAGTCCGACAAGCCTGGAACGGCGCCGGATTGCGGAATGGCTCTGGAGCCTGTGTACGAGGGGGACAATCTCGCGTCTAAGCTCCAGTTGCCCGCGGGAGCGGTTGCCATCACGCCCGAGCAGCAACAGCTGATCGGAGTGCGCGTCGAAAAGGTTGAAAAGAACTCAGGCTCGCGAGTGATTCGCACGACCGGACGGGTTGCACCCGACGACAATCGCGTCTTCCGTCTCATGGCCGGCACCGACGGATGGATTCGCGACCTGCAGGACAATCCTGCCGGAACCGTAGTGAAGAAAGACCAGATGCTGGCGACGTTCTTCAGCCGCGAGTTTCGTAACGCCGAGCAAGCTTACTTGGGGTCACTCGCGAGCATTGACCGCGTTAAGGGAACGCGGGACGGGGACGATACGCGCCTCAGCGATTCGAGCGTTCGCGTCAATGAAGAACAACTGCGCACGCTGGGCATGGGCGAGCCGCAGATTCGTGAACTGGCGAAAACCCGGCAGGTGACGGGCGACATCGCACTGGTTGCTCCGGTCGATGGCATCGTGCTCGCACGATCGATCACTCCGCAGCAGCGCTTCGAGAAGGGAACGGAGTTTTACCGGATCGCAGACCTCAGCCGGGTATGGATCTTCGCTGATGTTTTCAGCGACGAAACGGCGACCTTGCGACCGGGATCGAAGGCGACGGTTCTGATTCGAGAACTGGGAAAAACAGTTACTGCCACCGTCAGTGACAGCCCGCCGCTCTTTGATGCGACTTCGCGCACTTTGAAACTGCGCCTGGAAACCGACAATCCCGGGATGTTCCTGCGCCCGGACATGTATGTCGATATCGAATTCCGTGCGCCGGCGCCGAACGGTATCTCTGTTCCGGCGGAGGCGATCCTCGACAGCGGGATGCAAAAGATTGTTTATCTGGAAACCAGCGATGGAGTGTTTGAACCGCGGCCCGTGGAACTGGGCGGTTCGTTTGGAAAGCGCGTGACGGTGAAGCGCGGCCTCGCTGAGGGCGATCGCGTAGTCACTTCGGGCAACTTCCTGATCGACTCTGAAAGTCGCATGAAGCCGGACGCCCTGCGCAGCGTGAATGAAAAGCGGAATGCTTCCGGGAGCACCTCGCAGGTCCATCAAGCCAGCTTGACCGATCCCGTGTGCGGCATGTCCATTGATCGCGAGAAAGCTATTGCCGGTGGGCATAAGGAAGCCTTCCGCGGGGAAACGTATTATTTCTGCTCCGATAAGTGTCACAAGCAATTCATGGAAGATCCTGCGAAGTACATCGATGATCGGTTGAGGAGCGCCACAGATCCCGGAACGGGGCGCGCGAATGATTAACCGGCTCATCACCTTTTCGGTCAAAAACAAGTTTCTGATTTTTGCATTCGTGGCAGCGGCCTGCATCTGGGGCACCTGGTCCATGATGCACCTGCCGCTGGACGCCACGCCCGATCTGAGCGAAACGCAGGTCATCATTCTGTCCCGCTGGGATCGCAGTCCCGACATCATCGAAGACCAGGTCACGTATCCCATCATCAGCGCGATGACTGGCGCGCCCAAGGTGAAGACGGTGCGCGGCATCTCGGACTTCGGATTTTCCTACGTTTACGTTGTGTTCGAGGAAGGCACGGACATCTACTGGGCGCGCTCGCGGACGCTCGAGTACCTCTCCTCGGTGAATTCGCGATTGCCCCAGGGAGTGAAGACGGAGCTTGGTCCGGACGCGACCGGTCTGGGGTGGGTGTTTCAGTACGTGTTGAAGGACCAGTCCGGCAAGCACAGCCTCGCGGAACTGCGCTCCTATCAAGACTGGTATTTGAAGTACTACCTGAAGGCCGTACCGGGGGTGGCGGAAGTTGCTTCTCTGGGCGGCTTCACGCAGCAGTATCAAGTCAACGTCGATCCGAATCGGCTGCGATCGTATGGGATTCCGATCTCGCGAGTGGCTGACGCCGTGCGCAACGGCAACAGTGAAACTGGCGCGCGCCTTCTGGAGTTTGGCGGAGCGGAGTACATGATCCGCGGGCGCGGATACGTCAAATCTTCTCAGGACATCGAAGACATCGTTTTGACGGACCAGGGCGGAACTCCGATTCGCATCAAGGATATTGGCGAAGTCGTTCTGGGACCTGACATCCGGCGGGGCGCCGCCGACCTCGATGGAACAGGCGAAGTCGTGTCGGGCATCGTAATCATGCGCGAAGGCAGCAACGCGCTGGACGTGATCGATCGAGTAAAGGCTCGCCAGAAGGAAATCGAGCCCGGCATGCCTTCCGGCGTGAAGGTCGTGCCGATCTATGACCGGTCGGAACTCATCCGTCGAGCCATCTCGAATGCGCGATTCACGCTCATCGAGGTCGTAATCACAGTCGTCATCATCATCCTGATCTTCTTGTGGCATTTCCCCAGCGCCGTCATCCCGGTGGTCACCATCCCAGTGGCGATTTTGCTTACGTTCATCCCGCTGCAATACGCGGGCGTGAGCATCAACATCATGTCGCTTGCCGGATTGGCTATCGCCTGCGGCGAGCTAGTCGACGCTGCCATTGTTGTCGTGGAACAAACGCACAAGAAGCTTGAGATCTACGAGCGTTCCGGACAGCCGTTCAGGTACGAAGAAGTCATTCTCGAAGCGGTCAAGGAAGTGGCTGGTCCAACATTTTTTGCGCTGCTCGTGATTGCCGTTGCGTTCTTGCCGGTGCTGGTGCTGGAAGGTCAGGAAGGGAAACTGTTCCGTCCACTGGCCTACACCAAGAACTTTGCCATGCTGGTGGCAGCGGTGCTGGCCTTGACGCTTGATCCCGCGCTTCGCTTGCTTATGGTGCGCAAGCCGCGTCCGCTGGGACTAGAGCAGAACTGGTGGCAGAAGTTCACTGGCGTTCTTCTAGGCGGCAAGATTCGTCCTGAAGAAAAACATCCGATCACGGGTCCACTGATGCGCATGTACGATCCGGTTGTCCGATGGACGCTGCGCTGGAAGACCCAGGTGATCGTCGGTGCGGTCGTGATTGTTCTGCTGACGGTTCCGCTCTTTTGGAAGATCGGCTCGGAGTTCATGCCGCCGCTGGAGGAAGGCTCGTTCCTGTACATGCCTACGACGATGCCGGGCATCTCGATCGCCGAGTCTCAGCGATTGCTCCAGGTGACCGACGGCATCTTAAAGCGGTTCCCGGAAGTGGACCACGTTCTCGGCAAGACAGGCCGCGCGGACAGCGCTACTGATCCCGCTCCGCTCTCGATGCTCGAGACGGTCATTGTTCTGAAGCCGCACTCGCAGTGGCGGCGCACGCACACATGGTATTCGTCGTGGGCTCCGAACTGGATGCTACCCGTGCTTCGCCACATCACGCCCGACAACATTTCTGATGCTCAATTAGTCTCGGAAATGAACGAGGCCTTAAAGATCCCCGGCCTCTCCAACTCTTGGACGATGCCGATCCGCGGCCGCATTGAAATGCTGACGACTGGAATTCGGACGCCCGTAGGGTTGAAGATTCAGGGAGCGGACGTCAAGCAGATTCAGGAAATCGGACGCCAGGTCGAAGCCGTGTTGGCTGGCGTGCCCGGAACGCGAAGCGTCTTCTCGGAGCGCACGGGCGACGGCTACTTCCTCGACGTAACCTGGGATCGCAAGGCCCTGGCTAGCAATGGCCTGTCGATTGATGACGCGCAGAATGCTTTGTCGACGGCAGTCGGTGGAGAGAACATCAGCACGACGATTGAAGGACGCGAACGGTATCCGATCAACGTCCGCTACAAGCGCGACTTCCGCTCCGATATTGAAGCCCTTGGGCGCGTGCTGGTGACGGCAAACGGAGAGAAGCAGATTCCGCTGTCGGAGTTGGCGACCATCCGCATGCTGAATGGCCCGGCTATGATTCGCAACGAAGACGGGCTGCTCACCGGCTATGTCTACGTCGATCTGGCGGACCGAGCGCCGGGCGACTACGTTGAGCAAGGCCGGATGGAGTTGCAGAAGAAGCTGCAATTGCCGGCGGGTTACACCGTTCTTTGGAGCGGTCAGTACGAGTCCTTCGAGCGCGTGCGGCAGCGCCTGATGCTGGTGGTTCCTGTGACGCTGGGGATCATCCTGTTCCTGCTTTATTTCAACACGCGTTCGATGGTGAAGACCGCAATCATCATTCTCGCGGTGCCTTTCTCCGCCGTAGGCGCCCTATGGATGGTCTACCTGCTCGGTTACAGCATGAGCATCGCCGTCTGGGTCGGCATTATCGCCCTGCTGGGTATCGACGCAGAGACGGGCGTGTTCATGCTGTTGTATCTCGACCTCGCTTACGCAAAGGCGAAGCGGGAACATGCGCGTCTGACCCGTACGCAGCTCTATGAGGCGATCGTCGAGGGAGCAGCCAAGCGGTTGCGTCCCAAGTTCATGACCTTCGCGACCATGAGCATCGGCCTGGTGCCCATCCTGTGGTCCACGGGAGCGGGTTCCGCGATCATGAAGCGCATCGCAGCGCCCATGGTCGGCGGCATCGTGACCTCGTTTCTTCTGGAGTTGCTGGTGTATCCGGCGATCTATGCGTTCTGGCGCGAGCGCGAGATTTGTCCGGAGGCCGATAGCGAGTTGGCCGGGGGATCGAAAGCCACAACTTCGTACCTCGAGTTGGGTACCATCAAGAACCGGGCTGTGGTTCCGGTTTCGTCTACCGAGTAGGGAGGGCGCTGCCGTCGGCGCCCCGTACTCTCAAGCGCAATCCGCGAATTTCATTCACAACTTGCAATAGTCGTCGTCAAACATGGCATTGACACCGTGACGGTAGGCCCTTAGCATCCCCAAATCGGCAGCTGTCGCGCTTTGCGGCATGCTCGCCAGGGAGTTCGTTCAGCTATGAGCCTGCGAGATTTTCTATCGAAACAGTTCATCGATGTTATTGAGTGGGTTGAGCCCGCGGACGGAGTTCTTGCCTACCGCTATCCGATGCAGGATCGCGAAATTCAGAACGGCGGCAAGCTGACGGTTCGCGATTCGCAGATGGCAGTCTTCGTGAACGAAGGGCGTGTCGCGGATGTGTTTGGCCCCGGCCTGTACACGCTGAATACACATACGCTGCCCATCCTGACTAACCTCATGAATTGGGACAAGGCATTCAAGTCCCCGTTCAAGTCGGATGTGTATTTCTTCATCACGCGCCTGCAGACTAACCAGCACTGGGGCACGCAGAATCCGATCACGATTCGCGATAAGGAATTTGGTGCCATTCGGCTGCGCGCGTTTGGGATTTACACGTACCACTTGGCCGATCCTAAAGTTTTCTACACGAAGGTCAGCGGAACGCGAGACGCGTACGGGGTTGCCGATCTCGAAGGCCAGCTCCGCAACACGATCGTTGGACGGATCACCGACACATTCGCCGGAAGCCAAGTCCCATTCCTCGACATGGCAGCGAACCAGGTGGCGCTTTCGGAAAAAATCGCCGGGCAGCTGAAGCCTGCATTTACTGATCTCGGCCTGGTGCTCGACAGCTTCGTGGTCGAGAATCTCTCGCTTCCCGACGAACTGCAGAAGATTCTGGATCAACGCATCGGCATGAACATGGTTGGCGACATGGGCCGTTACACGCAGTACCAGGTCGCGCAATCGATTCCCATTGCGGCTGCGAATGAAGGTGGCGGTGCCGCCGGTGTGGGCGCGGGGCTGGGGGCCGGCATGGCTATGGGACAGGCCATGATGGACGCGATCAAGAAGGGAAGCGCTAGCGTCGGCAGCGAAGGCGGTGCAGCGGCGGCTGGGGGTGCGGTGGCGGCGGGAACCGAAGCCAAGTTCTGCCTGAACTGTGGCAAGTCGATCCCGAAAGTCAGCAATTTTTGTCCGAATTGCGGTCAAGCTCAGCCGTAAGCGCATTCACGCATGAACGGAATCGAGTGGATCGTTGAAGCTCATGGTTGTTCGGCCGCATCCCTCGCCGACTTGTCTTTGCTGGGCAGTCTGTTCGAGCGGATCATTGGCGACTTAAGTCTTCGACCGGTCGGCGCGACGCAGTGGCATCAGTTTCCTCAGACTGGTGGAATTACTGGGCTGTGTCTGCTGGCCGAGTCCCACCTTGCTTGCCATACTTTTCCCGAGTTCGGGTCGCTCTGCCTGAACCTCTTCTGCTGCGTTCCCCGTGTTGAATGGGATTTCAACGCACGACTGAGGGAGATTCTTGGCGCTACCTCGGTGACTGTCAGAAGTGTGGTGCGCCCGTACAGTGAAGCGATACATCAGGCCGATGGCCGACTGCCTGTTCACACCACGCAACCTCCAACGGGGAGAGTTGCGGGATGACCCAACCAACGGCGACGTGCCCGAACTGCGGCGCGCAGGTTGTCTTTCGCTGGTCGAGCAGCGTGCAGACGGTCTGCGAGTATTGCAAGTCCATCCTTGTGCGGACTGACGTCGACTTAAAGAAAGTCGGTGAAGTTGCCGACCTGCCTGCGGACAGCTCTCCGATTCAGATCGGTACTGAGGGAAGCTATAACCACAAAGCATTCACGGCGATCGGCCGGATCATTTACGAGTACGAGCAGGGCAATTGGAACGAATGGCACCTGATGCTGAACGATGGCACGAGCGGATGGCTCTCGGATGCGCAGGAGGAGTACGCGATTTCGTTTGCGGCTCCCGGCCGCAAGCTGCCTGACCAGTGCCGCGTAGGCGATCGCTTTGTGTGGGACAACGAAGGTTACGAGGTCACGACGATCACCAAAGCGCACTATCGCGGAGTGCAGGGCGAATTGCCTTTTCAGTACTGGGACAAGACGGACGTTATGTTCGCCGATCTGCGCTCGCTGACAGGGAAGTTCGCGACCATCGATTACAGCGATGAGCAGCCTGCTCTTTATTTGGGAGAGATGGTCGAGTTTGACGCTTTAAGCCTCAAAAACCTACGTACATTTGAGGGGTGGTCGTGAGCACGAGCGGCCCAACACCGCCCGGGAAGCCGCAAACGCGTGCGTTAAATTGTCCCGGCTGCGGGGCGGCCCTTACAGTGCGCTCGTTCAACAACGCCGTCACCATTGTTTGCGACAGCTGCCATTCGATTCTTGACGCGAAGGATCCCAATCTCCAGATCCTGCAGCAATTCAAGGCTGCGACCGACAAAGACCGCCCACTGATTCCTCTGGGTACGCGTGGAAAAATTCGCGGCACCGACTATGAAGTGATTGGGTTCGAGCGGCGCACCATCCACGTCGAGGGCGTCGCCTACAGTTGGCATGAGTATGTTCTGTTCAATCCTTACAAGGGCTTTCGCTACCTCACCGAGTACGACGGGCACTGGAACGATTGCAGCACGCTGAAGGCGCTGCCGGACGTTGTCTCGTTCTCGAGTCCCCCGAAGGTGAAGTATCTCGGCGAGACCTATAAGCATTTTCAGACGGCACGGGCTAGCACGTCATTCGTGCTGGGAGAGTTTCCCTGGCAAGTGCGGGTCGGAGAGTCGGTCGAGGTCAGCGACTACGTGTCGCCCCCTCGGGTCCTGTCGAGCGAACAGACGGGCAACGAAGTCACCTGGTCGATGGGCGAGTACATGCTCGGGAAAGATGTCTGGAAGGCTTTTCGCCTTTCGGGATCTCCACCAGAAGCGCAGGGAGTCTACGAAAACCAACCGTCTCCCATGAGTGGCGAGGTCAAGAGCATCTGGCTCACGTTTGCTTTTCTTCTGCTGGCTTTGGTTGTGCTGATGATCGGCTTTGATCTCTCGGCCCAAAACAAAGAAGTGTTCACCGGCTATTACAAATACGATTCAAACCAGCGCGGGGAAGCGTCGTTCGTGACGGACGACTTTGAGGTAAAGGGGCACACCTCGAACGTAGAGTTGAAGACGACCACCGACCTGAACAACCGGTGGATTTACCTGAACTATGCGCTGATTAACGAGACAACAGGGCAGGCCTTCGATTTCGGACGGGAAGTCAGCTTCTATCATGGCTACGATTCTGACGGCTCATGGTCAGAGGGAAGCGCGAATGACACGGTCGCCGTGCCCAGCGTGCCGCCGGGGCGTTATTACCTGCGGGTCGAGCCGGAAGGCGATCCCGGTTATGGGATGACCTATTACACAATCACGGTCAAGCGCGACGTTCCACAGTACAGCTTCTATGGAATTGCGCTGGGCGCACTGTTGCTGCCAGCCATACTGCTTTCCTGGAGAGCTCTCAGCTTCGAACACTTGCGTTGGGCGGAAAGCGATCATCCGATGATCACCACATCCGGAGGCGATGAATGATGCGAGTCCTGTACATCCTCTACGGGTCGGCGGTTCTGGTGGGGCTCAGCATTGCGCAATATCAGGGCTGGAGTCTGGCCCGCGTAAACGAAGTCAAAAACGTTCCGCGCTCGGTGCGCGACAATCCTGGCTCGTACCGCTCGGTCTACAGTTCTTATCACCACTACACGGGAGGCAAATGAGATGAGCCCTACGCTGGTGAGTAGTGTCGTGAATGCGGTGGTCTTCGCATTTCTGGGAATCGTTGTCTTCACCGTGGCGTTTCTGGTGATGGACAAGCTCACTCCATATCACTTGTGGAAAGAAATTGTGCAGGAACACAACATGGCTCTGGCGATTCTGGTGGGTGCCATGTCGATTGGCCTGTGCATCATCATCGCGGCAGCAGTTCACTAGATCGTGGGAATCCTGCTCTTCATCACGGTATTGCTCATCGCGGCTTGCGGGCTGATCTATGAGTTGATCGCTGGCACGCTTGCCAGCTATCTGCTGGGCGACAGCGTCCTGCAGTTTTCGACCATCATCGGCTGCTATTTGTTTGCGATGGGCATTGGCAGTGCGCTCTCGCGATACATCCATCGCGGACTGGCCTACCGCTTCGTGTGGATCGAGCTGATGCTGGGAGTGATCGGCGGATTCTCGTCGGCATTGCTTTTCCTCGCCTTCGCTTACACGCAGGGATTTCAGTTGCTGATGTATGCGTTGGTAATTGTGATCGGCATTCTCGTGGGCCTTGAAATCCCTATCCTGATGCGCATGGTGCGCGAGCGCTACCACTTCCGCGATGTGGTGGCGCATGTGCTGACGTTTGACTACCTGGGTGCGCTGGGAGCCTCGCTCTTGTTTCCAATCCTGCTGGTGCCGCGGTTGGGACTGGTGCGATCCGCCATGCTGTTCGGGTTGATTAATGTTGGCGTTGCGCTGTGGAGCACGTTCCTATTTGCCCGGCAGCTGCCTTCGACCCGAGTGCTCCGCGCACTGTGCTTG
>DASRDJ010000196.1:0-41426 GCA_035652655.1 Terriglobales bacterium
TCGCCATCTGCGACGATCATCACAAGAAACTTTTCGCCATCACCAACACGCTGCACCAGGCCATACTCGCCGGTCAGGGTGCCACCGTTCTCGACCCGATCGTAAAAGAGCTCCTCGACTACACCAGGTTCCACTTCTCCGCCGAGGAAGCCCTGCTCGAGAAGGCCGCCTACCCCTCCCTCGTCGCTCATCGCATCGAGCACCAACACTTCATCAATAAAGTCGACCAGCCCCGTCAGGACATCGCCACCCGCAAAGGCAGTTCCGTCACGTCCTGACCTTCCTGAAGGACTGGCTAAGCTCGCACATGAAGACCGACCAGCGCTACTCGGAGCACATGACCTCTCACGGTATCTCCTGAAACGCAAGCTAGACCGTGGACGACGATCTTGCAGCGCGCCGAGGAGATCGAGCACCAGTGTGATTTTGCGAACCGCCACTCCCATCCGCCAGGTCAAAATCCAGGGCCTCGCCAACGACCAACGACTAACAGCCAACAACCTAGAGTTACCCGCCATCAACCGATCTTCTACAATCTCTGCTGCATGGAAACAGCCTGCATCGCTGCCCTGCTGGCACCCTTTCTCGACGGCGCGTTCCTCAGCTCAGTCCAGCTCGAACAAATATCGACGTACATCGATCTTCTAATTCGCTGGAATTCCCGCGTCAACCTGACGGCCATCCGCACGCCCGGCGAGATCGTCACCCGCCACTTCGGAGAATCGTTCTTCGCTGCCCGTCACCTCTTCCCATGTGGGGCGGACACTCCTGTCCGCCGCCCGGCGTCCCAGTCACCAACCGCCCCGCCCTCAAACCCAACCACCACGCCCGCTCAAGCACCGCAAACCCATCCGCTCCTGGCCGACATTGGATCCGGCGCCGGATTCCCCGGCCTACCAATTAAGATCTGGTCTCCCGGCACGTCCGTTACCCTCATCGAGTCGAACAATAAGAAGGTAACGTTCCTCCGCGAAGCAATCCGTGCCCTTGGATTGAGCGATATCCAAGTAGCGCCCAGACGCGCCGAAGACCTCCCCGGCGCCCTCGCGGCAACGGTCACCCTGCGAGCCGTCGAGCACTTCAACCAGATCCTCCCGACTGCGATCCGCCTCCTGGCCCCATCCGGCCGCCTCGCCCTTCTAATCAGCAACCCCCAACTCCAAGTGGCCATCGGCCTCAGCCCCACCCTAACCTGGCCCAACCCAATACCAATCCCAGCTTCTAGATCCATGATCTTGGCAGTCGGCCATAAAGCTTAAAAATGTCAATGAAGTGGGATTTACAGTCTTAGCACACGGATCGAAAGCCATCGCAGTGCTGTTTTGCTCGGTAAAGTGGGATGACGTCGAGCTATTAGGATCGGACGCGCTTCATAGCCCTTGAGCTGCAAGTAAGTTGGTGCAAAATGCTCGCAATCGAATCAAACTAATAAAAAGTGGGAGAGTATTTTGCCTATACACGATCTTGATTAGCTTTTACAGACGTTTAGCAGGCATACTGCGGCCGCAAGTGGGACGAATGCCGCAATATCAGGGTCTATCTCATTATGAGACAATAGCTAATGTCAAAGTGTTCCACGTGGAACACATCCCCCGCTTCACACAAAAATTGAGGTTCTGAAGCGAAAAACGTTCCACGTGGAACATAGCACCAAAGGAGCCCAGAATGACTCCAAGTTCACCAGATGGGAGCGAGGGTGTGTTGAGCGTTCCCGGAGCTCTATCTCGATCATGGAACGTTCCACGTGGAACATTGTGCAGAGCTCCACCCGCAGGTTCCCGCCACCCTCATTGTGTTCCACGTGGAACATTGTTGAAATGTGGGTTGAAATCGTGGGCAATCGGTTTTGATTCAAGCGTCCGCTCCGCCATGTATCTTGCACCGAATTCCGTCGTTGCAATCACAGGTCGCTTCGACATACTCTGCGACTAGCTCTCAGGCTTCTCCAAAAATCTAATGGGACGTGTAATCGCGGTTGCCAACCAGAAGGGCGGCGTGGGCAAGACCACGACCGCAATCAACCTGGCCGCATCGTTCGCAGCGGCTGAGGTCAACACTCTCCTCATTGATTGCGACCCGCAATCAAATGCCTCCAGCGGGCTGGGCCTCGTCAAAGATCCCGAACGGATCAGCACGTATCATCTTCTTATGGGAGCTGCCTCAGCCGAGGAAGCTGTGCAGCCCACTGAACTTGAACAGCTATGGATCATTCCTGCGCATAAGAATCTGATTGGCGCGAACCTCGAACTGGTTGAGGGAGAGCGACGCGAGTATCGCTTGCGCGATGCGATCGCGCCTTTGCGTGATCGCTTTCAGTTTGTTGTTCTTGATTGTCCTCCTGCGCTTGACTTGCTCACCCTGAATTCACTGGTGGCGGCTGACTCGGTTCTGATTCCGATGCAGGCGGAATACTTTGCTCTCGAGGGCATCAGCGAGCTGCTGGACACTGTCGAGCGGATCCGCGCTGGGTTGAATCCGGAGCTGTCGATTGAAGGGGTCGTGCTGACGATGCTTGACGATCGGACAAGCTTGGCGAAGCAGGTGATGGCGGAGCTTCGAAAATACTTTGGGGACAAATTGTGCGCGACTTCGATCCCGCGCAACATCCGGCTGGCCGAGGCGCCCAGTCACGGGAAGCCTGCTCTTCTTTATGATGTGCGATCGCGCGGGGCCGAGAGTTATATACGGCTGGCGAAGGAGATCATCGCGCATTACTTCGCCCAGGCAGAGAGTGCGCCGGCGGAAGTTGCGGAGGTTCAGGCAGAGAGAGCGACGGCGGAGGTTCTGGAGGTGCCGGTGGAGAGCGTTGAACCGATCGCCGTGCAGAACGATGCGGCTGAGGCGCAGGCGACGGCGGACGCTCCGCAGGGCGTGGCGGAAGCAGCTACAGAACAAGTTGCGGTCGAGGTGGCGGCCGGCGTCGAGAACCAGGAGACTCCTGCCGAGGAAGGCGCGGAGGAAGCTTCGGTAGATGACATGGGAAAAACTGCTTAGATTGACAAATGTCTATATTGATCATCATCGATATTAGAATTGCGGACTGTCCGTGCTGAAGATTGAGCGCAAGGACTGGATCGCGGCTGATTTGGAATCCCACCCTAGCGCAAAAGCGCGCTAGGGTGGGGCACCCTCGGTGCGGTTTGTGGCTCAGATTCTGTAGCGGAATGATTTCGAATGTTTACTGAAGGTTCTCGAAGAAGTTTCATTCCGGGGAGGAATGAGATCGAATGACAATCGCGACGGACAAGATGGCGCAGCCGGGCGGCGGCTCGCAACCTGATTCTTCTAAACAAACTGTGACCCACGGTAGCGAGGCGGCGCGGCCTTTGCTTGCCCATGATAAGCGGCGGGCTTTGGGGCGCGGGTTGGAGTCGCTTTTGCCTGGACCGCGGGCTGGCGGCGGCTTGGGGTCGGGTGCGTCGGGCTCTCCGGGCTCTGGACTCGCGAGTGGAGGAGCCGGCGCCGCGGCGGCTGCGGTTTCCGCGGACGCGGGCGTTTCTTCTGGCGCTCCGGTGCCGGGCGTGATCGCTGAGTTGCAGGCGCAGGCTGCTCGCAAGCTCGATGGCCACGAAGTGCTCGATCTTTTGATTACATCGATCGACGTCAATCCTCACCAGACACGCAGCTGGACTCGATTTGAAGTCGCTTCTCTGGAAGAACTGTCTGACTCGATCCGCGAGCAGGGCGTACTGCAGCCGGTGACGGTGCGTCCGGGGAAAAACGGACGCTACTTCCTGATCACGGGCGAGCGGCGCCTGCGCGCCTCTACGCTGGCGGGCAAGACGACGATCCCGGCCATCGTGCGTGTGGTGTCGGAACAACAGGCCGCCGAGATGACGGTCATCGAGAACCTGCAGCGGCGCGACCTGAACTGCATTGACCTGGCGCGCGCCTACATCATGCTGAGTCAGGACTTTGGCATGACGCAGGAGCAGATTGGGCAGCGCGTGGGCATTGCGCGCGAAACGGTGTCGAACTACATGCGGCTGGCGAAGCTGCCGCACGAAGTGCAGGTGTTTCTGAACGACGGCGAACTGGAATACAGCCATGCTCGCGTGCTGCTGAACCTGGAAGATCCGGATGTGTTACTGAAAGTGGCGCGGCGGGCGGTGGCTGAGGACTGGTCGGTCGATAAGCTCGAAAAATTTGTGCTGTTCGATCCGAGCATGTTCGGAGCGCGGAAGAAAGAGACGAAGGGCGGTGGAGGCGGAGCGCGCTGGGTGGATCCGAATGTGCGCGCGGCGCAGCGTGATCTGGAGCGGATTCTGGCCGTGAAGGTGCGGATCCGGGATCACAAGGGGAAAGGAAAGATCACGCTAGAGTACGCGACGCTCGAAGATTTTGATCGGGTGCTCGGAATGTTGAAGGGGAAGAACTAGTCGGCAGTCGCTAGTCTTCAGTCGTCAGCGGGGCGTGGTTGGCGCAGACTAGTTCATTTGGAAAATCCTTAGAGGGATAGAGTCGTGGAGCGCAAAGAGCGCCGCCAGGATGGGGCACCCGGCGGTCTTTGGATGGGACACACCGGCGGCGCGGTGAGATGGAATATCTGATTGGCGTGATACTTACGTTGGCGGTGGCGGGATTCGCTATGGTTGTCGGGTTGGACCGCGGGCGTGTTTTTTATCCCACCGTGCTGATCGTGATTGCCTCCTATTATGTTTTGTTCGCAGCGGAGGGCGCTTCCGCACGTACGCTGATGATTGAGATTGTGGTCGCCAGCGTGTTCTTGATCGCTGCCGTGCTCGGGTTTAAGAGAAGTTTCTGGATTGTCCCCGTGGCCCTGGCCGGTCACGGAGTGTTCGACTTTTTTCATCACTCCTTCATCGACAACCCGGGTGTGCCGCGCTGGTGGCCGGGTTTTTGCCTGGCCTCTGATGTGGTATTCGCCATCTGGCTGGCCGTGCGGCTCGGAAAACATTCGATTGCGAACTAGTCGCTAGTCGTCAGTCGCTAGCCTTCAGCAGGATCCCTCAGTCGTTGGCGGGCGAGCTAATTCGAAGATCCAAAGAGGGGTGGAGTTGTGGAATCCCAGCCTAAACGTCGCAAAACGCGCGACGTTTAGGATGGGGCACCCGGCGCGCTAGGAAAGGAATCCGGCCGTGAACTCCCATCCGCGCCCACATCCCATCCCGCGCCTCGCACTCGCCTGCCGCGTCTTTTAAGTCTTTCCGGGCTTTCTCGTGTATGCTTAGCGAGAAGATAAATCCCAATCAGTGAGCGGTTCTGAATATCCACGACGTCTTCCCAGGACGCACGACGCTCGCTGAAACAATCACTTAAGTAAAAAGGAGCTCCCCGAATGAAGCGAATTCTCGCGATTGCGTTGTTGTGTGTACCGATGGTCCTGGTGATCGGCAGCCAGGCTAAAGAAGTCCCAAACGATGTGCAACAGGCTCTGATTGCGATCGACAAAGAGTGGGGCCAGACGGCTGGCGATACCACCAAGCTCGACAAGATTATTGGTGACCATGTGCTGGCCATCGGGCCCAAGGGTGAAGCGCAAGACAAGAAGGAATTGGTCGCGGCGAACTCCACCGCTGCTGCCGGTGTGACAAATGCTACGTACACGCCCGATGAATACAAGTTCGAAATGGCGAGCTCCGACGTGGTGGTGATGACGCATCGCGGGACCACCAAGGGCATGAAGGACGGCAAGGAAGTCACCGAGTCGCACCGCAGCCTCCATGTGTTCCAGAAGAATGGTGGCAAGTGGCAGGTGGTGGCGAACGCGCAGTTGCCGATCGAATAGGGAATCGTCGTCAGGGTGACGGGTTCGTTGGAAATCCCATGAGGGATGAATTCGTGGAATCCCACCCTAAACGTTGCAAAGAGCGCGACGTTTAGGATGGGGCACCCGCGCTGTTGATCGAGTTGCCGAAAGACTCTGGGAAGGCTAGAATGCGCGCGCCTCCCAAACAGTTTGTGCAGTGTGTTATGTGTTCCCCACTTAGGAGAAAAATTATGAAAACAAGAACGGTTTTGATGGCAGTGCTGGCGTTCCTGGTCTGCGTGACGATGTCGTTTGCACAAAGCCCGCAGATGGGGACCTGGAAGCTGAATGAAGCGAAGTCGAAAATTCCCGCCGGCGCCCCCAAGAACACCACCGTGGTGTACGAGGCGGCTGGCGACAGTGTGAAAGTTACCGTGGACGGAGTCGATGGGCAAGGCAAGCCCGCGCATAACGAATGGACGGGTAAGTTCGATGGGAAAGACTATCCGGTCACGGGGGATACCGCGTCGGATGTGCGCTCGTACAAACAGATCGACGACCACACGCTGGAGTTGACCGCCAAGAAAGGCGGGAAGGTCACAATCGAAGGGAAGGTTTCCGTCTCTGCGGATGGAAAGACGCGGACCGTGCAGGCCAGTGGAACGGATCCGTCGGGGAAGAAGGTTAAGACTGAGGGTGTTTACGACAAGCAGTAGTGCGGTCGTCAGTCTTCAGTCGTCGGACTTCAGCTAGTCGACGATGACTGCGCTGATGGAAGTAGAAGCCCTGCTCGGGAGAGTGGGGCTTTTTCTTTTTACGCTCGGGCTTTCGTACGGAAGAATCCAAATAGGGATGGCGTTGTGGAATCCCACCCTAGCGCAAAAGGCGCGCTAGGATCGGGCACCCGCGAGTGTTTTTGGAGTCGAGCGTGGAGACGGGCTTTCGCCCGTCCGGCGGGCGGGGAGCCCGCCGCCCATCGTCTCCAAGTAAGTTGGGGCGCGTCTTCAGGTAAATTGGGCGCGGTCACAACGCTATGGAGTCTCCGCGCCGGTATAGCATTGGAATATGAATTTGCCTGTGAACCCGCCTGTGTTGCCGATGCTTTCGAAGCGCATTGAAGAATTGCCCGAAGGAGCCGACTGGATCTTCGAGCCGAAGTGGGATGGGTTTCGTGCTTTGATTTTTCGGGATGGAGACGAAGTTTTGCTGCAAAGCCGGGATGAGAAATCGCTGAACCGGTACTTTCCGGAATTGATCGACCCACTGCGCGCGCAGTTGCCGGCTCGGTGCGTGCTCGATGGAGAGATTGTGATCGCCAAGGATGGCTGTTTGGACTTTGAGGCCTTGCAGCTGAGGATTCATCCGGCGGCTTCGCGCGTGAAGCTTTTGTCGCAGCAGATTCCCGCGTCGGTGGTGTTCTTCGATTTGCTTTGTGCGGGCGATCGGGATCTGCGCGGGGTTCCGTTTGAGAGCCGGCGGCGGGAATTGGAGACGCTGCTTTCATCGGCCGCGCCGCCGCTTCATCTGACTCCGGCAACTCGGGAGTTGAGTGTTGCCTCGGATTGGTTTCGGCGGTTTGAGGGTGCGGGGCTCGACGGCGTGATGGCCAAGCCGGTGGCCGGGACTTACGAGTCGGACAAGCGCGTGATGTTGAAGGTGAAACACGAGCGCGACTGCGATTGTGTGGTCGCCGGATTTCGTTGGCATAAGAAAGGTGAAGGAGAGGCGATCGGGTCGCTGCTGCTTGGGTTATTCGATGACGCGGGCGTGCTGCAGCATGTGGGCGTGTGCGCCAGCTTCACGAACGCGAAACGGAAAGAGCTGGTGGAATTCCTTGCGCCGTATCGGAAGAATGCATTGGAGAACCATCCGTGGAAAAGCTGGGCCGAGGCAGGAGCGGGGGACGGCGCGGGGCATCGGATGCCGGGCGGGCAAAGCCGCTGGAGTCAGGGGAAAGATTTGTCGTGGGAACCGTTGCGTCCGGAGCTGGTGGTTGAGGTGGCCTACGAGCACATGCAGGGGACACGCTTCCGACATATGGCGCAGTTCCGGCGCTGGCGGACGGATAAGAAGCCTAGTGATTGCACGTATGCTCAGCTGGAGGTGGTGCCGGCGCAGGAGTTGATGGAGGTTTTTGCTGGGGGACGGTGAGATTGATGAAGGAGCCTTTTTTCGCACCGCCGGACCGTCCAGGCGGTTAGTTAGTGTAATCGCGACGTTAGTCCAACTGAGCAACGTCGATGTGCTCACGGTTCTGCGATTGACTCCGAGGGTCTCTGAGGGTTAACGCGAACTGTGATTGGTGCTCCACGAGGAAATCGATGGATGATTTTGCTACTCGGTACTTTTCGCCAGTCAGGCTCGTCATGGTATGGTCGGTGCGCGATGGAACTCTATCCAGTCAGGTGGGTCTTGGGATTCCCCGAACTGCTTTGGTCCCTGCGACAGTGGGGCATGAGGCGACGGGCTACGCGATGGACTCGAATCAGTGCGACGGTAGAGGGTTTCCCACCCTAACGTCGCAAAAGGCGCGACGTTAGGATGGGGCACCCTCGCATTTGGATGGGACACGCGCGCGGCATGGGGGCATCGACGTCCGAGCCGCGGTTAGCCTCGCTTCGCTGCGTCGATGGCTGCCACGTCGATTTTCTTCATTGCCATCATTGCCTCGAAAGCGCGTTTGGCCACGTCGCCACCGGTCGCCAGAGCTTCGGTCAAAGCCCGTGGCGTGATCTGCCACGAGAGGCCCCATTTGTCTTTGCACCATCCGCACTGGCTTTCCTGCCCGCCGTTGCCGATGATTGCGTTCCAGTAGCGGTCCGTTTCTTCCTGATTGTCGGTCGCAATCTGGAACGAGAAGGCCTCGTTGTGCTTAAAAGTTGGACCGCCATTGAGACCGAGGCAAGGAATGCCCACGACGGTGAAGTCGACGGTCAGCACGTCTCCCTTTTTGCCGCCGGGATAGTCGGAAGGGGCGCGGTGTACCGCTACCACGCTGCTGTCGGGGAAGCTTGCGGCGTAGAAGCGGGCCGCAGCCTCGGCGTCGTTGTCATACCAGAGACAGATCGTATTCTTCGCCACTTGTTTGGCCATTTCTATTCCTTTCACACCGCGGCGCAAATGTTTTGCCGGGGTATGTTTATTGTGATGATTGCTGTTCGAATTTCGATGGTATTTGGGTGCGGGTGGTTGGTCGTATTTGCGGTTCTGGAATAAGTCGGCATTGTTGTGAAAAGCCCAAGATATTGAAAGTCGTGGAATCCCATCCTAAACGTCGCGAAGGGCGCGCGACATTTAGGATGGGGCACCCGCGCTTGATGAAAAGTTTTTTCGTAGTTACGAGCGAACCTCAGCGGCTGAAGCCGCACTCCGTTTGTCTCAGTTTGGCACGACTGAAGTCGTGCCCTTCCCTTAAATCCGTCCCTCTAGCCCTTCCCTTCTAGCCCTTCCCTTTAATTCTTGAAACTCGTTTTTACGACTCGCCAATGCTTACAATTTCTTTCTTGCAGCGCGCAGATCGCGCCATTCGCGGGTGGGGTCGTCGTCGGGGTCGGGAGTTTCTTCCTTCGGTCTTAGGTCTTCGGGGACGTGGCGCAGATTCACTCGGATACGCGTCCAGGTGGAGGAGCGGCCGCGCATTGAGTCGACCAGGACGTCGTCGACGGCGAGAAGTTTTGCGACGTCGGCGTGTTTCGATTTCCATCGCTCCAGGCCTGCCAGGGCTGCTTGCTTGTCGGGAGAGTTGGCGACCACTATCAACGGCATCTTCTCGCGGGGCTTCTTCTTTGTCTGCGCTTTTTTGGTCGCGGGCTTTGCTCGCGAAGGGGCGACTCTTGGCGCTTCGCCTTCCATCTTGCGAAAGTGCGGAGGCCAGGGGGCGTCGCCTAGTCCAGCAGCTTCGTCGTGGGCGGCGAGTTCCAGCAATTTTTCCAAAGAGCCGGGGTCGGCGTTCATGTCGGCGTGCGGGTCGCCATGGTCGGCAAAGCGCTTGGGAACGGTGAGCACGCTGAAGTCGGCGGGATCGCAGTCGGGGACCTCGTGCCAGTCGAGCGGGGTGGAGACGCGCGCGTCGGGAAGCGGACGCACGGAATAGGCGGAGCAAGTGGTGCGATCTTTCGCGTTCTGGTTGTAGTCGAGGAAGACGCCGTGGCGTTCTTCTTTCCACCATTTGGAACTGGCGAGTGCGGGGACGCGCTTTTCGATGGCGCGCGAGAGGGCTAGCGCGGCGCGGCGAACTTCGGTAAAAGTCCAGCGCGGCTGGATGCGTACGTTCACGTGCATGCCGCGGGAGCCGCTGGTCTTGGGCCATCCGCGAAGGGACATTTCTTCGAGGAAGGATTTCACTTCGAGGGCGACGGTGCGAACGTCGGACCAGCTGACGCCGGGGCCGGGGTCGAGATCGATGCGCAACTCGTCGGGGTGATTGAGATCGGCGGAGCGCACGGGGTGCGGATGGAGTTCGATGCAGCCCAGGTTGACGATCCAGGCGAGGCCGGGGGTGTCGTCGATGACAAGTTCCTCGGCGGTGCGGCCAGAGGGGAATGAGAGCGTGATGGTGCGAAGCCAGTCTGGATGATCCGCAGGGGCGCGCTTCTGATAGAAGGCCTCGCCTTCGGCTCCGTTGACGAAGCGCTTCAGGACGATGGGGCGATCCTGAATTCCGGCGAGGGCTCCGGGGGCGACGGAAAGGTAGTAGCGGACGAGGTCGAGTTTCGAGAGCTTGATGTCGCGCGTGAAATAGGGCTTGTCGGGATTCGTGATGCGGACTTCGCGTCCGTCGATGGTGAGGAGTTCGGCGGGGGATTCTTTTGGCACGTAAGTAGGCTAGCTGGGGGCGGGAGTGGGAGCAAGTGGACGTGGTGTGGTTGTCGGATGCACGAAATTCCGGCTCGTTCATCGGTTTTATCGCAGGCAGGGTGGAGGAAAGAATTCCCACCCTCCCGCAGGAGCGCGGGAAGGATGGGGCACGACGGCAACATCGCAAAATCCTCGAGCGGGACGTAAAAGGTGGACGCCCGGCATGCATCGAATTGCGGTATTTTTAGACGGGGCACCCCATGCAAAGCGAGATCCATACGGTCGAGTTGGTGTTTCTGTTGCTCCTTCTTTTTGTTGTCCTGTTCGGCGCGCTGGCGCGGAAGCTGGCAACCCCGTATCCGATCGTGATGGTGGTGGGCGGGTTGCTGCTCAGTTTTATTCCGGGGATCCCGAAGATCTCTCTCAACCCGGACGTGATTTTCTTTGTTATCCTGCCGCCACTTCTTTACAGCGCGGCATGGCTCACGTCGTGGCGGGAATTCTCCTACAACATCGTCAGTATTCTTCTGCTGGCATTCGGGCTGGTGACGTTCACGGTCGTATGCGTGACTGAGGCGGGACAGTGGCTGCTTCCCGGCTTTGATTGGCGGGTGGGGCTTGTGCTGGGCGCCGTGGTCGCGCCTACGGACGCGATCGCAGCCAGCGCAATTGCAAAGCGCATTGGGCTACCCAAACGGATTGTCGATATTCTCGAGGGCGAAAGCCTGATCAATGATGCCAGCGCGTTGCTGGCGCTGGAATTTGGAATTGCGCTGCTGGTAGGAGGACGCACTCCCACGTTCGGCATGGGCGTGATGCGTCTTCTTTATCTGACGGCGGCTGGTATTGGGATTGGCCTGATTATCGGAGAAGTCGTACATAAGATTGAGCACCGCATCGACGATGCACCGATCGAAATTGCTCTCAGCATTCTGACCCCGTATGTTGCGTATCTGGCCGCCGACTCGGTTCGCGCGTCGGGGGTACTGGCTGTTGTGGCGTGCGGGCTTTATCTCAGCCGCAAGAGCTCGCACTTTTTTTCCGCGAACGTGCGCCTGCAAGCCTGGGCGGTATGGGATTCGCTGACCTTCATCCTGAACGGACTGGTGTTTGTGCTCATTGGGCTGCAACTTCCTTACGTGTTGGGAGAGATTCGGGATCATAGCCTGCGGGCATTGATTGGATATGGGGCGACCTTCAGCGTGCTTCTGATTTTGCTCCGCCTGATCTGGACTTTTCCCGGGGCGCACCTCGCATATTTCGTTCGCAGAAGTGCCTTTCATCAAAAGGAGAGGACGCCCGGGGCGCGGCAGGTTTTTGTGGTCGGCTGGACCGGGATGCGGGGCGTGATCTCACTGGCGGCGGCCATCGCCCTGCCGCAGACACTCGCCAATGGGAGCCCGTTCGCCCAACGGAACATGATCATCTTTCTCGCGTTCAGCGTGATTCTGGTGACGCTGGTTTTGCAGGGGCTCACGCTGCCTCCGCTGATCCGGGCGCTGGGTTTGGCGGGTGCTACTGAAGCGCACCCGGAGGAACGAGAGGCACGACGCGCGATCCTGGAAGCGGCGCTGGCGTATTTGGAAAAGGCAAGAGATGGTGGCGGCGCAGACACTGCCGAGATCTATGCCGACCTGGTGCAGCACTATCAGCACCGTCTGGAGGTGCTTGACGGGAATGAGAGAGCCGACGTTCGGGGCTCCCGGAATTTCTACAAGCGCTTCATTGATGAGTCGTGGGAAGCGCTGCGTGTGCAACGACGGACTGCGGTTCAGCTTCGGAATCAAGGGCAAATCAGTGACGAGTTGCTGCGAGAGTTGGAGCGCGAGCTTGATCTGGACGAGGCCCGGTTGCAGACCAAGCGTGCGTAGGGATCTCGATTGCCCTCTTCCTCCAGTGCTCCTAGAATATTCGGTCCCTGAATCTATTTTTCCTTCGCGGAGAAAACCATGACATTCCGATCTTTGATTCTGCGGGTAGCTGTGTTGTGCGTGGTCGTAGCTTTCGCGCTTCCTCTATTTGCGCAGTACACGGATTCGGCGGCGGTGAATGAACTCGGCGGGCCGCAGGAGTTTGCGCGGCGGCGGAGTGAGTTGGCCAAGCAGTTGAAGACTGGGTATCTGATTTTGTTTGCTCGGAAGACTTTGCCCGAGGCTGTGCACTATCGCGAGGACAATGACTTCTTCTATTACACCGGCTTGTCGGATCCGGGGGCGGTGATGGTGATGGATTGTGCCAAGGGCAGCGTCATGATTTTCGAGCCGCAGCAGGCGCCACGCACCAAGCAGGTGTATGGAGCGAATTTGCTGTCGCTTGCGGAAGACGAGCGCAAGAAGCTAGGGTTCGAGACCGTGCTGCCGCTCGATGTGCTCGATCGCGGGCTGGCGTATGGGTTGATGCGGAGTGAGTCTCCCGAATTGTGGGCGCGGCTCACGTTTGCCGATAAGGCGGATGGAGCGCGTCCGGAGACTGGGGGAGATTACGCGGAGGAGTACACGCATCCTTATGGCGATCCGTTACCCGGAGACCGGGCGGCGATCAAGAAATTGGCGGAGCGGTATCCGGGGGCGCATTTGAAAGATGTGACTCCGTTTATCGATGCAATGCGGAATATCAAGACGCCGCAGGAAGTTGCGGTGCTGCGGAAAAATGGAGCACTGAGCGCGGAGGGGATCAAGCAGGGGATCGCGCACGCGAAGGCGGGGATGTACGAGTACCAGATTGAAGCGCAGGCGGATTTTGTGTTTCGGAATGGCGGGGCCTCGGGGTGGGCGTATCCGGCGATTGTGGGGACGGGGGAGAACATCAATACGTGGCATTACTTCAGCGACCGGCGGCAGATTCAGGCGAATGACTTGGTGGTGTTCGATTTTGCGGCCGACCTTGATCACATGGCGATGGACATTACTCGGACGTTCAACGTGAGCGGGAAATTTACCGAGGAGCAAGCGAAGTGGTATGCGGTCGATCTGGAGTGTCAGAAGGCCGTGATCGCCATGCTGAAGCCGGGGAACACCTACGAGCAAGCTGCAGACGCGGGGAAGGCGGTGTTTGCGAAGGCCGGGATCGAGAAGCAGTGGATGGGATTTCCGGGACACTTTGTCGGGCTTGCTACGCACGACGTGTTGATGGCGCGGGGTCCGATCAAAGCGGGGCAAGTGGTGACGGTGGAGCCGATCGTGGAATTTCCGGAGAAGAAGATGCACTTCCGAGTGGAGGACACCATACTAGTTACTGATGCGGGTCCAGAGAATTTGTCTTCTGGTGTGGTGAACGAGATGGCGGACGTGGAGAAGTTGGTGGGGAGTGCTAAGTAGGTTTTGCCGAGTTATGGCGAGAAATCCCTCCCTAAACGTCGCGAAGACGCGACGTTTAGAAAGGGGGGCACCCGGCGGAGCAACAACTACAACGGCCGCGGGCGGGGGCGCCCGCGCTACATGAGCGATTTGCGGTAACCGCTTTTGAGTTGGAATTTGTCGGACGGACGACTGCCCTACTGATACTGTACCGGTGGGACCGTACTTTCCAGACCTGTTTCAAGACTGCTTTCCCTGATGGAATGCCTGTATATCGATCGCGGAAATTGCGAGCTTACAAAGCTGGTGTGCTGAAGCGCTGGTAGAAAGGGGGATTTCTCTTGCGCAGCAGGCGCGGTCTATTCCGAACCCGGGGATTGAGTTTTGTTGCGACGAGTCCTATTCACGGCGCTGGTGGTGATTCTCCATCTGGGAGTGTTCGCGTTCGATGGCGGAAAGCCCGGGCCGCAAGAGAAGACCCACAGCCCACACGGAAAGCTGGATATCCCTTGCGAGAATTGCCACACGCCGCAGGGATGGACGCCGATTCGAGCGGTTCCCGAGTTTAATCACAGCAAGACAGGCTTTCCGCTGCGCGGACTGCACTCGAAAGTCGGCTGCGCGGATTGTCATACCGACCTGGTCTTCTCCAAGGCGCACAACCAGTGCCAGGACTGCCACGCGGATATCCATAGGCGCAGGAACACCGCGCAGTGCGACGCGTGCCACCGCGACACCGGGTGGCAAGTATCCATCCACAACATCAATGAACATCAGGATCGCTTCCCGCTGATCGGGGCGCACGCCATGGTGGATTGCTATTCGTGCCACAAGGTCGGGACGGTGGGCCCGTCCAACCGGCAGGGACTCTCGACCGAATGCTCGAGCTGTCACATGGACGATTTCAAGAAGGCGAAGAATCCGAATCACATTGCGCAGGGATTTTCGACGCAGTGCTTGGAGTGCCACAGCTTGATGGATAACTGGATGACTACGATTTCTCCGATGATGCTGAAGAGAAATAAGGGTGGGAAGGCCTTTTAGGTTGGTGCCGCGTCTCGAGAAGAATCTTGAAACGCAGAGTTCGCAGAGAAAAGCTTTCACCACAGAAGGCACAGAGGCACAGAGAATTTTGATTGGACTGCAGGGGTGCTTGCTAAAGGTCCCGCAGATTTTGAGAAAAAACGACCCTAGGAAATCCCATGCTCCCGCAACGTGCGCGGGAAGGATGGGCTCATCCGTTGGGCATGCGAGAGAGATTCATGAACAGATGGAAACAACTCCCCCTGGCATTGGCGTACGTGTTGCCGTTTCTCATGATGGTGACGCCGGGCACGGCCAAAGATTTGGGATCGCACGCGCCTTCGGCATCGATTGAGAAGGTGCGCGTGGTGCCCAATGGCGACAAGTTGAAGATCGAGGTGCAGCTTAGCGGGACGGTGAGTCCGCGGGTGTTGATCGCGAACAATCCGGACCGGCTGGTGCTCGAGCTTCCCAACACGAACGCGAATTCACGACAGCAACACATTCCGGTGAACCAACAGGGCGTGAAAGATCTGCGGATCGGGCTGACCAGCTCGAGTCCGATGATCACGCGGCTGGTGGTGGATCTGGACTGCGCGCATCCCTATGGTCTGTCGACCGACGGGAACACGATTGCACTCACCGTCCTGCCGCCTGTGCCGGGGGAGGATCCGGCGACGATTCCGGGGGGACTGATCGGTACGGCGATGGCAGGATCGCTGACGACTGTGCCGGCCGTGACCCGCACGGCGGTGAAGCATGTGCAGATGGGATTCAAGGTGAAGTATGTAGCGGAGGGCGTCGCGTACCTGACTGGGGGCCGGGCGGCGGGGCTGGAAGAAGGCATGATTCTGATTGTGCCTGAATCGAAGAAGGGCGGCCGCATGATCACGGCGGGGGAAGCGACCGGAGAAGTGGCGGAGTTGCAGGTTCTGTCGGTGGCCGAGACGTCGGCCGTGACGGAAGTGCACGATGCGAAGCGCGTGCTGAAGCCGGGAGATTGGGCGTATCTGTCGGTGTCGGAGACGGCGGCGCTGTTGGAACATCGCTCCTCGGGAAGAAAGGGACCGGTATCGGGGGATTGGATCTCGGTCGAACAGGGAGAGGGATTTGTGGCGCGCGCTCCGCACGTGGAGCCGCGCCCGGAGCAGAGAGCCCGGGGGCGAATCGGATTCGACTACAGCGGGATCAGCGGCACGGCGGGCAACAGCTCAGCGGTCGGACTGGTGGCGCGCAGCGACATCACGAATATTGGCGGCACGCACTGGAACCTGCAAGGCTACTGGCGCGGAAGAATCACGAAGCAGTCGCGCACCGACGAAGCCACGCTGCAGAGCGCCCTGAACAAGACGTACACCATGCAGTTGTACTACGACAATCCGGATTCGAAGTGGGTGGCGGGCTTCGGCAGATTGTGGCTCCCGTGGGCGAACAGCCTCGATGTGCTCGATGGCGGATATGTCGGGCGAAAGGTTCATCCGGGAATTATCGTGGGCGCGTTTGCGGGCTCGAACCCGGACCTCGCCTCGTTTCGCTACAGCCCGAACCAGCGGACCGCCGGCAGCTTTGTGAATTTTGAAGGCGATGCCGGCGGTTCGATTCATTACACGAGCACGGCGGGCATCGCGCTCACTTCGATCAAGTGGCGGCTGGACCGTCCGTTCATCTTTTTTGAGAACGGTGTGTATTACAAGAATACGTTTTCGGTGTATCACGATCTGATTGCTGATTCCCCGCAAGGGTTGACGACGAACGGAATCACGCCGGGAGCAGGCATCAGCCGCAGTTACCTAACGGTTCATTATCAACCGGTGAAGCGAGTGGGCTTCGATTTCTATCACAACTATTTTCGCGATGTGCCGACGGCCTCGACGGCATTGATCGGAACCGGGCTGGTCGACAAGCTCCTGTACCAGGGCGTGAGCTTCGGCGTGCGGGTGCAGCCGGTGAAGCACGTCTGGCTGTATACGACTCTGGGGCGCAGCGACCGGACGGGCGACGAGCGCAAGACGTTGAATCAGATGTATGGAGTTACGTTGGATGAGATCGGGCACACCGGACTGCGGGCCGACATGCGGTACTCGAAGTTCGACAGTTCATTTGGCAGCGGCGATTACAAGTTGCTGACGCTCTCGCGGCACTTGGGCGACCGCATGATGTGGGATATGCAGTTCGGAAACCAGATGCTGGTGTCTCCGTACTCGAAGAATCAGATGTCTAATTTTATAGATTCGTCATTCGATGTGAATTTGTGGGGGAAGTCGTTCTTCCAGAGCGGATACACGTATGTTCACGGGGATCAGTTGAGTTACAAGCAGTGGTACATGAGTTTGGGGTGGAGATTTGATGCGCAGCCGGAGATGAATCGGGAGAAGCCGTGAGAGCAGGTGTTGGGTGTTAGGTCTTGGGTGTTGGGAGTCACAGCTGCATCGCTCTCCAACCCACCCGACAATAAGAAGCACGGGTGGAGAGAGAAGCAAAGCTCCCTATCGCATCTTCATCAACAAGTCGCAGGGCACGCCTTAGGCGGGCGGGAGGCCGATCTTTTTTATGAGGACGCGGTAGCGGGGATCGGGATGGAGAAAGTCGAAGACTGGCTCGTTCTGCAGGAACACGATCCCCGGAGAGCGCTTCTGATAGGCGGCTTCAAGGAATTTCAGGGTTTCTTCTTTGCCGTCATCTCCAAGTAGTGCAGATTCAACGGCCATCTCCCAGGGCGAAAGATATTTCTTGCGGGCTTGGGCTTTTAGCTCGTTTACTCCAACGAGTACGGCAGCTTTTCTGCCGCCGCGCGCAAACGCACGGTGGTACGAATCGGCGATTTCCGGATCGCGCGACTCATGCGGAGAGCTGACTCCAGTTCCTGCTCCGATTCCTTATACATCGTGAACGTGAATACTAGTGTGCCGGACTTGCTGTGAGGTAGTTCTACAGAGCAAAAAGTCTTTAATCGCAAAGGTCGCTAAGAAAACGCGAAGGCCGGGAAGAAGTGCCTTGTGCTTCTCGGGGCTTGCGTTACTCAGCGAATCTGCGGTTCGGTGTCTTCTATGGGCTTGTGTCGTGGAACCGCTGGTCTGCGAAATGCAAAGAATTGGAGGACCGTCCCCGCGCCTTCTGGCGAAGTCGAACCCGTTGCCGGATAACATAGGGCATTTGCATCGGCGTCACCAATCGAGGAAAATTTCCGGCTTAGCTCAAGGGGCATATGGATGGAGAAAACTGCGAAGCTGCATTCGCTCCTGCTGACTCTCGTCTTTCTCGGGTGCGCGGCGCAGGCGCAGCAGTCGCCGGACGCATTAAGGAAACGCGCTGAGAGTGGCAGTGCGGAGGCGCAGACAGCGTTAGGCATCCTGTACCGCAATGGTGACGGCGTGCGGCAGGATCTGGGCGAGGCGCTGCGCTGGTTTCGGCTGGCCGCCGCGCAGGGGAATGCCGAGGCCGAAAATGACCTTGGATTTCTCTACGACTACGGCGGAGGAGTTCCGATTGATCATCAAGAAGCAGCGCGCTGGTACCGGAAAGCTGCCGAGCAAGGGCACGCGGAAGCTGCTCTGAACCTGGGATGGCTCTTCGACAGCGGCCAGGGATTTCCGGTTGACCACGCGGAGGCAGCGAAGTGGTATCGCAAGGCGGCCGAGGAGGGGAATGGCGACGCGGCCTTCGACCTGGGCGTGATGTACGAGAAAGCGCAAGGCGTGGGGCAGGACTATGCCGAAGCGGCGCGCTGGTATCGCAAGGCAGCGGATCAGGGAATGCACATTGCGCAACTTAGTCTCGGGCGACTGTATGCGGGTGGGCATGGTGTGCCGCGTGATCCAGCAGAGGCGGCGCACTGGTATCGGACGGCGGCGGACTTGGGACTCGCTAGCGCGCAATACGAATTGAGCCGGGCGTATTCGAGCGGAGCGGGCGTGCCCGTGGATCCGGTGGCGGCGTACGAGTGGATGGATATCGCCGTGTACCGCACGCATGGATCGGTCCACGACAAATATGCTGCGGCGCGCGATGCACTGGGCGCGCGGATGCCCCCCGCACAATTGGCTGAGGCGAAGCGTCTGGCCGATGAGTGGAAAGCGAAGTGGCCACATTGATAAGCGAGGGTGGCTGTCGACCACCCCAGGCTTGCTCAAAAATCTGCGCTTGTAGCCACTGCCTACGCACTGAGCTAATGAATGCCGCGCGCATGGTGGGCGTATCAGTAGGCGCTCTTCCAGTTCCATCCATCAGAGGGGCGTGTGACTGCACCGATGCGCAGGCGGTGGTCGGCCGTGTTGCGACTGGGATTGCCGCTGATGATCACGCGGTCGCCCGGCTGCAACGTGTCCTTTTCAATTCCCTGACGGCTGAGTTGGCCGGCGGTGCCCCACTCCGCGGCCCAAGTGATGGTCTTGTTCTTCTTATCCGGAGTTTCCAAAAGAATCGCGGAGTGAGGATTGCGGAAGAGGAATTCGACGACCGTGCCTTTGACAGTCACTGTTTCGGAAGAATAGGTGCCCGCGAAGGAGTGGTGGGCATGGGCGTGACGCGCACAAAGTAGGGCGGTCGTGATCAGAAGGGCCCAAAGCGCGAATTTAGCCCGCTTCGACATTGGGGGGATGATACACGGCGCGGATATATTTCGTGTCTACAATCGGCAGATCTTAACGGCAAAGCTCCGCGCCTGAAGTCGCTGGAGATCGGATCTTGATGAATAGACGGCGCAAGCTTTGCTAGCGCCTGGTTACAACAGTTGCTTCCGGTTTGCCCGTCATCCGCCCAGAATCCCGACGAAGGTGTAGATCGGCGACCGAGTGAACGGCGGTCTTGGTGGTAACGCCCCCGCGGGGCTCGCCATTCGTGCACCACAGCCACACAATCACCGGACCGCAGGACGAAGAATGGCGAGTCGCTTTCTAACTGAGCGCTCAGTCGTCATCGTGCATGCGACGTAAGTTATTCTTGTACACGGCCTTGCCTATAGCCTTTCCCAAGCGCTCGCCTGCGACCTGATCGGTTCGAAAATGTATCCCACCGTAAACACGTGCGTCGGAGATGTCGTCTGTAATTTGCTTGAACGTCGTGTATTGCAACACGATGTCGGGCACGGCGGGATTGGACAGCGTAATGAAATGCCCTCCTTCACCATATATGCGTTTCAGAATCTCCGCGGCGCCATTAGCTGCACTGCCGTGATTGGAGGGATAACTCGGGAAACACGGAGTCGTGACAAAGGGGGCAAAGCTGGGATCAGGTTCGGTTCTCGGATTTCCGTCAGTGTCGCCTGCATGAATCGCTGTTTCGGGCCGCCAGAAATTGTAGTGATACTTGTTGAAGAACGACGCG
This sequence comes from Terriglobales bacterium, assembly GCA_035652655.1. Lineage (GTDB taxonomy): Bacteria > Acidobacteriota > Terriglobia > Terriglobales > Acidobacteriaceae > Gp1-AA133. Next base: position 20,149 of record DASRDJ010000196.1, read on the forward strand.
ACCAAACTGTCGCTCACCGCCATGTTCATTACGGCCAGAGTCCGCGCATTTTCGGATATTGAATACCACTGTTCCTGCGCCACCTGCCGGACGGCCTGATTGAAGACCTGAGTTGGCGAAGACGCCGCATAGAAAAGCGCGACATTGGCGCGATCTTGTGGTCGCTCTGTACTGCCGAGGCTTCCCACCGTCATCACCTCGTTATAGGCCTTCGCGTATTCGCGACTCGCGAGCGCTGGCGGCGGATCGAGGAGAAATTCACTAGCACGAGGGATGCCGAACGGAGTTACGTTCTGCCATTGAAACGCGATTCCGACCGCGATTCCATTTACGATCGGGCAACTCGGTGTCGCCTGCCATTCTCCCGGAGCCGGAGGCCCAGGTACCTTGGTTTGCGGGGGGGACGATCCGTCGTTTGCACGCAGAGCGATCATGGCCGAAGCTGCGGCTTCCCCCGTGGCGATGCCGTCGGTCTTCGCTTGGCCGTCCGGTATCGAGGCCAGCGAGTTCGCGAGCTCTGCATCAAGCGTCGAGGCGCTGGCTGGGAAATAAGTGTAAAGCACGCGATATGCAGCCTGGATGGCGGCTGCGTCAGGAGATGCACCCGGTGGCGCAACCATCGTTCCGAGATAGGGATGATACTTGCCAGTGATGGCGTTCACCGCTTCGAAAACTGCGAGTTGTACGATCGCTGCGGATCGTGCCTGGGCGAACGGATTTTGTTTGTTCGCAACCGCCGTGTTTACCGCGATCGCATTCCAGTCCAATACGACATCGGCTTTTGCGACGGCAGACCCGAATAGAGTTGCCATCAACATGCACAGCGCCAGAGCCCGTTTCTTGGTGTGGCCATTTATCTTTTTCATTGCCGCTGCCTCCTGATTCTTCACCGCCTTCCGGTCAGCGGTGAACGGCATGTTTGCGGCCGCGGGCGTGGTTGTCCATATCGGAGAGTGTGTCGCGGCATTATGTTTTGTGTCGCTCTAAATACAAGTGGGATTAGCACTTATGGCAGTGTTGCCGCTGTGGTGTAAGATCGTTCCGCTTTACTTAGGGTGTGCCATGGCTTCCGAGCCAGCAGGAGAAGAGCAACCGATCAGGTTCGGCGAAGGCTTCGAGCTTGATCTGCATCCCCGGAGGCTGCGCCGTGGCATTCATGCGCTGAAGCTGGAGCGCACCCCGTTCGAGATCCTTCTCCTCCTGCTTGAACATCGAGACGAGATTGTTACCCGGGATCAGATCGTTTCCCGGGTGTGGGGCGAGGGCGCTTTCCTCGACACTGACAACAGTATCCGGGGCGCGATCCGCAAGCTTCGTCAGGTCCTGAAGGATGACGCCGAGACCCCGCGATTCATACAGACTGTGACCGGGCAGGGGTATCGCTTCATCGCCCTGGTCGTTGCTCCCAAAGAAGCAATCGTAGCTTCCGAGCCAGCAGCATTGGCTGTCCCCACCAGCGACCGGGATTTCGTGTCGGAACTCGATGACTGGATGCAAGCCCGAAGACTGCGTTTGGTGGAACCAGACCAGGATCGTACGGCAGAGACGGCAAGGGATGGCGGAACCGCTCATGGACCGGGGAATCGGAACGCCTAGAGGTGGCTTTTTGTTGGAGCCGTGGCTTCGCTCTCGGCCGTGTGCCTTCTGTCATTCCTGGTGGTTCGGAACTGGCGACGAGTGTCGAACCCGCCCACACATTCCCAAGACAAGATAGTCCTCGCTGTCCTGCCGTTCGAGAACTTGAGTCACGATCCCGATCAGGAGTTTTTCAGTGACGGCCTGACTGAAGAAATGATCGCCCAGGTCGGAAAGTTGAATCGGGATCGACTCACCGTAGTAGCCCGCAGTTCGGTTGCGAAGTACAAAGGTAGCAATCTGGCTGCAAAGGAGATTGGTGAAGAACTGAAGGCGGATTATCTCGTCCAAGGCAGCGTTCGCCGCTCGTCGGACCGTGTACGCATCACCGTCCAACTCATCCGGGCACAAGATCAGACGGATCTGTGGACGGAGAGTTACGACCGCGAACTCAAAGATCTGCTCGCTGTGCAGGACTCCGTTGTGCAAAGCATCGCAAGCGAGATTCACATCGCCCTCACTGACGGGCAGGAAAAGCGTCTGGCTGCTTCCCGAGAAATAAGCCCGGAAGCATACGAGGCGTACTTGAAGGGTCGCTACTACTGGAATAAGCGAACCGGCGAGAGCATGCAGAAGGCGGAGCAATATTTCGAACAGGCGATCGACAGCGATCCCACTTATGCGGCAGCGTATTCGGGACTGGCAGACTGTAACAGCGGACTGGCGTGGCACGGATTTAAGTCACCGGCCGAGGCACTCCCGAAAGCTTATGCCGCGGCACGCAAAGCGCTTGAGATCAATCCAGAATCGGCTGAAGCCCACGCGTCCTTAGGCCTTGCAATGAGCCATCGCTGGGATTGGACCGGCGCGGAGGCTGAGTTCAGGCGCGCTCTGCAGTTGGATCCCCAATACGCGAACGCGCACCACTGGTACGGAGACTACCTTTCCATCAGGAGCCGCCATGGCGAGGCAGTTGCTGAAGCGAAACGCGCACTAGAGCTCGATCCCCTAAACCTCATGATCAGTACGTGGGTGGGCTTCCGCTATTACATGGCACGTGACTCCTCTCGCGCAATCGATCGAAATCGAAATTCCGTGGAACTGGATCCGAACTTCGCTGCCGCTCACCTTGTGCTTGGAGAGGACTATGTTGAGGCCGGAATGCACAGCGAAGCCGTTAACGAACTGAAGAAAGCGGCTGCTCTGTCAGGCAACAGCCCGCTCTATACAGCGCAACTCGCCGTAGCCCTTGCAACTGCAGGACGGACTGGCGACGCACTCCGAATCGCACACCAACTAGAAACGATTTCTAGGAAACGTTACGTTTCTCCTTACGGATTGGCTCAGATCTACGCAGCGACAAATAAGAATGAGGACACATTCAAATGGCTGCAAGCCGCCTATGCAGATCACGCTGTTTGGATTGGATACCTGGCCGTTGACCCGATTTTTGACCGTTACCGCTCGGATGAGCGCTTTAAGGATCTTCTCCGACGCGTTGGCCTGCCCTGAAGGACAAGTAAATGTTTTGGGAAAATCTCGCTGTCCCCAACGTCCAAGGCTGAGCAGATTCCAGATATCCTGTCGGTTAGTCGGCGACTCGATTCGGCGCATTGACGCCAATTGCGGTGCGTTCCTTTTTTCGCAGGCCCGTCGTGCCGTGTCGAGTTGTTTCCTTTCTCAGCGGCGTGGGATATTGAACCATGAAAATGGAAATGGTTGAGTTGCGTGGGCAGCATGTTCGGCTGGAACCGCTGGAGACTCGGCATGTGAAAGGGCTGGCGGCGGCGTCGGCTGGAGATGCGGAGTTGTACCGGTGGAGTCCGGTCCCGCAAAACGAGGCCGAGGCTGCGCAATATGTCAGTACCGCGATGGCGTGGAGAGATGAGGGCAGCGGGATGCCGTTCGCCACCGTGCGCATTGCGGATGGAGTGGTGCTTGGATCAACGCGGTTTTTCAATCTGGATCGGTGGGCGTGGCCGGAGGGGCATGCGTTGCATGGGCGGCGCACTCCGGATGGATGCGAGATCGGGTACACGTGGCTGGTGCGGTCCGCGATCCGGACGGCGGCGAATACGGAATCCAAGTTGTTGATGCTTACGTATGCGTTTGAAACGTGGAAAGTGTTTCGGGTTTGTTTCCACACCGATGTGCGCAATGAACGATCGCGGGCGGCGATTGAACGCATCGGGGGGAAGTTTGAAGGCGTGTTACGGGCGCATCGCATGGCGGCGGATTTCATCCCGCGGGACTCGGCACGGTTTTCGATTGTGGCAGCCGATTGGCCGGCAGTGAAGGAGTTGTTGACGAGAAAGAGGGATCGAGCTTAGCTCGCGCGTTGGTTTTCGCGGGCTCACGCCTAGCGGACTTGATTCACGGCGACGGCTGCGTGCTCGTGCGCGTGGTAGCTTGACCTTACCAGCGGCCCCGACTCCACGTGCTGGAATCCGCAGCGGAGAGCTTCGACCTTCATGTACTGGAATTCGGCGGGCGTGTAGAAACGCGCAATCGGCAGATGGTCTTTCGAAGGCCGCAGGTACTGGCCTACGGTCAGGATGTCGACCTTACGCTGGCCCAGATTGCGGAAGACCTGAAGCAATTCTTCCATCGACTCGCCCAAGCCAACCATGACGCCGCTCTTGGTGACCATGCCTGGGGAGAACTTCTTCGCGTTTTCGAGTAACTCGAGGGTGCGCTCGTAGCGGGCGCCGGAGCGAACTGCGCGGTAGAGGCGCGGAACGGTTTCGGTGTTGTGGTTCAACACATCGGGGCGCGCGTCCAGCACGATCCGCAGGGGTTCTTCCAATCCCTGAAAATCGGGTATCAAGACCTCGATCCGGCAGTCCGGAACGACTTCGCGGATCTGGCGGACGGTCTCCGCGAAAATCTTCGCGCCGCCCACGTTGTCGTCGTCGCGATTCACGCTGGTCACCACCGCGTGTTTCAAACCGAGAGTCGCAACGGCTTCGGCGACGCGTTGGGGCTCGTCCCAGTCGATTGCTTCGGGCCTACCCTTGGGCACCGCGCAGAATCCGCAACGCCGGGTGCAGATATCGCCGAGCAACATGAAGGTCGCGGTCTTGTGATTCCAGCATTCCCCGATGTTCGGGCATTGCGCCGATTCGCACACGGTATGCAATCCCAACCCACGGGCTAATTTCTTCAGATTGTGGAAGTTGTCGCCGACCGGAGCCTTCGCGCGGAGCCATTCCGGCTTGGGCTGCCGGACAGGAGGAGCTAGATCGATCTGAATCAGTTGGGACGCGCCTGCCATGCTCTTCAATTTTACATGGCGATGGCGGAATCGTCGAAAGCGGCGGTCTTGGATAGCTCAGCGTTTGGGCGGCACGCACACCGAATCGAACCAACGGCTGATGAAGACCTGAGCATGGCGCTCGCCGCAGAAATGGCGGGCGGAGGGAGCGCTGGCGATCTCAAGATCCCACTTATGCACGGAGAGCTTCATGTCTCCGCACTCGATCACAAACCAGTGAATCGGATTGGCCGAGACGATCCCGCAGATTTCGCATTTGAACTCTTTCAACGTCGACATGGCTAGCGATGTTCTCCGCCTATAGGTGATTTTGCAGCTCTCCACCTTCTCAAAAGGTTGGCCTGGAGGGCAAATCCGGTCGGCGCCGGAGTTACCCGGTCAATCTTTGGTTACCTGTGGACCTTGGGGGTTTTCTGCTATTCTCGCCCTCACCCGACCCAGCTGTTCGATAGTGCTTGGGGGTCGAACAGCGCCATGAGTTCTCCAAAGAAAGACGCCGCTCACGAGGAATTGCTGTCGGTATTGCGCACGGCGAAGAACCGCCTCGAATACCTGACGCCGAACGACTGGGTGCTGATCGTCGATCGCGCCAAACGCACCACCTTCCAGAAGGGCGAAATCCTGGTCCAAGCCGGCAAGCAGAACAAGACCGTGTACCTGCTGGTGAAGGGACACGCGCGGGTGGAGACGGGAGCCTCGAAAGCCTTTATCGCGCAACTGGAACCCGGCGAAGTGTGCGGCGAAATGGCGTTTCTGGAGAACGGCGTGGCCAGCGCGAGTGTCAGCGCCGCCGATGCTCTGGAAGTATGCGCCGTTGAATGGACAGCCCTGACCGATCTTTTTGAACTTTACCCTCACATGGGTTCGCGCTTTTATCGCTCGCTGGCTGTCAACCTCTCGCGGCGCATGCGCGAACTACTCGGAGCACGGCAGGGTGCAAAAGCGTCGAGCTGAGCGCACCCGGGCCCGCTGACTACCCAGATTTGACCATGCTCCCGGCCCTCTCTAGACTTAAAGCAGGGCAACTTTCTTTTTTATGTCTTCCCGAATCGTAAAAATGCAGAGGACCGCAGTCCGGTGCGCAGCTCTTACCGTGGCCTTCTTTGCGTTCCTGGCATATGCTGCCGATTCCCCGTGGCAGCAGGCCCGTATCGTAGAAGTGAAAACCAGCGTTGATACGCGCACGTCCACCTGGATCGTGAACACTCCTATCCAGTCCGAAGAGACGGTGTGCGTGATTCGCATCCACATCAAGGACAAGCTCTTGCAGGGCATTTATACGCTCGACAAGTCGCAGCCGGCGCCACCCACAGAATGGGTGAAACATGCGCCGGTGCGGGCCCAAATCGTTGGCGACCGGATGTTTTTGAAGGGGCCGAACGGCCACGACTACAAACTGCGCGTTGTGTCGACAAAGTCCGCGGTCATGCTCGATCCTTGGTCGCAAAAAGAGGTGACCGCTGAGAAGGCGGCCGCTATGACGGAGGAGGCCAATCACTCAATGATCGGCTTCGACGAAAAAGCGGGCGCACCGGAGAAGCCTGCCGCTGTAGCCGCAACGGCACCCGCTCCTGCCGAGCCTACGCCTCCGGCTGCACCCGAACCGCCCACCGGTATCGTGAGCGTCAGTTCTGTGCCGTACCTCGCAGAAGTGTTCGTCGACGGCGAGAGCATGGGTTACACGCCTGCCAAGTTGAAGCTTGCGCCCGGCAAGCATTCCTTTCGATGTGAGAAGGCAGGGTACAAGCCCTGGACGAAAGACATCACCGTTACCGAGGGTTCCGAACTCACGCTCGACGCTACGCTCGCCCGATAGATTCAGCGCTGAGGCAAAGCCGGCGGTGGCGCACCTGAGTCGACGGGCGGGACGGGTTCGTTCATGGTGTCGAGAGCGTATCGAAATGCTTCGGGGCTGACATGGACGTCGCCTTGATACGGTCGATTGATCGACGCAATCGCGACCAGCATCAACGACAGGAGAAAACTAATCTCAAACACCTGCACCAGGTGCAACTTGAAGTTCTCCACGCCGAACAGGCACGTCGATCCCACCGTCACGATTCCACCCACAATAAGAACAGACCAAAGCATCGCAGGCAGACGCTGACGGCTCTGCAGCAGTCGTATGCGACGATGCTCCGTCATGGCGGTCAGCTCCGAAAGCGAGTGGTCCATCACCGTCTGCTCGCCGGAGGTGTGGGGTTGTACGGTGGTCAGTGCGTGCCAAAGCTGCTGGATAAGCCGATGTGCCGTGGCACTCTGGGTCTGCCTGGCCATAGCAGGCCACTCGTCAGAAATCATCGCCTCGCAATACTCGTGAGCCAGCGTTCGGACCTGCGTTCGTGATTCTGGCGGCAGTTGATAGGCGAAGCGGAAGATATTGACCAGATTGTTGGCTTCCTGCTCGGCATTGAGCCGCGCGGCTTGCAGATTCGTCCAGACGCCCGACAGCATGAAGGCAATCAGGACAGCGTACGTCGTGCCGATGACGCTAACGTTTGGCCCCACGACATCGTTGTGCGCAATCCGGGTGCTGGGGGGCCAGTAGTGGCGCAGCACTCCAAGCGCGAACAACGCTCCCACGATGCACGAGACGATGATCAGTATGCTGCCGATTGCTGTTTGAGCCATGGGAGCTTGGATTCGAGCCGCGAGCTACGAGCGATCGTTTAGAACCCACATCATGGTCATACGTACCACATTCTCAAAAGACGTTGTAACGCCGCACAATGTTCTGTCATGAGAAAGCGTACGGGCAAGCAAAAAGTGCGGGTGAGTCCTCTCAGCCTACTTCTACCAGGCCGAACGTGTTCTGCCAGCGCGCACGCATGTGGCGGACGGCACGGTCGATTTCCGGCTTAGAAATGTCCGGAGCCGGATCTGAGAGAACCGCCGCGGCTTCGCGCTTCGCGGCCTCCAGAATCTGCCGATCACGGATAAGGTTGGCGACGTTGAAATTCGGCATACCCGCCTGGCGAGTGCCGAAGAATTCTCCGGGACCGCGCAGTTCGAGATCGAGTTCCGCGATCTGGAAACCGTCGTTGGTGCGTACCATCGCGTCGAGACGGCGTTCTCCCTCTTCGGAGACCTTGCCGCCCGTCATCAGGATGCAGAACGACTTGCCCGAGCCGCGACCGATCCGCCCGCGCAGTTGGTGCAACTGGGAAAGGCCGAAGCGCTCGGCATGCTCGATTACCATGACGGTGGCGTTTGGGACGTCGACGCCGACCTCGATCACAGTTGTCGCCACCAGAATGTTCAGCTCCCCGGACGCGAAGCGTCGCATAACCTGTTCTTTCAAATCATTGTCGAGTCGGCCGTGGAGCAGCCCGACTTTCAGGTCGGCGAAAATCTTGTTGCTGAGTTCCTTGTACATCTTGAGCGCGGCTTTCAACTCGCGCTCTTCGTTCTCTTCGATAACCGGATAGACGACATACACTTGATGTCCGGCGGCGACCTGTTTGCGAACGAAGTCCCACACTTCCGGAGAACGCTCGTCCGATACGCGGCGGGTAACGATGGGTGTGCGGCCGGGCGGGAGTTCGTCGAGAACGCTCAGATCAAGATCGCCATACAACGTAAGCGCAAGCGTTCTCGGGATGGGGGTGGCCGTCATCACAAGGACATCCGGCTCAGGAGGGTCGACTGCGCCTTCGGCTTGGGGAGAAGTGGCCCTCGCGCCAGCCTTGCGAACGCCATTGCCTCCGGATTCCTCATTAGTCTTCCGCATCAGCTTCAGGCGTTGCATCACGCCGAAGCGATGCTGCTCGTCGACAATCACGAGACCCAGTTTGGCGAACTCAACGCTTTCTTCCAGCAAGGCGTGCGTTCCGATCACGAGGTGAGCGTTGCCCTGCACGATGTGGCGGCGAATATCGCGCTTGCGATCCTGTTCGACGGAGCCAGTCAAGAGCACGATGCGGTATCCGGCGCTTTCGAGAATTCGCCGCGCGGAAAAGTAATGCTGCTGCGCCAGGATTTCCGTAGGCGCCATCAGGGCGACCTGACTGCCGTTTTCGATGGCGATGATGGCCGCTTCGAAGGCCACGATGGTCTTACCCGACCCGACATCCCCCTGCAACAGTCGCCGCATGGGGTACGGCTTCTCCATGTCGGCAGCGATTTCTTTCAGGACGCGCTTCTGCGCGGCCGTAGGGTGAAAAGGCAGGATTTTCTTGATGGCATCGCGTGCCCGGTCGTCTAGCCGGAAGGCAATTCCGGTCTGCGCCTTCATCTGCCTGCGGCGAAATTCGAGTCCCAACTCCACGAAGAAGAGTTCTTCAAAAATCAGCCGGAGATGAGCAGGAGTGCGCGACGACTGTAGATCAGCAAGACTCTCCCCGGCATCGGGCCAATGCACTTTCCACATCGCTTCGAGGGGAGAAATCAGGCTCATCCGAGCACGAACCGCCGCCGGTATGGGGTCGGGCAGCATCTGCGGGATATTTTCGAGAGCCTGACGAATGATGCGCCGGAACCAACGTGCGGTCAGCCGTCCTTGGCCGGCGGACTCGTAGATGGGAACGATACGACCGACTTCTAGCGAGGCAGCCCGTTTCTGATCGACCGCGTCGCTTGATCCGTCCTCGGCAGGCTCGCCCAGGATTTCGAACTGCGGCTGCATGATCTGCAATTCGCCGGTGCGCTGGTCGGCTTCGACTTTCCCGTAGAGCGCAACCATCTGGCCTGGCTTGAAGCGATCACGCAGGTACGTACCATTGAACCACAAACATTTTAGGCGTGCGCGACCCTGCCCGGCCGTCATCTGAAAGATAGGCATGCGGCGGGTGCGAAACAGTCCCGAGTTGCGAACCTCGGCGATCACCGTGGCCATTTCTCCGGGGCGTAGCTCGGCGATACCGCGGGGATTCAGCCGATCTTCATACCGAAAGGGCAGATAAAAAAGGAGATCGGCGACGGTTGCGATGCCCTTGGCGCTCAGCACCTCCGCGAGGCGAGGTCCGATGCCCTTGATGTACTGAACCGGCGTCGAGAGTTCCAGCATGGGGTCAGGTCGATCAGAATGGTAACAGGGAGTTCGGCGCGTTCGCAGGGGCCAGCTCACGCTCGGCTGACTCCATTCAGAGGATTGCGGTGTCTAAACTGTCGGTGACGACGAACTTCGTGCAATCGCTGCTCGCGGTATTGCTCGGCAACGCGGCCTACTACATTCTTATGCCCTCCCTACCGCCTGCAGCCCGACATCGGTTGTTCCAGGTGGATCTCGGACTAGTTGTCGATTTCTGGTTCTGCGTCGTGGCCTTCGGCTTGATCCGCACAGCGCAGTGGTGGCGGCATCGCAGGCCCTGAGGACCGCTTCCGCTAGAGTGAATTATTCGAAGATCCTGCCTGAGAGGCGCCAGGAACAATCTGCCTCGTGGTTACTTTAGGCACGTCGTAACGCATCCCGGAAACGCTAAAATCCATCCAGCGAATGCACAAGATCGCCATCCTTTACGATGCGAGCCAGGCTGTTCTGTCTACCTTCGACCTCGACGAGGTCCTGCGGCAGATCCTGGCGATTGCGCGCGACTACTTCCACCTGCAGAACGTGGCGATCCTGTTGCTGGACAAAGAGAAACAGGAATTGCACCCGCGCTGTCAGATTGGCTGGGACCCGGGACATGAAACGATGCGCCTGCCCATTGGCCAAGGCTTGACCGGGGCTGCTGCCACGCAGAAGCGTCCGATCTATGCAGCGGATGTATCGCAGCATCCACAGTACGTTTCGTCGGCCCGCAATACCAAGTCCGAGCTCGCGGTGCCCCTGATGGTGCGAGACGAGGTGGTGGGGGTTCTGGACTGCCAGAGCGAGAATCTCGATCACTTCGACAAAGAGACGATTGATCTGCTGACTTTGTTCTCCACGCAGGCGTCCATGGCCCTGCAGAACGCGCAGCTTTACTCACTTGAGCGTCAAAGGGCGCGACACCTTGAAGTCATTAATGCCATTGCGCGCGAGACGACCGCCGTACTCGATCAGGAAGAATTGCTGATCAAGGTTTGTTCGGTAATCCAGCACCGCTTTCAGATCGGGCACGTCTCTGTTCTATTGCGGGATGGCGATGATTTGCTGCTACGAGCCAGCGAGGGACGATTCACCGCCTGTGCCGGGATGGGTGGAAGATTGCCCGCCGGGGCGGGGCTCTGGGGCGCGGCCCTTTCGTCCGGGAAAACCTTGATCGAGGATGACGTCCACGCGTCACCCGAGTACGTCGGGTTCTATCAGGAAACGCGCTCACGCATGTGTATTCCGCTGGTCTCGTTTGGCCAGACGCTGGGAGTGCTCATGTTGGAAAGCGAGCAGCTGGCAAGCTTTCATCAGGAAGACGTGGAATCTCTGGAAGCGGTCGCTGACATTTGTGCCACCGCCATTCAGAACGCGCACTATGTCGAACGCGTGAAACAGCTAGCCTACCTTGATGGTCTCACCGGAATCTTCAACCGGCGCTATTTCGAAATGCGCGTGGTCGAGGAAATCGATCGTGCGCGCCGCTTTGATAGCGGCATGGCGGTTTTGATGATCGACATCGACCAGTTCAAGCGGCTCAATGACGAATTCGGACACTTGCTGGGCGATGAAGTACTCCGCCAGGTGTCATCGATGTTTCACCAGCAAGTGCGCAAGATCGACGTGGTCTGCCGCTATGGCGGGGAAGAATTCGCAATCTTGCTCTCGCAGACCAACCAGCAGCACTCCTTGGCGGTTGCGGAAAAACTGCGCCGCCTGGTGGAGAGCTGGCAGTTCCCTGGAGTTCCGCAGAGGGTGACGATCAGCGCGGGAGTGGCGACGTTTCCCGATCACGGGACGACGCGGGATGAGCTCGTGAAATCAGCCGACGCAGGACTTTATGCTGCGAAGCAGGGTGGACGCAACCGCGTGCTGCTCGGCCCTATGTGCTACAAAACCGCAGCCGGGGGCGCAGAGTAGGCAGCCTCCGCCGGTTTACTTCTCGCTGGCTAGATCTGCATCCACTCGCCGTGCATTTCGTGCCGCAGACGCTCTATCTGCCGGCGGTTTTCCCGCAGGCTTTCCCGGCGTTGCTTCTGCAGTTCCTTTTGTAGCTTCTGCGTTTGCTGGCGGAGTTCCCTTTCCTGGGTACAAAGTTCGCTGCGCATATGATCGGTTGCGGCCTGTGCTTCGCGAAGGGCTTTCTCGATCTCGGGCTTGGCGCGATCGACTTCTTCCATGGCTTCTCGTTGTGCCTTCTCAATCTCTGGCCGCACGCGTTCCATTTCTTCGCGAAGCTGGCGTTGCGCTTTCTCGATTTCCGGCCTTACCTGTTCCATTGCCTTGCGTGATTCCTGAATAGCGAATTGCATCTGCGGTTGTAGCTGCGCCATCTCGTGATGCAGTTTGGTCAGATCGATGCGAGCCTCGGCGTCGAACTCAGGAGCTTCGAAGCTTTCTTCCAGCAGGCCGCCTGAATCTTTCCGATCGGGCAGCGGCAATGTTAGATTCTGCTCGCGCTTCTCGCGAATTACACCGACGGTCACACTCCCGCTCGTAACAGAACGGATGGCGTGGCTGAAGTCGCTGGTATCGCTGACGGGCTGATTGTTGACGCGCACGATCACGTCACCGGCGCGGAACCCGGACTTCTCGGCGCGGCTGCCTTTCTCTACGGAGCGAATGAGAACACCCTTCCCGCTCTTTACGCCGAAGAAATCCCCCAGCTGCGGCGTGATGTTCTCCACCATGAGGCCGCTGCGCATGGAAGAATGAGCCACGACCACCGAAACCGGCATGTCAAAATCTGGCATCTGGGGCATGGGAGGCATTTCGAATTTGAAGTCTTTTGACTTCGGGCCCCACGCCACCTTCTTGCCCCGATCGGCAAGCTGAACTTTGAGCGTGAGCGGTTGACCGTCGCGGCTGACGCCGAGTGTTACGATTCGGCCCGCGGGCGTCTCGCGAATCATCCGGCGGAGTTGGGCACCGCTTTCAATGCTAGTGCCGTTCATACTGAGGATGACATCGTGCTCTTTCAGTCCGGCCTTCCCAGCGGGTGCGTCCTGGTCAACCATCGTGACCTCGACGCCGCGCTCGTCCTTCAGCTTGAGGGTGGCAAGGCGTTCTGGAGTGACGTCGGCAATATCCACACCCATGTAGGCGCCCGTGCTCTCTTCGTCCGCCGGAAAGCCTGTGTCAGACATGACTACGCTGAAGGCATACGGGCCGCCCAATCGGTCCACCACCGGACATTCCGCGGCGGACGCTGGCAGAGTCAAAGATGCGAGGAGTGCGGAGAACAGGATGGGCGAGCGCATAGAGGAACCTCCAGCAATTTTTCCGCTGCTTGCTGAATCAAAAACTCGCGGCGCGGATAGCTCCACGCCGCGGAATCTATTAGCGGCTGGCGCGCAAGAACTTGATATCGCCGGTGGTGGTCCGCACCTTGAGGGTGGGGCCGCCGCCGTTCAGCTTGCCTTCCGCAGTAAAGCTCTTCGGGCCAGGCCAGTCGCCGCCTTCGCTGGTCACGCGAATGTCGGTGAAGTCCGACTTGATCGTGTGCCCGTTAGCGAGATCGATGCTGGCGCGGACCGTCATGGCAACGTCAGGCGCAATGTAGACCACAATGTCGCCAGCCGAGGTTTCAAGGACAGAGTCAGTACGCTCGCCGGTAGAGGAGATGAATTTGGCCAGAATGGCCCCGGCGCCTGTTTCGGCACGGGCCGAAGAGACTCCGTTCAGTTCGATCCGCCCGGCGCTGGTTTCCGCTCGCACCACGCCTTTAGCCCAACCTAAGCGGATACTGCCGCCGCCAGTTTCGATCTCTACGGGACCGGAGATGTCGCCCAGCTCAATGTTGCCGCCTCCTGTGGACACGGACAGCTTGCCGCCGCATTTGCGGACCTCGATGTTGCCGCCGCCTGCTTCAAGCGTAGCGCCTTGCGCAGCAGAGACAAGCAGGATGTTGCCGCCACCTGTGGTGGCGTTCACCTTGCCTTTGGCGTTATCAATGTTGATCCGTCCGCCACCGGTTTCCAGGTGCAGGTCTCCATTGACGGTGCCAATCTCGATGCTGTCGCCACCGGTTTGCGCCGTGACAGCACCGCCGATGTCGTCGATGCGCAGCTTGCCGCCGCCGCTCTCGGCTTCCACACGGCCCACGATGCCGTTCACCGTCATGTCGCCGCCGGCCGTTTCGAGCTTGGCGGTTTCGAGGTTGCGGGGCACGTTGATGACGAACTCACCCGAGCAGAGGTGATGACGTCCACCCTGCCAGTCTCCGTCGATCACCGCGGTAGTGCCTTGCGAGGAGGCGTTGATTTTGTAGGATTCGAATTCGCGCCGGGCTTGTTTCTCATTCGAAGTATAGGAACGAGTGCGGATCACGTATGTAATGTCCTGCTGAGAACCGCCCTGCACACGAACAGAACCGAAATCCACGTGCACCCGAAGCATCTTGCTCGCGGAAAGGGAGCCGGTGACTTCTTCGGTCCAGGAATCACCGTCGCGGAATACCCGCACCTGCTGCGCAGCTGCGATCGAAACGAGGAATGTGGCCGCGACCAGCACTCCAGCGATTTGTGTGAACTTCTTGACCATAATCAGTTGGCCGATCCTCAGGGTCTTGCGGGTCCCGTGAAGTGGGGGCGAATCTCCTTTGTTGAGGAGCCGAGGCTCCGAATATTTACTGCAGTTGCGAAGCGAAGTCCAGGGGCTCTGCCGCAGCCTCTAAAGGGCATTTGTTGCAACCGCCTTACGGCATCGCTAAAGCCATGCCCTGATACGAATCTCTTAGTCAATCTCCGGCAGTTGCGCCAGAATCGTGCGCGCCTGCGACCGGATGTACTGGTTCTTATCTGTCCCGGCCAGTTGTTGCAGGGCTGCGCGGACGCTGCTGTCTGCCTTCACCGGCGCCAGCAATGTCAGGGCTTGGGTACGAACGCCTTGATTGTCGTCGCGCATCAGTGCGTTCAGCACGGCGTCCCGTACCCGCGTGTCGTCCTTCACATACGAGCCCAGGCCCTCGATCGCCTTCAGGCGAACGCCGGGATTAGTGTCATTGTGCAGTGAATAAATCAGAGCTTCCCGGACGCGAGTGTCGTTCGGCTTCTGCGTGAGCAGATCAACTGAATCCATGCGAACACCGGAACTGTAGTTGCTGCGGGCTGCGAAGAGGAGAAGTTGTTGGATGCGTTGATCGTTTAGGTTACCGGTGGCTTCCTGCGTCTGGACTGTGTCGTACTTGATGTTCACCTGATCGGAGCCGGGCTGCTGGACTACAGAACGGATGCCGGTGATGGAAGCTTCTTGGGGAGGAACTCGATCTATGATCGGTGGATTCTGAATTCCCCCGATATCGGTAGTGGTGGGCTTCACCTTGATCATCGTGGCAATCCCGCCGCCAAACCCAATCATGAAAATGACCGCAGCCAGTGCCGGAGAGAACCGTACCTGCCGCAGCCAGTTGGCCGGATCAAATGTAAGCCGCTGCCACCATCCGCCCTGTGGAGCGGTCTCGAGCGCTTCCTGCAGGCGCATGCGCGAGGCCGCCAACAGGTTTGGTGTCGGCTCGGTAACCGGGTGCTTTGACAAGGTCGAATGGAATACGCGCGACGACTTCAGTTCCGCAGCGCATTCCGGGCAACGACCCAGATGTTGCTCCAGTTCATAACGGGCATCGTCAGCGAGCTCGTTATAAATGTAGAGCAGAATATTTTCCTGTACCCATTCACACTTCATAATTGCCACCCCCTTCGGGGTTCCTCCAAATAAATTCCTCGCCGGACTAACGCAAGTCCGACAGCGCGCCCCGCAGTTTCTGCGTGGCCCGGAAGAGCGTGTTCTTCGCCGTCTCTTCCGTGGTATGCAAAATCTCGCCCACGGTTCGCAGCTTCAGGCCGTGGTAATGCTTCAACTCAAAGACGATTCTTTCGCGGGGCGTGAGCTTGTCGAGCGCGCAATTGATTCTTGCGCCTAACTGCCGCCGCATCAGGTCGCGTTCCGGATTCGCGCCTGCGCGTGCATCTGGCACCTGATCGAGCAAACTGTATTCCTCGCCCGACGCGTCGGTAGAAACCGGAGCATCTTCCTTGCGGACTTGCCGTTTACGCAGATGATCGAGGCAGAGGTTGGTGACGATGCGGTAGATCCAGGTGTAGAACGAGCATTCGAAGCGGAAGCTGCCTACGTTCTTGTAGGCCTTCAGGAAAGCATCCTGGAAGATGTCCTGGGCGTCGTGCTCTGATCCGGTCAGGTGAAGAGCGAGTCGGAGCACCGCCTGGTCGTAGTGACGAACGAGTTCCTCGAAGGCTGCGCGGTTGCCGCGCTGCGCCTCGCGGATCAACATCGTATCGTCGATGCGGCTTCCTTGCCCAGCCATGGGGGTTCGTGCGGCGGGGTCCTGGGTTCCGCTACCCTTGTTCACGCCCGCGCCCCTTACGCCCGGGTAGGAACGTTCGCCAACCGTAATTGGTACCGCCCACGCATCGGCCGGCATGTCAGTTCGTCTATCCTCAGCAAAGCCGTGCTCAAAGCGTTCCGGCCTGCATAGTAATGGACGAGACAGCACCCGAAGCGTGAGCAAGGGCGGGAGGCGTTTGGCAAGGTTCTTGCCTTCCGTTGGACCATTCCGCCAGCCTGCTGATTCAAAACCACTTAACGATGCCTCAAATCAGGTGCAAAACAGCACAAACAGCGTCGAACTGTTAACTGGAGAGGCAATTTCTCTGAATATTCAAAATTCGGTCTGTAAATATTCCTGCGGACAAACAAAGCGCCCCCAACCTATTACGAGGCCGGGGGCGGCGAGGTTCCTTGGGAAGCTACTCGGCCGCTTCTTTTTCGATGATGACCTTCACGTGCGTGGTGACATCTTTGTGCAGCTTCACCGGCACGTCGAATTCGCCCACCGCCTTCAGCGGTTCATGCAGTTGGATCTTGCGGCGATCGATGTGGAAACTCTTCTTCTCGAGAGCCTCGGCGATGTCGCTTGAAGTGACTGAGCCGAAGAGCTGATCGTTTTCACCCGAGCGGCGCTGGAACGAAACCGAAAGCCCTTCGAACTGCTTGGCGAGCGATTCGGCTTCGCCTTTCTCCTTGGCGGAGCGGCGGACAGAGGCGGCCTTCATCTGTTCAATGACGGCTTTGTTGGCGGAGTTCGCCTCGATCGCGAGCTTGCGGGGCAGCAGGAAGTTGCGGCCGTAGCCCTCAGCAACTTTCACGACGTCGCCGCGCGATCCAAGCTTTGGTACGTCTTCTTTCAGAATGACTTCCATCGATGACTCCTGAAAATTGAGTAATTTTGTAATTTAGTAATCGGGTAATTTGAAGAGCCACCGTCTTCGACAGTGGGAAGGCAATCGAGTGCGAGACTCACTCACGCAATCACCAAATCCCCAATTACTCAATCCAACTACATGGCCCGCCCCGCGAAGGGCAGCAACGCGATGTTGCGCGCAATCTTGATCGCGCTCGAAAGCCGCCGCTGATGCGGAGTGCAGACTCCGGTCAGGCGGCGTGGCACGATCTTGCCGCTCTCAGCCACGAACTGGGCGAGCAGACGGACGTCCTTGTAGTTGATGTTTTCGATTTTTTCGACGCAGAATTTGCAGACCTTCTTGCGGCGAAAATACTTACGCCCGCCTTCGCGGGGGCCGCCAGGACCGCCTCCGGGACGAGGTCCGCGGGAGGGTGGACGCTGGCTGTGTCCTTCCGATGCTGCTGGTGCTTCCGGTGCTTTCGTTTCGTCAGCCATGATGCTCCTTCAATTCTCGTGTGGCGCGGGCACTCCTGCCCGCAGCCTTAATTTCGTTGTAGCGCGGGCGCCCTCGCCCGCGGCTCTCAGTCCTTAAACCGCAGCAGGCGTAGTCTCGCCGCCGTCAGCGGCCGGTGCGGCGGCGGCAGGCGCCGCGGAAACCTTCTTGCGTGCATCGCGAATCGCCTTGATCTTGTCGAGGCGTTTCTGTTCCTCGTCAATGCGCACGCTGATGAACTTGAGCACCGGTTCGGTCACGCGCAACCTACGCTCGAGTTCATGGATCAGGCCGCCCGATCCCTCAACGGTGAGCAGGATATACATTCCGTCATGAAAGCGGCGAACGGTGTAAGCGAGGCGCCGCTTGCCCATCTTTTCAACGTTCTTCATGGTGCCGCCCGAGCTGGAGACGGCCGTTTCCAGGGTAGAGATCAGCTTATCGAGATCCTCTTCCGCCATATCAGGGCGAACGATGAACATCAGTTCGTAAGTACGATTCATTCGTTTTTTCTCCAAAAATCTAAGTCGCGTCCGGTTCCGCATCGTCGTCCTTCTTGCGGTTGAAGCGGTTCATGGCCGCTCCCGGACCTTCCGTCAAAATCACCTTCACGGCTTCAGCGGCGGTATCGAGAACTTCGTCGACCACCTTCAGTTGCCGCTTGCTGAACGGCTTCAGAATCTTCTTCTCGGGCGCGATTCCCAACCGGATGCGCAGGAACTCCTGTGTCTCCAGCGCGCCGATAATCGACTCCATTCCGTTGTGTCCCGCCGAACTGCCCCGCTGCCGGATGCGAATCGTCCCCAGCGGTAAATCCAGTTCGTCGTAAATCACGATCAAATCCGTTTCGGGCTTCAGTTGGTATTCGGCCAGCAACTCCCGCACCGAAAGACCGCTCAAGTTCATGAACGTTTCCGGCTTGGCGAGCAGAACCGGTTCTTCAGCGATCTGCGTCCGCCCGGTTAACGCCCGGCATTGCCTGTTTCTCACGTCGACGTTGCGATCGTTGGCAATGCGATCGATCGTGAGGAAGCCGAGATTGTGCGGCGTGAACTGATATTCGATTCCAGGATTGCCCAGCCCGACGATCAGTTTCACGCCATCTCGCTCGCAGCCCGAAGCTCGAGGCTCGGAGCTTACTTCTTCTCCTTCTTCTCGGCTTTCTCGGCCTTCTCGGGAGCAGCAGCACCTTCTTCCTCGGTTTCCTGCTTGCCCTTCTTGATAACTTCGGGCTCGGCCGGGGTCGCAGCATCCGTCGCCACCGCTTCCGGAGTCGCCACCACTTCTTCCTTCACCACGGTTACGTGAGCGACGGGCTGGTTCTCATCGGTAAGGAATTTGAACTTGTCGCTGTGCGGCAGATCGACCACACGCAGCACCTTGCCGAACACAAGTTCGCTGACGTCGACGTCGATGTGGCTCGGAATGTCTCCGGGCAAGCACTCGATCTCCACCTCGCGCAGCATCTGCTCCAGAATGCCGCCCTGCTGTTTCACGCCGGCGGGTTCGCCGATCAGTTCGACGGGCACCATGACCGACAGCTTCTTGTCCATGGCGATCCGTTTCAGGTCGATGTGCAGCAGCTTGCCCTTAATAGGCTCGTACTGCCAGTCGACGATCATCGCCTTGGTCTTGGAGCCATCGAGCGTGAGATCGAAAATTGTGTTGTGGCCGGTCTCTGAATTGAGAATGCGGGTGACCTGACGAGGATCGACCGCGACCGGAAGGGAATCCTGCCCTGCGCCGTAGACGACGGCCGGAATTTTTCCCTCAACGCGAACCCGGCGGGCGGCGTTCTTGTTGCCCGCGGTTCGCGGTTGCGCTTCGAGTGTGTTGTTATCCGTGACGGTTGCCATAATTTATTTTTCCTAGCTGAATAATTTGCTGACCGAAGTTTCCTCGTGGATGGACTGAATGGCGCGGCCAATCAGTCCCGCGATCGAGAGCTTGTGAATCTTGGGCTCGCGCAACGCGGCTTCGCTCAGCGGAATCGTGTTGGTGACCACCACCTGCGTGATGGCAGATTTCGAAATGTTTTCAATCGCCGGATCGGAAAAGACCGGGTGTGAACAGCACGCGTATACAGCCGTGGCGCCGTTTTCGAGCAGCGCCGAAGCCGTTTTCACCAGCGTGCCGGCCGTGTCAATCAGGTCGTCGATTACGAGGCAAGTGCGCCCGTGGACGTCGCCGATCACGTGCATGACTTCGGCCACGTTCATTTCCACGCGGCGCTTATCGACGATGGCCAGGGCTGCATCCATTTTCTTCGCGAAAAACCGTGCCCGTTCCACGCCGCCTGCGTCCGGGGAAACGACCGTCAGGTTCGGAAGGTTCAGTTGCTTGAAATAGCTCACCAGAACTGGCGACCCGAACAAGTGGTCGACGGGAATGTTGAAGAACCCCTGCAATTGCGGTGCGTGCAGATCGACGACCAGCGCGCGATCCGCTCCCGCGGTGGTCAGCAGATCGGCCACCAGCTTTGAGGAGATCGGGACGCGCGGCTTGTCCTTGCGATCCTGCCGTGCATAGCCGTAGTAGGGAATCACGGCCGTGATTCGCCTCGCCGAAGCCCGCTTTAACGCATCGATCATCAAAAGCAATTCCATCAAGTGCTCGTCCACGGGACGGCAGGTCGACTGCATGACGAAAACGTCAGCGCCGCGCACGTTCTCCTGGATCTGCAAGTAACATTCGCCATCCCGAAAGCGCGTGATCATGGCTTGCCCGCGCGTCAATTCCAGGAAGGCACAAACTTCATCAGCGAGAGCTTCATTCGCGGTCCCGCTGAAGATCTTGAATTTTTCGTCCACGCGCGGGCGCGCTGGTCGATTGCGCTCGCTCTTCTCTTCAGGCACCTGCTGGCCTTTTTTTTCCGCCGGCGTCGCTAAAGTTGCCATGGGGGCTCTCTCGTAGACTGGTTGAGGTCTAAAGGCTTCGAGTACGCGCGGAGTGCGTGGTTGTCCGCCCCTCCGCCGTCCCGCTTAACATTGCTGTGTGAACCTGTAACCGCAATCCATGAACTGCACGTTGTGTATTGCTGACGACTAGTGACTGACGACTTGCGACTGAACTTGGCTGGGCCGCTAGGATTCGAACCTAGACAAAGTGCTCCAAAGGCACTTGACCTACCATTAGTCGACGGCCCAGTGATTACAGTTTCTGTACCTACAGTTTCTAGTTTCCAGTTTCGAGTTGCAAGAGGAACTTGTGTAGCGCGGGCGCCCTCGCCCGTGGCTCGGATCCTTTGAAACTAAAAACTCGAAACTTGAAACTTCTTCCAGTACCGTGGGCGCGTCAACGTAATCGTCGCCTCAGCCGGAATCCCGTCTTTGCGCAAGCGCCCGGCAGCTTTCTGGGCCGCCGCCTTGGTCTTGAACAGCCCGTACAGCGCCGACCCTGACCCCGACAGCGATGCGTACATCGCGCCCGCTCGCCCCAGCGCACACTTCACGTCACGTAATGCGGGATATTTAGGAAAGACGACTTTTTCGAAGTCGTTTTCAATCCCGGTACGGACGAGGTCGAGAAGCAGGGTCTCGGCCCGGCCCCTGCCCAATGCAGGGACACCGGATGAACGCCCTCCCGAGGTTATCCTCGGAAAAACGCCGCTCAGCCACGAAGAAACCGCACGACCAAGCTCCATCATTCTATCGGAGGGCGTGGGACGCGTCAATTTCGGTTCGGTGGAGCGACGGGCGTCCCCGCCCGTCCTGTCCGAGTGGAA
>DASRDJ010000197.1:0-49499 GCA_035652655.1 Terriglobales bacterium
TGATTCCGTTTGAAATCAAGTCATTCAATCAGCTGGGATTGCCCGCCATCGTCAGCAAGCTGTGCGACAAGCCCCGCGGACTGGTGCTGGTGACCGGGCCGACTGGTTCGGGTAAGTCCACCACGCTCGCGGCCATGATCGACAAGATCAACACCGAGCGCCACGATCACATCCTCACCATCGAGGACCCGATCGAATTCGTTCACATGAACAAGAACTGCCTGGTGAACCAGCGCGAGTTGCACGCCGACACCAAGAGCTTTACTGACGCCCTGCGCGCTGCACTCCGCGAAGACCCGGACGTGGTGCTCATCGGCGAAATGCGCGACCTGGAAACCATCGAGTCGGCGCTGCGAATCGCCGAAACCGGCCACTTGACCTTCGGCACGCTGCACACCAACTCAGCCTCGTCGACCATCAACCGAATCATCGACGTGTTCCCCGCGCACCAGCAGCCGCAGATCCGAGCCCAGCTTTCGCTGGTGCTCGAAGGCATCATGTGCCAAAGCCTTCTGCCCAAGGGCGACGGCAAGGGACGCGCCATGTGTATGGAGATCATGGTTCCCAATGCCGCCATCCGCAACCTGATCCGCGAAGACAAGATTCACCAGATTTATTCCGCCATGCAGTCCGGACAGGAAAAGTTCGGCATGCAGACGTTCAACCAGTCGCTGGCGACTGCCTACTTCCAGAAGCAGATCACGCTGGAAACGGCGCTCATGCGTTCCAGCAACCAGGACGAATTGCAGGAAATGATCAACCGGGGCGCAAGCCTGACCAACCGTCCTACCGGCACGCCGGGGATGGCGAAGGCTGCGACTCCGACCAAACGCTAGGGGCGGAATTTCCGCGACTAGCTGAAAACAGATTCACGGGAATGCAAGCAGGGAATTGAGGAGACAGTCACCATGCCAGTCTTTACATTTTCGGGGAAGAGCGCATCGGGCGAGAAAATCAGCGGGGAACGCGTAGCCGCTAACAAAGACGTGTTGATGCAGCAACTGCGCCGCGAACGGATTACGCCCGGATCGGTACGCGAAAAAGGGAAAGAGTTCTCGCTTCCCACCTTCGGCTCCGGCAAGGTCAAGACCAAAGACATCGCCATCTTCTTCCGCCAGTTCTCCGTCATGATCGATGCCGGTCTGCCTCTCGTGCAGTGTCTCGAGATCCTGGGCGCAAATCAGGAGAACCCCACTTTCCAGAAGACGCTGAATGGCGTCCGCACCACGGTGGAAGGCGGCGCGACCCTGGCCAACGCCATGCGCCAGTACCCGGCCGTTTTCGATGACCTGACCACCAACATGATTGAAGCCGGAGAGACGGGCGGTATTCTCGACGTCATCCTGCAGCGACTTGCGGCTTACGTCGAAAAGGCCGTGCGCTTGCGCTCCGCCATCAAGGGCGCGTTGATCTACCCGGTGGCCGTGGTTTCGATCGCCGTTCTGATCGTGGGCGCACTGCTCAAGTGGGTCGTGCCCATCTTCACCAACCTGTTTACCGGACTAGGTGTGGCCCTGCCTCTGCCCACCCGCATGGTCATGGGATTGAGCGCCTTTGTCGGCCACTTCTGGTGGTTCTTCATCGGCGGCCTCGTAGCTGCGTTCTTTGGGATCAAGCAGCTCCGCAAGCATCCGCAGGGACTGTACATGACCGACAAGCTGATGCTGAAGGCTCCGGTGATCGGCATGCTGCTGCGCAAGATTGCCGTGGCGCGTTTCACCCGTACGCTGGGTACTCTGATCACCTCGGGCGTTCCGATTCTCGAGGGCCTCGCCATCACGGCCCGCACTTCCGGCAACGCTGTCCTGCAGGAAGCGCTGATGAAAGTCCGCAAGGCCATCGAAGAAGGCCGCACCATCGTCGATCCGCTGAAAGAAAGCGGTGTGTTCCCGAACATGGTGACGCAGATGATCGGCGTCGGCGAAGCTACCGGCGCTATGGACAGCATGCTACAGAAAATCGCCGACTTCTATGAAGACGAAGTCGACTCCGCGACCCGCGACATGATGGCCATGCTGGAACCGATCATCATCGGCATCCTGGGCGTGTCCGTCGGCGGCATCGTGATTTCGCTCTATATGCCGCTGTTCGCCATGATCGGCAAACTGGCCGGCTAAGTTCTGTTTTCGGGAGGCTGCGCGCAGTTGCGCTCGGTCTCCCGCTCAATCTGTCCACCTCTCGACGCGCGCCCGCACGCAGTTCGCTCTCGGGCCCCAGGGGCGCGCACGCTGGAACTGAGCAAATGCATTCGACCTTTGATGAGCGGAACTGGCTGGGCTGGCTGGTCAAGATCCGTATCCTCATCCTGACATTTCTGTTCGGCATTGAGCTGACAGTGGCGCGCATGGCGCCCAGCCCGCTGCCCATGCGCTCGTTCGTCAGCACCATGCTGATGTGGTACGGCTTTTCCCTGTTCTACATCCTGCTGTTTTCGCTCTGGGAAGAGCAGCACGTACAGGGCGTGCTGCAGGTGGTCACCGACCTGGCCATGGTCAGCATGGTGGTGCACTTCACCGGCGCCTGGGATAGTTCGCTGAACTTTCTGTACCCGCTGGTCATCATCGTTGCTTGCATCCTGCTGCCCAAGATGTGGGCGTACCTGACCTCGGCTCTGGCGTTCATTCTTTATGGTTGCGTGCTCGATCTGAATTTCTATGGAGTGGTGCCTTCGTATGCCACCACGCATCCAGGGCTGAACGCGCTCGAAGCCATTATCTTCGTCAACCTCTTCGCCTTTTTTGCGGTCGCCTATCTGGCCTGCCTGCTCTCGGCAAAATTGCGCCAGGTCGACGTGCAACTGAAGGATGCCAGCGGCGCGCTCGAGAGCCTGCAAGCCCTGCACGAGAACATCATCCAGTCGATCAGCGGCGGTCTGATCACGACGGATATCGAAGGAAAGATCACGATCGTCAACACCGCGGCCAAGAAGTTGCTCAGCTGCGGCGACGAAATCATCGGCAAGTCGGTCAACGAACTCTTTCTCGACCCGCTACCCCTGATCGGTTCCGAACGCACGCACGGCGAAGTCCGTTTCCAGCCCGCCGACGGTTTTCGCAAAACGTTCCGCGTCATGGTCTCTGCCCTGATCATTCCAGGACGCGAGACTTCCGGCAGTGTCTACACTCTTGACGATCTCACGGAAATCCGGCGCCTGGAGCGGGAAGTGCGCATCCAGGACCGGCTAGCGGCGGTGGGACGCCTGGCTGCGGCCATCGCTCACGAGATTCGCAACCCGCTCACCTCCATTGCCGGATCGGTCAGCATGCTCTCGGGCGCGTCCGAGATGACCGACGAGCAGCGCCAGCTGCTGCAGATCGTGACTCGCGAGTCGGAACGTCTGAATAACATCATCACCGACTTTTTGGCTTACTCGCGCGGCAAGCAGTATCGCTTCGACAAGGTTGACCTCGTGCTTCTGCTCGAAGACACGCTCACCTTGCTCGAAAATCGCATGAAGTCGGAAAACACCGGGATCTGTATCGCGCGGCAATTCAAGTTCCAGGAAGCGCTGACCCTGGCCGACGGGGACAAGATCAAGCAGGTGTTCTGGAACTTTTGCCAGAACGCAGTGCGCGCGATGAAAGACAACGGTGGAACGCTCGCCGTTTCGCTCGACACCATCGGCGACGACTGGCAGATCAATTTTGCAGACACGGGCGTCGGGATGACGCGACAACAGTCCGAAAAAATCTTTGAGCCGTTCCAGTCCGGCTTCGATGGTGGAACCGGGTTGGGACTGGCGATTGTGTACCAGATTGTGCAGGCGCATGAAGGCCAGGTGTGGGCGCGCTCGCGACTGGGCGAAGGCACCACGCTGGTGCTGCGCTTACGGAGATGGGGGCTGGGCGCCCGTCCGCCAGCAGCGAAAAGCGGCGAGCACCAGTTGCCGGCCGCGGCTGCTCTGGCCACCGTGGCCGCCAGTGCAAGTGCGGGAGGGAGAGCGCGTGGCTAATATTCTGGTTTGTGATGACGAGCGCTCGATGTGCGAAATGCTCGACATAGCCTTGCGGCGTGACGGCCACAAGGTGGAGACCGTGAACTCGGGCGAGGGCGCCAAACGCAAGATCGACGGCGCGCTCTACGACCTGATCATTACCGACATCAAGATGCCGAACAGCGACGGCATCGAAGTGCTGCGGCACGCGCATGCCACTTCCCCCGACTCCGCCGTTATTCTGATGACGGCCGTCGACGACTACGAGGCCGCCGTGCAGGCCGTGAAGGCCGGCGGTGCGTCCGACTACATTCGCAAAAGCCCTGGGCTGGTCGACGAAATCAGGCTAGCGATCAGCCGTTCGCTCGAGAAAGCTTCGCTCAGCAAGCAGAATTTCGCCTACCGCCGCGACGCGGCCTCACGCAACTCGCTCGACAACATCATCGGCGCCAGCGGCGCCATGGAGAAACTGAAGCAGACCATCCGCACGGTGGCTTCCACCGGCAGCACCATCCTGATCTACGGCGAGAGCGGCACAGGCAAAGAACTCGTTGCGCGCGCCGTGCACGTCTGCTCGCCGCGCGTCACCCAGCCTTTCGTCTCTGTGAACTGCGGCGCATTTCCGGAAACGCTGCTTGAAAGCGAGCTCTTCGGCTATGTCAAAGGCGCATTTACGGGAGCGAATCAGAACAAGCGCGGCCTGTTCGAAGTGGCCGACGGCGGGACTATCTTCCTCGACGAAATTGGCGAGATGACGCTGGCCATGCAGGTGAAATTGCTGCGCGTGCTGCAGGAGCGCACCGTTCGTCCAGTGGGCAGCACGACGGAAATTCCCATCGATGTGCGCGTGATCGCGGCCACCAATCGGGACCTCGACAAGCAGGTGGCGGAAAATACCTTCCGCGAAGATCTGTACTACCGCCTGAGCGTGATCCCCATCCGCGTGCCCGGCCTGCGCGAGCGACGCGAAGACATTCCCCTCCTGGTGAATCACTTTCTCAAGAAGTATGCGCCCGCTGCCGGCAAGAGCATTGAGCGTGTCGATGCCGCATCGCTCGCCGGACTTTGTGACTATGAATGGCCCGGCAACGTCCGCCAGCTCGAGAACACGGTCGAGCGGGCAGTGGCGCTCGAGAGTACGAACCAGTTGCACGTAGAACTGCCTGCCGAACGCCCCAAAGCGAAAGCGGCCGCGGCTGCTGCGGGCGTGCCCGGCATGCCTGACGGAGCTGGCGCGGGTGGCGTTCTACCCGAAGGCCTCGACATGGAAAAGTACGTCGCCCAGATCGAACGGTCCCTGCTACAGGCGGCGCTCAACCAATCGCACGGCGTGCAAACCAAAGCCGCCGACGTGCTAGGCATTTCGTATCGCTCGTTCCGGCATTTGATGAAGAAGTATGAATTGTGAGGAGCAGGTCTTCGGTCTTTGGGTGTTAGGTCACGGCCCAAGCCCAAGACCCGATCCACCTCACCTGACGTTCCCAACCTTCGGCCTCGCGTACCGCTCCATCTCTCCCGTCCACTTGAGAAACAGCCAGAGATGATGGCGCTCGCGCCAGGTGAAGTGCCAGAACTCGAGGAAACCGATCTGCGTCATCTTTACGCCGGTGTAGGTCTCGATGCGCCACAGCAAGTAAGGGCTGCGCCAGGGAGCGAGGTGGTGTCCCTTGGTGGCGTTCCACAGGAAACGGATCACATAGCGCATGCGTGCCTCGTAGTATAGAGCGGCTCCGGCGTGCGGAGCCCGAAAAGCGCGTGCTAGAATCGAACCTCTCAACAGAGATCCTGGGCTGCGATGTCCGACGAAAAAGCGCGCCAGACGGCGGAAAATCACTACTACGCAGCGCTCGATCTGGTCGCTGAAGGACATCACGAGCAGGCCGTCGCCGAGTACCAGGCCTCGCTTGCTGCCGATCCCGCCTTCACCGAAGCCATGCACGGGCTCGCGCGCGCCCTGCAGGACCTGAACCGCTTCGATGAAGCTATCGCCGTGGCCAACCGCATTGCGGAAATCGATCCCGACGATGTTCTCGCCCACACCAGCCTCTCCGTCCTTTACCAGAAAAAAGGCATGATCCCCGAAGCCGAGGCCGAGGGAAACAAGGCACGAGTTCTGGGATGGAAGCAACAGTTGAAGAAGACAGGGGACAGCTGAGAAGAGCAGGTGACAGGAGAGCTGAAGGCTTCTGGCGTCTTGCTGTTTCCTCGTTCAAATGATCAAGGACGACAGAAAAAGTCGCTCGCCAGCAGCTAGCACCAAGCTTCTCTGTGACCTGTGACCCGTGACCCGACTTAGCCTCCCGCCCCTGCCGCCTCGCCCAGCACGATGTTCACGTCGGTCCCTTTGCCCACGCCGAGCAACTGCGCCGCCGAGCCGCGGTTGGCAGCGACTTCGAGGTACCCCATGCTGCCCATGATGCCGAACACTTCGCCAGGCGCGCCTAGCGCGTAGGCTTCTTTTATCTCGCGAATCTCGCGCTGGCCCACGACAATCTTGAACGCGCCTGGATTTTCTCCGAACAGCATGGGCGCATCCTGCGGAGTGATGTTGGTGATGAGGTTGCCAAAGCGGTCGACCTTCAGCACCACGCCGCGCAGCGTGTTTTCATTCACCGCCTTCGGCTTCGGCGCCGAGAAGCGCACAAAATCCGTCACGGGTTCCCCAAATTTTTCCGGGTCCACGCCCTTGGCGAGATAGGCGGCCACCGGCGAAAAGACGTCGCGCGCGTGGAACGTGTTGCTCACCGGCTGCAGAAAGTAGTGTTCGCCCGTTACATGCCGCGCGCTGAGCCGC
This sequence comes from Terriglobales bacterium, assembly GCA_035652655.1. Classification (GTDB taxonomy): domain Bacteria; phylum Acidobacteriota; class Terriglobia; order Terriglobales; family Acidobacteriaceae; genus Gp1-AA133. The sequence continues at coordinate 6,729 of DASRDJ010000197.1, forward strand.
TGCTCGCGCTGGTAGATCAGCGACAGCACGCCGTTATCAGGCGCCACAAAATGATGGCGGTCGCTCGAGACGATCAGCGGCCGACGCGCCGTACCCACGCCCGGATCGACCACGACCATGTGAATGGTGCCTGTCGGAAAATACGAGTAAGCCTGCGAGATCGTGAGCGCGCCGTCGAGTACGTCGAAGGCCTGCACGGCATGGCAGATATCAATGATCTGCGCATCCGGCTCGATCGACAGGATCACGCCCTTCATGGTACCGATGAAGTGGTCGTTTGTGCCGAAGTCGGTGGTCAGTGTAATGATCGGATTTCGAGCCACAAGGTCCCTCGTCGCCCGGGCACACATCGCCCCGGGCACAAATTCTGCTCCAAACTACGAAAGTAATCTTCCGGGGTGAGGGGGTCAAGGTACCGAGGTAATTGCGGGAAGGGAAGTCAAAAGCGTCCTGACGCTGACTCCAGTCCCGGGTTAAGCCGGATCGCTCTGCCGACTCCGGTCAATGATGTAATGCGCGATGATTCGCTCACTGCTGCCAGAGCCAGCCAGGAAATCTCCTGATTTGGAACTTCGCAGTTGTTTTCCAATCGTTTTTTCGAGCCGAGACAAGTGGACAGCGCGACAATGAACAAAGAAGTCGTGTCGCCTGCCCAAAGGACAAGTTCTCACCGCCAGAGCTCAGCGCAAGAGACGACTTTGAAGTTGGCCACTGCGGCAAATGCAGCTAGACTCACACCGATCTCGCAAGCCACCTGGGAAGCGATTAGGAGGTAACAATGTCAATCGACGCAGAGAGACGAGTTCCCCTCAAGAACGAACACAGAGTCCGATCAGGCTTGAGGGTTGATTCCCCAGTCCATTTCGGACGATTCTTCTTGCGAATGGGAGTGAAAGCTCTCTTGACCATGGTCATTCTGTCGAGCATAGCAGCCACGTTGCCTGCCCAGTCGAAAGTCAGCATCCGCGTTTTTCCAACCGATCAGGCGGGACGAATCACCTTAGGGCCAGACGGCGCACTCTGGTTTGCGGAGACGGTAGCTGGAAAAATAGGGCGAATCACGACCTCCGGTGTTATCACCGAGTATGCGATCCCAACCGCCAACAGCTATCCGTATGGGATTACTACCGGGCCGGATGGTGCCCTATGGTTCACCGAGGTATACGCCCAGAAAATCGGGAGAATCACCACGGATGGATTGGTGACGGAATTCCCAGTCAGCGGTACTCCTACCTCATCGTTCCTCCGGGATATTACGGCGGGAGCAGACGACGCTCTCTGGTTTACCAAGTGGTGTACGGGCATCTCACGCATCACGACTGCGGGGGCAATCACCGACTACTCGATGGCTTCCTGCCCGCAAGGGATCACGCCGGGGCCGGATGCTGCCCTATGGTTCGCTGACTTCTATCGAGTAGGGCGGATCACCACCGAGGGACTGACTACATCATTTCCTCTTCCGAACTATGGCCTGCAGGCAATAGCAGTGGGATCAGACGGTGCGCTATGGTTTACCGGGTCGTTGGTGCGCTGGCCTAAAGTCACCTCCCCGATCATCGGGCGCATTACCAGCGCAGGGGCGATTGCCAAATACCCATTGCGGAGTGATGAGGGGTTTGCCTATTTGATCGCATCCGGCCCGGATGGAGCGTTGTGGTTCACGGATGCGGAAACCAACGATAATATCGGCAGAATAACGACCGATGGGATTTCCGAGATCATCCCTGTTGGAGCGCCCTGTCAGAATGGCAATAATCAATTCAACGGTATTGTGCTTGGAAGTGATCGGGCGCTGTGGCTTAGCTGCAATAATGGCAATGTTGTTCAAATCACTCCGCACATTACGACCACAACGCTGGTCTCCAGTTCAAATCCTTCTATATACGGCCAGAAGGTAACCTGGGCGGCAATGGTGACGACCACGGGGCCAGTCGCTCCCACCGGGAATGTTGTTTTTCAGTGGTCCCGGGACGGTCAGAAGCATACGATCGGCACCGCCCCACTCAATGCCGCTGGCGTGGCCACGCTGACCCGATCGAATCTGAATGCAGATCCCCTCGGCCAGCCGTACCCGATAGTCGCGGTCTACGCGGGCGACGCGTCGAATCTAAGCAGCAAGTCTGCTGTGCTTTCGCAGCACGTTCTTCAAACCAAAACCGTGGCCACGCTGGCCTCGTCAGCAAACCCCTCGACTCAAGGTCAGGCGGTGACGTTTACCGCTAAGATTACTTCGCCGACGGTCGTCGTCACCGGGCCCGTGACCTTCTCGGTGGGGTCCTCGATTCTTGGAACGGCCCAGCTCAGCGGGGGCATCGCGAAGTTCACAACTTCAGCGCTGCCGGTGGGATCGAGCACAGTCAAGGTCACCTACTCCGGCGACTCAAACGTCGCAAAGAGTTTTGCGTTGCTGGTACAAACCGTGCGCTAGGATTTTTTGGGGAGGGCAAAGGACACGCGATATCGTGTCCCTGGTCAAACGTGAGTCACACGATCAGCCGCCAATCCTGGCGGCTGTTATCTTATGTCACGCAAAGCTGTCGACACTACAGCATCCCACCGGTCTGCACGGCCAGATCATTCAGGGCCATCTCGAGTTTCGTGATGGCCGCGCCGAGTTCTGGATGCTCCCCGATTTTTTCTTGCAAGGCCTTCAGAATCTTGTGAGCACTGGCGATATGCGCTGCCGCTTGGGCAGGATGATCTTGCTCGGGATTCGGTTCTCCTGATTTTTCCATGGCCACTCGGTCCCCTGTACCTGGCAATGATTCTATCAACACACCCAGGCAATAGCGCCCACAAACCTGGGCGTCTGTGAAGCGAGCCTCGGTCTCTCCGCGTCGCTCGGTTTATTTTCCAGCGTTCTGAGCAGCGGATCCACTTCCTTCGCACTCCGGGGGCGCGGCAAGGTCGCACGAAATCATGGCAGCTCCTCCAATTTCCCCGGAACTAAATTCCACTTTGTGGCCACGATGTTCCAATTCCTTCACAGTTCCTTCCGGAACATCACGATTGACCTGCAGGCTCCCTAATTTCGGACCTTCCGGACCAAACGAGCTGATGTGGTGCGCGGTCGCAAATCGTGGAGTCGACACAGCCGTGGCCGCGTGCATGCCAAATTCAATGGAATCGAGCACGAGCTGCAGGCCAGCTTGATCCTGCAGATCCCCTCCCGCAACGCTGATGGCAACGAACGGCTTCCCCGATTTCAGCACCAGAGCTGGACTCAAGGTAATTCGCGGTCGCTTGCCGGGCGCAATGCAGTTGGGGTGTCCAGGCCAGGTATTGAGACTGATCAACCGGCTGCCATGAATAATGCCTGTATTCCCCGCTGGACCGGCCGTGCTGCCCAATCCGCTGGGCGTGGCGGCCACCATATTTCCCCAACGATCCACCACGGTGAGCGTAGTGGTTCCCCCTTGTGTGGGGAAAGATCGCAATCCTTTCTTGACCGATTTCATTTGATTGGGATCGCCGGGACGAAGTTCGAGGGAAGCCTTCTGTGGATCAATCAGTGGCCGACGGATCTTCGTGTACTCCTCAGAAAGCAACTCCTTCATCGGCACTTCTACAAATCGCGGATCGGCATAGTACTCATCCCGATCTGCCATGCCCAGCTTCATCACTTCCGTGACAGTGTGAATGTAATCCGGCGACAGCAGTCCCATTTTCTTGAGGTCAAATCCTTCCAGCAAGCGGAGCCCTTCCAATAAGAATGGGCCCTGTGTGTATGGGCCACACTTCAATACTTGATAGCCTCGGTAATCCACGGAAACTGGGTCTTCGATGTAGGTCCGGTGGGCCGCCAGATCTCGTTTTCGCAGAAATCCTCCCTGCGATATGTACCAGGCTTCCAACTCGTCGGCGATGTCGCCACGATAAAACCGGTCAGCCACCGCTTGCAGCCGCACCTCACGGCTTCCCTTCGTTTTTTGTTCCGCTTCGACCAGTTTGCGCAGCGTGCGTGCTAAATCCGCCTGCCAGTTTCGTCCCGTCTCGATTTTGGTTCCGTCCGAGGTATCGATGTACCAAGTTGGGCCTCCAGAATCGAGGATCGCCAAAGTTGGTTTGACGGCTTCTTCAAACGAAATCGTCCCATACTGCTTGAGTAACGTGACACATAGATCCACGACTGCCGGCACGGCTGCGGTCCGGATGTCGCTGGCAGGCATTCCATTCTTGAGGTACCAGGAGATTGCTTGCGGATCGAGTGGAGCAGCTCCTTGCGCCCACAGGGCATGGGCTTTCTGCTGATGGGCATCGTAGAGAATGACCGACGCTTCTCCGCCGATCGTGAAAGCACCAATTTTCGTGACGCTCAAGGCGAGTAGGGCTGCCGTCGTTGCATCCGCGGCGTTCCCCCCTTTTTCCAGCACTTGCGTTCCAATAGCCGCTGCCCTCTTCTCTCCGGCGACGACGACCCCATTCTTTCCTGAAGCGACCGAAGCAGATCGCGCCGCCTGCAAATTGCTCGTGCCTGATAGGAGTAGTCCTGCTGCCGTCAATACAGTAGTTGCGGCTTTCCGCATCCCCGAAGAAAGATGCATGCCCGTTTCCTCGATAGAAGATATTTTTGGTGCGATTGATGATGGCATTTCCTGTCGGCAATGCAATCTTTTTCGAAGTGTTTTACATGTCGTTATTGGGGCGTCACGAGTGAACCGACGATTTGAGTCAGAGATCGCAGCTCCTTCCAATGTGAGCCCCTTAGTACTTTCCCATTATTGATGCCTTTTTCCCCACATCGCTAGACTGGCCGACACCCGGGGTCGCGGTCCAAATCAGAGCTGACCGCTGTTCGGACATTCAACATTTCTGTGTCTCGTTCAAAGTGCCCTTTGGAAGAGGAACAAGTTCATGCGAATGCCTGCTGGTCTGCGTGTTCTTCTCGCCGTCACCTTGCTTGCCGTGACCGCGTTGGGTCAGAGCAACTATGCCGGGGTTACGGGCACGGTTCGCGACCTCCAGAGTCTTCCGGTCGCGAAAGCCACGGTTCAGTTCAAGGCCCTCAGCACCGGCGCCGTTCGCGTGGTCACCACCAACGACAAGGGACTCTTCTACGCCGCCGCACTTTCACCGGACGACTATGAGCTGATCACGCAGGCCCCGGGCTTCGCGCCCGTAACGCAATCTTTGCGTCTTGAGGTCGGCCAGAAATTGGCGATTGAAGTCAACCTCAAGGTCGGGCCCATTAAAGAAGGAGTTCAAGTCACGGCTCTGGCCGACGTTCTTCGCACGGCCGACGCAAGTGTAGGCGAGGTGATTGAGCCGAAGTCCATCCAGGAACTTCCTCTGAATGGCCGCATGCTGGTCGACCTGGTGCTCACAGTTCCGGGCGCGCACGTAGGCTTCGGCGCGCAAACCGGCGAGACCAATCCCCTTTACTGGCGACCCGGCCAGCGCTCCGCCATCGTGATCGGCGGCAGCCGTCCCAACGCCAACTTCTTCCTGCTCGACGGCGCCACCAACACCGATCCGACTTTCAATACGCAGAATCTGAGCCCGTCCCCAGACTCGGTAATGGAATTCCAGGTCGAAACCAGCAGCTACACGGCCGACATGGGCGGCGCCGGCGGCGGGCAGATCAACATCGTCACGCGCGCCGGCACGAACCAGTACCACGGAACGGTTTACGAATTCCTGCGCAACGGAGCCATGGACGCCAGCACGTTCGGGTCGATGGGCAACAACCACCTCGTCCAGAATAATTTCGGCGCGTCCTTTGGCGGACCGCTGCTCAAGCGCTGGAAGAAGACCTTCTTCTTCCTGAACTACGAAGGCCTGCGTCTCTCGCAGGCGGACGCGCAGCAACTCACTGTTCCCACGCGCGACGAGATCGCCGGCGACTTCAGCATGGGTGGCGTCAATATTTACGATCCCACGACTGCCGTCGCGAATCCGACCTACGATCCTACGAAGCCGACTGGCCCCGCGAATTTTCCCTACACGCGCAGCCAGTTCCCCGGGAACATGATTCCCTCGGACCGGATCGACCCCAAGCTGGAAGCCTTCCTGCTCGCTCACCTGCCCGAGCCAAACATGATGATGATGTCGGGGTCACGGGACTCAAACAACTATCTTGATGTGCGCAATGAGACGCACTTCCAGAACCAGGGCACGGCTCGCATCGACCACATCTTCTCCAACAACGACACGCTCTTTGGTCGCTACTCGCTTGGCTCGGAGAACGGCTTTTCTCCCAGCAGCGGCGTGACGGCCACCACGGAAAATCTTCCCGGCTTTGGCGCGAACTTCGACAACCTGTCGCAGCAGGCCGTCATCTCGTGGAATCACGTTTTCTCGAGCAACAAGCTCAACACGTTTTCGGCCGCGGTTTCGCGGCTCTCCATGGACCGCACTTCCCAGAATAACGGTGTCAACGACATCGTTGGTCAGCTGGGCATTCAGGGAATCGGATTCGGCGGACAAGGCGCCTGGGGCTCTCCGTGGTTTGCAGCGCAAGGTTACACCGGCATCGGCGACACATTTGCCGCGACCCCCATGCATGCCTGGGACACGACCCTCGAGTTCCGCGACACGTTTGCCTGGCAACGCGGCCATCACGCCATGCGGTTCGGCGGCGACTTCCGCCGCTACATCTGGCCGATGTGGGGCTTCTTTCAGAATCGCGGCTTCTATCAATACACCAACGGGTACACCACGCAGTTCGGCATCAATGACGGCAGCGGCTCAGGATTCGCCAGCCTCCTGCTAAGCCTGCCGAGCGTGAAGCAGCGCCAGGCCGGAATCCCGCAGATGAATCTGCGCAACTGGGGATGGGACGGATTTGCGGAAGACAGCTGGCAGGTGAATCCCACCACCACGCTGAGTCTCGGAGTGCGCTACGAGTACACCAGCCCTCTTTACGACCTGGACAATACGAATACCAACTTGCTCTTCCAAGGCGGCGTGCCCTCGGTGTTCATCGGCGGCCAGCAGGATCGCCCCAAGGGGCTGATGTATGCCAACCGCCACAATTTCGCGCCGCGACTTGGGATCGCAAAGAACCTTCCGCGGTCGGGCCTGGTGCTGCACGCCGCCTACGGAATCTTCTACACACCGGTCGATCAGAACACGTGGTGCAATCAGCGTCACAACGTACCCTACGTGTTTCCCGAGACGCAGCAGGCGGACAACTTCACTCCTCCAGCAGCTCTCTTCGCCAACGGGTTGAATTTTGGCACGCCGGTGCTGGGGATTGGAACTCTGCCAGCGACCACGGTCAGCTTCACCGCATTCGATCCACACTCGCCAGCTCAGTACGTTCAACAGTGGAATGCCAGAGTTGAAAAAACATTTGCGTCGAACACAACTTTAGAAGTCGGCTACCTCGGCGCGCGCGGCTTCCATCTTCAGCGCTCGCACCTAATCAACAACGCGCCTCCCGGCCCGGGCCCGCTTGGACCGCGGCGTCCGTTCAAGACGCTTACCTTCGTGCCGGGCACAGTCCTCACGCCCAGCAGCACCGATGCCGTCATCCAGAGCCAGACCTTCCCCGTGAGCACCATCAATCTGCTCGAAGACAGCGCGCAAAGCTGGTACGACGCGGGCTACGTCAATGTGCGCAGACGCTACGCGCGCGGCCTCAGCTTCTTGGCGAATTACACCTTCTCCAAGACGCTGACCAATGCGCCCGATTTCCGGTCGCCCATGGACGAATCTGCCATACCGCAGAACAACAGCAACCTCGCCGCCGAGAAGGGGCCCGGATGCGATGTGCGCCATCGTTTCGCGTTGAGCAGTGTCGTCGATATTCCCGCATTTCGCCGTACGGAATGGACGCGCCTCCTCACCGAGAACTGGCACTTCACCCCGATCTACCAGGTTCAATCAGGGATGCCTCTGACGATCTCCGTGTTCGGCGACACGGCGAACTCCGGAACGGTGCTGGGCGAAAATCCGATTCGCGCCAACTACACCGGCCAACCGATCTTCGGTCCGGGCACGCACACCGCGGACAAATGGTTCAATCCAGCAGCATTTGCGACGCCGGCAGCTTTCACGTTCGGCAATGTTGGGCGAAACTCCGTCTATGGTCCGCCACTGCAGACTCTGGATCTTGCCCTGGCACGCGCCTTCCGCCTCGGCGAAAGAACCACCCTCCAGTTCCGTGGCGAAGCCTTCAACGCGCTGAACAAAGTAAATCTGGGCACGCCGAACCGCTTCGTGAACACGCCGCAGTTCGGCACCATCACCATGGCGATGACCCCCGGGCGCGAGGTTCAGGTGAGCGCGAGGGTTTCGTTCTAGGTGCCCATGTGCACGAGATCTTCGCGCTATGATTCTGCCCGCGTGCATCCTCGATCCATGCGACTTAGAGTGCGCTCACACGATGCCTTCAGATGCGGTGTTAGTGACGGTGGCGAAGATGGCGAGAAATATTCGTAGTTGTGATACTTTTCCCGAAGGGCGGGAGGACTTCCGTCGAGGGATTCGTTTGTGTCGCGCCACGTCTGGTTTATTGCAATCACCTTCGCAGTGGTATTGCTGACGCTTGTTGGCTGGAGTTTCGTCCCCCCTCCGTTCCAGGCGAGGCAAGAAGGGAAATTGGAAATCACATCCGGCCAGGCACTTCAACGAAAGCACAGATCAGAAGCTTTGCTCCGGCGTGAGGCCGTTCCCATCAATCAGTCCCTGCCCGTAATTGAGACAGAATCGGAGGCGTATCTTCGCTCGAAGCAGGAGGTCGCGTACCGAGCGCTTGCCCTTCTGGTGGTGGCGATAAAGGCAGAGGGTCTGGAACAGCCCATCGTCGAAAAGTTGATCGAGCAATACGGACTTACTCCTTACTTCACACCAAAAGAAACAGCTTTCATTCGCGATCCGACTCCATCGAAAGTTGATCGAACCCAGTTTACCTGGCGTTATGAATCTGCTTGGGTCATGCTTTGGGCCTTGGGCTATGTAGAGGACCTCGGCAAACCTTCCTCAATTTGTGACGTTTCCAAAGCGGTTACCATCATGAAAGAGCGCACTAGTGCTCAATTCCTTGCTGATGCGAAGCTGCGATCTTCTCTCAGGTCCTTGATGAAGCGGACCTCATTTATCGCTACGATTGGGCCGTCGTCGATGCTCGAGTGAACGGCAAGTCCGCGCCCGCCGGTCTTGACCCGGGTGTCGTACAAGAGCGGCATCAGGCACTCAACTGGCTCATCGGCTACATGGATCAGCACTGGGATGATGTAAGCACGGACACATGAGCGCTCGCCGGCGGCCCTGAATCACACGCATTGCGTCAATCCGACCGATTGCACCACGAAGCCGCGACAGGATAGATTGGCGGTCGACAGAAAATTCGCCGCGCACCTTCTGGCTTCCACGTGAAAAGACCGAACTCAATGGCGAGCGTGTTTTTCCTTCTGGCCCTGCTGGTCGGTTCCCTCGCGCTGGCCTTCTGGATCTTTCGTCCCTTCCTGCAGCCGATCGCGTTCGCCATCGTGATCGCCATCGGCTTCTACCCGCTCTATCTCGGGGTCTGCCGCATCGTCCGTGGCCCGAACAAGTCCTCGCTGCTGGCCACGTTTATAGTCCTCCTGATCTTCATACTGCCCGCCTTGCTCATTGCCTCGGCGGCCGGTGGGGAACTCATCAAAGCCGCCCGCTACTTTGGAGATCGCAGCACCGAGCAAGGCGGCGCCGTCGCCTACCTTGCCGATAAGCAGCAAAGCGCGCTGCGTTGGCTCGCCAAATATGTGGACGTGGAAGAATTGCATCTGGAAGACGCCATCGCCAACCTCCCCACCCAAGTCAGCAAAGTCTTGCTGGCGGTAGGCACTCGCCTGGTGGGAGGACTGGCTGGCTTCGCCGGCAACGCTATCCTGACCTTCCTGATCCTGTTCTTCCTGTTCCGCGATGGCAGCACCGCGATCCACAAAGTCATCTCGGTCCTGCCGCTTCGCCAGGAGCAGGCCATGCACCTGTTGTCGGGAATTCGCGACAGCATCATCGCGAACCTGTACGGCATTCTGGCAGTCGGACTCGCTCAGGGCCTTCTCACAGGAACCGCGCTGGCATTTCTGCGCGTGCCTTCAGCATTGCTGCTGGGACTCGCCACCGCCTTCTGCTCCCTGATCCCGATCGCAGGAACGGCGTTGGTCTGGCTACCCACGGCCATCTATCTGATGGCGACAGGTCACCTCTGGAAAGGAATCATCCTGATCGTCTGGGGTACCGCAGTGGTGGGCACGATCGACAACATCATCCGGCCGCTGGTCATCGGCCGAACCGTGGAGCTTCATCCCCTCCTGCTGCTGTTCGCATTGCTCGGAGGTCTTCAGGTATTCGGATTCATTGGAATTTTCGTCGGCCCCGTGGTGATCTCGGTGATCGCGGCTCTGATCAGCATGTTGCAGGAAGAGCTCTCGGCGTCGCCGAATGTTCTTCCCAGCGCGAGTTCTCCTTAGTAAGAACGTGACCGCCCAATCTTCATGGTTGGACCTTGAGATCTTGAGGTTGCCCCTGCGTTCCTCGCTTGCGTGAATCGTCGAGAAGCACTTGCTTGGCGGCATCGCGCAGCGGTTGCCCGGTAAGAGTCTTCTTGCCGCACAGATCTTCGGGCTGCAATCGAGAAAGCTTCGTAACATCGTCGACCACGCGCGAATCCGCGTAACCGTGCGGGGAGTCCTTCGATGCACTGCGGTTTTCGCAAATCAGCTCCACAGTCGATGCCTGGCTCGCATCCGCCAATACCAACTCCGCCAACTTGGCACGATATTCCAGTTCCCAGCTCTCCAGATTCTTCAACGCTCGCTTGTCCGCGAAATGCTGGCTTTCATGAGCCAGAAACCGGACCGAGAATGTCTCATCCTGAAGGCTCTTGTAAGCAGGCACCACCGCAAACAATGCTTTGTCCGTGGCCCATCCTCCAGCCGAACGCCGACCGCAGGTTGAGTAGTAACCCCAGCCTCGAAGCACAAAGTCATCGAGAAAGTTGACGGTCACACTCTCCTGGGTCTCCGGCAAGTTCACCTGACGCTGCTCGACGGTCGTTGTCTTCCATAGCATGAGCTCGCGCAAAGGAGCCGTACGCCCAAGCAGAACGTGGAATCCAAGCTTCTCAGCATGCGTCGTGATTTCGTCTTCTGCGGAATCGAACGCGTTGTCGTCAGCGATCGGATGCCCGAGCAGTTTGCCGGTCGCATTTCGAAGCTCTTGCTCGGCGGCGTCTCGTTCACCCGGCTTGGTCAGGGCGCGCTGCCAATAGGCAATATAGTACTTTGCCAGCGTAGTGATCCAAGTGTCGGGCACCGTTATATCCGCAGGCGACTGCGCACCGGCTCCGAAGCGGCTCATCATGCAGCTACGAAAATCCGCATCGTCTCCCGCAAACGAAGCTGAGGGCGTGTCGGCAAGCGCTTTGACCGCGGAGGCAGCATCCCCTTGGAGCGCAAAGCCCACAGCACGCTCAACCGCGGCTGGTCCTCGCTTGCTGCTGGCGGCAGGCGTGGTTTGCGCGTCTTGTGCGATAACTCCACCCCAAAGGTACGCGAGGAGAACGACTGGTAAGTGGGCTGCTGGCCGAATTCGTTTCAATCTCTGCTCCCACTCAGATCATGCCACAAAATGGTGGGTGCCCCATCTTGGCGCGATCTGTGCGCAAAGGTGGGATTCCACTGCTGTATGAAGCATGGGATTTCTTGAAACGGTGCTATTGGGGAATCTGTTTAAAGTGTGAGATTCCCGCTACTCGTAGTGCAGCGCTTCCACCGGATCCATCCGCGCCGCTTTCAGCGCCGGGAAGAATCCGGACACGATTCCCACCATCGACAGAATGAAGAACGATGCGATCATCACGTTGAGTGAGGCGTGCAGGATGATGTCTCCCTCGTGATTGGAGGTCTTGAACAGTTGCCCATACAGCGGCATGGGCGGGATGATCCACGTGAGCAGGATCGCCAGCGCCATGCCCACGATGCCTCCCGTGAACGTCAGCACCAGCGCTTCGAGCAGAAACTGCAAGAGGATGTGCCGCGGGCGGGCGCCCAGTGCCTTCCGCAAGCCGATCTCTCGAGTGCGCTCGGTGACCGATACCAGCATGATGTTCATCACGCCCACGCCGCCAACGGCCAGTGTGATCGCGCCGATAATGCCGAGCACTACCTGCAGCCCGATCGAAAAGGCGTTGATCATTTCTTTGCTTTCTACCGAGTCCCATACCGGCGCGGCTTTGTCGTCGCGCGGATCGAAGTGGTGGCGTCGCGCAATCACCTCGCGCACAGCGGCCACAGCTTTCAAGTGCAGTTCAGCCGCCTGCGGCTGGATGATGAACATGTCGGGATCGCGCACTTGCTTGAGGTCGCGGTACACCTGGAAGGGAATGAATCCGTCTTCATTGTCCGGCCCCTGGTACATCGAGTCCTGAATCTTGTTGCGCAGGGTGCCGATGACCTCGAAGGACTGTCCGCCGATCAACACGCTCTGGCCCACGGCGGGCGCTCCCTGAAAGGCTTTCTTCGCGGCGTTGTACCCCAGGATCACGACCCGCCGGTGATCGAGAAAATCTCCTTCGCTAAAGTAGCGGCCGTTTTCCACGTCGAGCTTGCGCATCTCGCCGTAGGGGAATTCCACGCCGCGCGTTTGTATTGACACGACGCGCGTGCCGACCTTGTACCCGAAGTCGCTGCACGACTCGGCGCTTACCGCGCGCACCAGAGGAACTTCATCGCGCACCGACTCCACATCCTCGTACTCGTACGCAACCTTCTTGCCTGCTCGTTGTCCGCCCGCCTGCATGCTGGTCTGCCCGGGCCAAAAAACGACCACGTTGTTGCCCATGTTCATGAACGCGTTCAGCACACCGCCGCCCAGGCCCTGCCCGTAGGCCAGCAGAATCACCACAGACGCAAGCCCCCACACGATCCCCAGCATGGTCAGTACCGACCGCATGCGGTTCCGCATAAGGGCTTGCCAGCCTTGCGAGATGAGCTCTTTTAAAAACATAGTCGTCAGTCGTCAGTCTCGAGCCCGTCGCTGGCACATTTTGTTCCGCTAGCGGCCAGCGACTAGCGACTGGCACTAATCCACCCGCACGTCTCCCGAACCGGTGTGCACGCTGATCTCGGGTCCACCGCCGCGCACCTTTCCGCGAATCTGCTTGTGCGCTTCTTCCACGCGGCCTTGCACGGTCGTGGTCACAGGGTGATTCACTTCCACGCTGCCCGAACTGGTCGAGACATCGAGATCGAACGCAGCCTGTTGCGGCAGTCGCAGCTCGGCGTTCCCGGAGCCGGTCCTCACGTGCCAGGTGTTGGCAGGATTGCCGTCCACCTGCACATCGCCGCTACCCGTACTCGCGTTCAGCCCGCCATCGACGCCGCGAACGTGAATGTTCCCCGAGCCGGTCTCGAGCCGCACGTCGCCCTTGGCTTTCTCCTCGATCGTAATGTCGCCGCTGCCGGCGCGCGCTTCAAATGGTCCGGCGGCGCCACGTGCCTCAACGTTGCCCGAACCGGTGTGGATCCGGATGTCACCCGCCAGATTGTCGAGCTTCACGTCACCGGATCCCGTTTCGATCTCCACGCCCGCCTGCATGCCCTCGATCGTCTGGTCGCCGGAGCCCGACTTGGTGCGAACCTTGCTGTCAGGCGGAGCCGTGATCTCATAGTCGATCGAGATGTTGCGCCGGTTCACATAATCCACCCGGATGCTGTTGCCGTTCTGCGACAGGGGAGGATTGCTCTCGATCTGGTGAACTTCGTCCTTGTGATTGTTGCCCAGTCCAAACATCCACGCATCGCCCACGTGAATCCGGCCGGTGATGGAAACCGTCCCCGCTGCACCGGGACGAACCGTGATGTTTCCAGACTGCGTGTAGACCTGCAGGTCCGCGGCCCCGTTGACCTGGAACGTCTTCTCAAAATGTCCTTGCTCCGAGGCGGCCGATACACCAGGCGCGATAACCAGGGCGATTGCCAAAGCCGATAAATGAATAAGTCTCATCCGCATGTTGTCCTCCGTCACCAAGAGTTATTCATAGCGCAGCGACTCGACCGGAGTCAGATCGGCAGCGCGTTGCGCCGGATACATCCCGGCAGTAAACGTAATGACTGAAAGCGTCACGATCGACAATATGATCGAAATCGGAGAAATGATGGGGTGTGGCACAAAATCAGGCAAGGGAAGATTTGAAAGCGCCAGGCACGTCCCCACGCCGAACGCCAGCCCAAGAAATCCGCTGACCGCGGTGAGCAACACAGACTCGGCGAAGAATTGCCGAAGAATGTCCTGGCGTGTCGCGCCGATCGCCTTGCGCACGCCGATCTCGCGCGTGCGCTCCGTCACGGAAACCAGCATGATGTTCATCACGCCGATGCCGCCCAGCCCGAGAGTCACCACCGCCACGCAGGCGAAGAACGTAGTGACGCCCTGGAAAATTCCTGCGACCAGCTTCGCGCCTTCCATCGTGTCCCAGATGAACAACGCGTCTTTGTCCTTGCCATCGAAGTGATGAACGCGGCCCAAGGTTCGCCGGACTTGCATCACTGCGTCTTCGTGAGCCTCAGCATCGGCGACTTCGAACACGATGTTATCGAGGAATCCGCGCACAACACCTTTTTTCTGCGGTGGAGGAAAATCACGCGACACCGCAGAGTAGGGTGCGAACAGGTAATCGTTGTCAGGACCATCGTAGTTGGAATTCTGCTTCTTCTCCGCAAGCACGCCAATCACGGTGTAGGGCATGCTCTTGATTAGCACATTCGATCCGACTGCCGGCTGGCCGGGAAATAGCTGGCGCCGAGCCGCCGCTCCCAGGAGCACTACTCGGTTCCCATCGCGTTCGTCCTCGTCGGTCATCAGCCGCCCTTCGCCGAGAATCAGCGAACGGAAATCCTGGTACGAAGTCCAGATGCCGACCACCCCGCGGCTTGCAGAATTGAACTGGCTGACTTCCGGTACGGTGCGCCGCAATTCGGGGCTGACGTTTTTGACCAGATAGCATTCTTTCTGGATCAGGCGTGCGTCGTCGATGGTGAGAGAAATTTCGCGTCCCGCCGCCAAGCCGCCGATCTGCGAACTGGTTCGCCCGCCCCACACGATGACAAGATCTTTGCCGAGTGTCTGCATGCGGCGCTTCTGGTCGGCGCTGAATCCCCGCCCCAGCCCCACCAGCAGGATGACCGACGAAATTCCCCACACGATCCCGAACATTGTGAGGAAGATCCGCATCTTGTGCGCCCGAAAGGTCGCAAACGCCTGGCGGAGAATTTCGGTCAGATTCATAGCGCGGGACTCAGGTCAGCGGCGCCGAGGAATGCTTATGTACCACCGCTTAGACGGGCGCACAACAGCTTAGTCACGCGCCCTAAAGGGATATACGAACAAGGGAAGGGAAATGTTCAGAAAGCAGGCAAGCGTCCGGGACCGGCTTTGGAAGGAATTTAGCCTTTAGCTGTGACCTGTGACTTTGAAAACTGAGAACTGAGACCTGCCTACTCTCCCGAGTAGTCCGCGGCCTTGCCGATCGCGTTGGTCAAGGAATCCGCCAGTTCAGTTGGCACAGAAATCACGATTTCGCCCGACTGAGGTGTCATAGGAAGGGAAGCAATGATGTAGAACCGGCCCGCTCCGCCTTGCTGAATCTTCAGTTCGATCTTCCCAGACGGACTGGGCAACTCAAACACCCGTTCGTAGCGCAAAGTATTCGACACATTGGACATAGTACAGAGATGACCTGGATTGTCCAAACGTTACAAACTCTGACCGGAGCGCTTGAGGGAGGGTAAGACTTTTTTTTTCTATGGCCGATAATAAATTCGGATCTGGCCATGCGGAAAGCGTCCGTTTTGAGGAGGTCAAAAGGTGGTGGACATCGATAGACAGCTTCTGAAGGAAGCGAGGGCACTCGGAAAGCACCGAACGAACCGGGAAGCCATCTACGCGGCGCCGGATGAGTACGTCAGGCGTCGCAAGCAATGCGAAATAGTCTCACTGTTCGGAAAGATCGAATACCACGACTCGTACGACTACAAACTCGAACGCAAAGGAAAGCCGCGATTGGGCGCCAGGCATTAATCCCCTGCGCTATCTGCAGCTTTCCTCTGTGTCCTCCGCTTTCTAAGATTCGTTCCGCGCTGGCGCCCTACTGCAGCACCACCTGGTCGCCTTCCTTCAGCCCACCCAGCAACTCGGTCTTAGCGCCGTTGGAAATCCCGATGTTCACCGCCACTTTATTCTTGCCTTCCTTGCCTTTCGGATCCGGAACTTCGACCGACGCCTTCTTGTCCTTGTCGTACAGGATCGCGCCTTCCGGAATCTGCAGCACACCCTTGTGTTCTTCCAGGATAATTTCGGCATTGGCCGTCATGGCCGCCTTCAATTCGCCGCCCGGATTGTTGATCGAGACGCGCACTTCGAAGGTCGTGACATTATCTTTCTCCACGCCCATGGGCGAAATCTTCGTGACCTTGCCGTTGAAGGTCTTGTCCTTGAACGACTCGACCTTGATGCGCGCCGGCTGGCTCATGTAGACCTTGCCGATATCGCTCTCGTCCACCTTGCCCTTTACATAAACTTCGCTGATGTCGCCTTCGGTCATGATCAGGGTCGCCGTCGATCCCAAGACGAGAATCGAGCTTACCGCGTCCCCGACTTCCACATCCCGCGACAGGATGATCCCATCAATCGGCGACGTGATCGTGGTGTAGCCGAGCTGCTCTTCAAGTTGCTTGAGATTGGCGTGGTCCTGCGCTACCTGCGCCTGTGCCTGGCCGATCTTTGCGTGCAAAACCTGCAGTTGCGCTTTGGCAACGTTCTGCTTGTTCAACGACATTTCGTAATTCTTCTGGGCATCATCGAGCGCCGACTGGGAGACAACTCCCTCCTTAGCCATCCCCTGCGCGCGGTCATAAGCGCGCTTCAGCATCGGAACGTCCGGCCCTTCGGCATCTACCTTGGCGCGTTCCAGGTCTGCCTGCGTGCCCTTCAGGCTTGCTTCGGAGGCCTCGGTCTGTGCTTTGGCCTGCGCCACACGCGCTTCGATCTCTTCCTTGTCGAGTTCGGCCAGTAGCTGGCCTTTTTTCACTCGGTCGCCGGCGTCGACGTAGAGCTTCTTCACAATCCCGCTGGCCTTCGACTTGATCTCAACCTTGGTAATGGGCTCGACTTTGCCGGTCGCGACCACGCTCTTGGCCAGGTCGCCGCGCTCCACCTTCGCAAGCTTCGAGGGATCGATCTTGGTCCCGCCGCGCGCTGCAGCAATTACTCCGATCACAGCTCCCAAAAAGAGCACCACTCCGATCCCGATATAAATGAGCCGACGATTGCGCTTCTTCTTGCCGTTACCATTGCCGTTCACTTCTGCCTCCTGCGGATGCCCAATCGAACTCGAATGGGTGAACCTGAAAAGGGGTTGGGGGCCGCCTACACTCCATCTTACGAACCCCCCTACAGTTTTGTTCCCAAATGATGAATAAGTTAGCGATTTACAGGAGACCGCGTCCCTCTATGGCATGCATACAAAACAGCCTCTGAACGTTAGACACCGGAGTTAAACAAAAGAAAGCAAGCAAGTTGAGGAAAGCAGGGAACGGTAGACTCGGGAGGAGATTCGTATCAGGGCGTGCCTTGAGGAGCGCCGTACGGCGGGAAAAGGGCGGCGGCTTCAGCCCCTCTGTCCCGAATCTGCAACATTCACAAGGGGATAACCAATCGCAAACCCGGCTCGCAGCTTGCAGCTCGAGGCACGTAGCTCCCGAATGTTAAAATTACGCTTCCATGCTTGCATTTGTGCTGCTGCGGGTATTTCTAATCCTGCTGCTCGTAGCTGCCAACGCGTTCTTTGCCGCCGCCGAATTCGCGCTGGTGAGCGTGCGCGACACGCGCATTCAACAGCTCATCGAGGCGCGCCGTCTTGGCGCCCGCACCGTTCTCCGCCTGCACCAGAATCTTGACGAGGTCGTTAACGGCGTCCAGCTGGGCATCACGCTGACCAGTCTTACCCTCGGCTGGATCGGCGAGCCCACTCTGGCGCGACTCATGACGCCCTTGGTCAGCCGCGTACCGCACGCTGCCGTCTACGCTCACACCTTCGGCACGATCCTTACTTTCACGCTGATCACTTACCTGCACGTCCTGCTGGGCGAACTGGTTCCCAAAACGCTGGCCTTGCAGCAGGCCGAGCGCGTCGCCCTGGCCGTGGCCGCGCCTATGGATGTTTTCCTCACCATCATGAAGCCCTTCCTCTTCTTTATGCGGAAGTCGGGCGGATTCGTGCTCAGACTGTTCGGATCGCGCGAGATGCGCCGGGGTGCCATCCACTCGCCCGACGAGCTCAAATTAATCGTCACCGCCAGCCGCCAGGTCGGACAGATTCCCGAGTTCCAGGAAGAGATGATCCACAACGCCCTCGAACTCGACAGCGTATCCGTGCGCCAGGTCATGGTCCCGCGCCCTGACATCTTTTCGCTGCCGGCCGACCTCACGCTCGACGAGGCGCTGGCCCGCGTAGTCGAAGAACAGCACTCGCGCGTTCCGGTCTACGACCCGCAGCGTGGCCGCGAGCACATCATCGGCGTGCTCTACTCCAAGGACTTAACGCGCTGGATGCGCCTGCGCCTCACGCTGAATCCGAATCAGGCGGTCACTTCTCGCATCGCAAAAATGCAGGTCAGCCAGATCATGCGTAACGTGCTCGTCGTCCCGGAAACCATGGCGCTCACCGACCTGCTCGCCGAGTTTAAGCAGCGCAAGCGCCATCTGGCGGTGGTCGTCGATGAGTTCGGCTCCACTGCCGGCGTCATCACGGTCGAAGATGTTCTCGAGCAGCTGGTCGGTGAGATCGAAGACGAATTCGATATTCCTCCTGTAGCCCAGCCCGCACTCGAAGAAGACACGACTTTGCTCCTTGAAGGCGCAGTGAACATTCGAGACCTCGAGTCACAGTATCAATTGGTCCTGCCAAGTGATGCAGGCTTCGAAACCCTCGCGGGATTCGTCCTGTCGCGCCTGCAGAAGATTCCGGCCGTAGGGGACTCGTTCGAGTACGAAGGCCGCCGTTACACCGTAGAAGAGATGGAAGGCCACCGCATCGCCAAAGTGAAAATCGAAACGCTCGAAGGCGCGGCTCTGCAGCAGGCCGGCGACTAGTCCGAGCAGTTGGGCCCCTACCTTTAGAAAGAAGAAGGAAGGTCCTCTGAACTCAATCCTGACGAAAACAACCTGGATGGCGGCAATTACACTGTCGCTCGTCTCACTCGTCGCACCTCTACTGGCTCAGCAAAATGCAACAGCCACGCAGGCACAGACGCCGTCACTGAACTCGTCTGCGCCGGCCTCCTCGCTGCCTTCCCACTCCAGCGCCCCAATCACCGAGTACCGACTGCCCCCCGACCTTCACGCCAAAGCGCACAGCAGGAACCGCACCCATTTCCGGCTGAACCTGATCGGGATCGTGTACGGAATCGCAGTGTTGTGGCTCATCCTGCGCTGGAAACTCGCGCCCAAGTTCAGGAACTGGAGTGAGCGATTCTCGCAACGAAGCTTTCTGCAGAGCGCCGTGTTCTCGCCATTGCTGCTGCTGACACTTGCAATCCTGACCATGCCGCTCGACATCTATGGCGAAGACATCGAGAAGCAATACGGGATCTCGGTGCAAAGCTGGGGATCGTGGGGCTGGGACTGGATCAAAGGCCAGCTGATTTCCTTCGTGATCGGCACCATCCTGATCTGGTTGCTCTATCTTGTGATTCGCCGCCGCCCGCGCCGCTGGTGGTTCTACTTCTGGCTCATCTCGCTGCCGATCGCCGCGTCCTTGGTCTTTCTCGAACCGCTGGTGATCGATCCGCTATTTCACAAGTTCGAACCCCTCCAGCAGAAAGATCCCGCGCTGGTGGCGAGTCTGGAAGCCATGCTCCAGCGGACCGGACAGAAAATTCCTCCCGAGCGCATGTTCTGGATGGGTGCCAGCGACAAAACTGTCGGGCTGAACGCTTACGTCACCGGAATTGGGAGTTCCAAGCGGCTCGTAGTCTGGGATACCACGCTGGCGAAATTGAACACATCCCAGATTGTTTTTGTAGCCGGCCATGAGACTGGCCACTACGTCCTCAAGCACATCCCGAAGGGAATGGTCTTTTTCGCGGTGCTCCTGCTGGTCGCGTTTTACATTGGATACCGCACGGTGGGCTGGGTCCTCACACGCTACGGCCCTGGCTGGGAAATTCGCGATCTGCAAGATTGGGCCTCGCTGCCCGTTCTGCTCCTGCTGCTCTCGATTTTTTCCTTCGTGGTAAGCCCGATAGGAGCAGCTTTTAGCCGACATCTCGAGCACCAGGCCGATCAGTTCGGCTTGGAAGTCACCCACGGCTTAACCCCGGACTACGGCCAGGTCGCCGCCCGAGACTTCCAGACCATGGGAGAAATCGGCCTGGCCGATCCGGATCCGAATCCGCTGGACGTATTCCTCTTCTACGACCATCCTCCAATTTCCAGCCGCGTGAAGTTCTGCGTGACCTACAACCCGTGGGCCAGCGGTGGACAGGGCGAGTTTGTGAAGTAACCTTGAATCCCGTGGCGGCACGATTCCACTGCGCACATCGAGGAACGCTTGAGAATCAGTTACAGCTCAAGCCGCGCAGCGGCGTCAGAGGAAAGCCCAGCACGTAAGTGCTGGGTAAGTACGGCAACAATGCGCGAGTCCGAAAGGACGGCACCCGCCCGATGCGGGCGCGACTCCGCGAGCCGAGCAACGCTAAAACTCGCGTGACGAATCAAATTCAAATGGGCTACCCCTGGTTCTGCTTTCTACTGTCCTTGTGCCTTCTTTCGATGGGCTGCGCGTCTTTTCCGGGGAATGGCACCGATCCCCACCCACCGGATCAGATTTCTGTGGACGCGCGCCAAACGTGTCATGGACCAACAGCGCTGCGATGTAGCCCGCTTAAGGCTTCAAACGCTAATCAATACCTATCCCGACTCCAAATACGCCCTCGAAGCCGAGGATGCGCTGCGCACCGACCCGCGCCTCCAACCTTGCCGTCAAGACCCCGATTCGGACGGCATTACTTGGTACGTCGTCGCGCCGGATGTTACTAACTAATCGCACTCGCGAAATCCTTTCGCGCATGCTACCTTTTCACTAAGCTTTTGGAGGAAGTATGCAGCGCGCCACTGCGTTACTCATCCTGCTTTTCACCGCTATCTTCTTACCTGCGCAAGAAAAATCCGAGGGCCCCGCCAACGAAAAAGCTCAAAAAGCTTACAAGTAGGGCCAGGAGTATTTGCACCCATACCGGTAAGACTCGGCCCTCGACGCGTTCAAGAAAGCTGACAAACTGGATGAAGGACACTGCATTGCCTGCCAGCGCAACATGATCAAGTACGGCATCGAACTCGGCGACTGGAAAACCGCCCATATCGCCGCCGACGAAATGATTGCGCAGGCACAGGGTGACAAAAGCATACCCATCGCTCACTACACGCTGGGCGCTCTTCTATACATGGAGGGCGTGCAGAAACACAAAGAGGATATATTCGCAGCGGCCCGAGGAACTAACCAAAGCCCTGGCTGCAGCGCCGAATTTTCCGGATGCTATCTTCAGTGATGGGCAGGCGCTCGCCCACCTGAACCGC
The DNA here is from genome assembly GCA_035652655.1 of Terriglobales bacterium. Taxonomy (GTDB): domain Bacteria; phylum Acidobacteriota; class Terriglobia; order Terriglobales; family Acidobacteriaceae; genus Gp1-AA133. The sequence goes on from DASRDJ010000197.1 coordinate 28,293, forward strand.
GACGATGAAGCCCGTGCCAAATTTGCAGACTTCGCCAAGAGACGGCCGGAAGGCGATCCCGATCGCCAGCGTGCTTTGCGCTACGTCGAGCACCCGGAACTGGACCGCGCCCGCATGGCTCCGGCATTCGCGATAAACAATATCGAAGGAAAACGCATATCGCTGGATGACTTGAAAGGCAAGGTTGTCCTCATCGACTTATGGGCAACCTGGTGCGGTCCCTGCCGCGAGGCGCTTCCTCACATCCGCGACATCGTCAAGAAGTTCAATGGTGAACCGCTGGTTGTTTTGAGCATCAGCCTCGACGACGATGAGAGCAAATGGAAGGAATTCGTTACCAAGAATGAAATGACGTGGAACCAGTGCCCCAGCGAAGCCGGCTTCAAGGGCCCAGTCGCGCAACTCTTCGGAGTTCACGAGATCCCAAACACTTCACCATCGACGCCGACGGAGTCCTGCAAGACCAGCAGATCGGCGACGTTTCCATCGATGGCAAGTTGAAAAAACTGGTGAAGCGAGCCCGCGAGCTACAGGAGCAAGCAAAGCAGGCCACCCCGGCAAGCGAACCGCGATCAGCCAAGCCAGCAAACTGAAACGCACTAGAACCTGAGGCCCGTCATGAAGATCAAACACCGAATACCTAATCCCTGAGACCTGACACCCGTGACCTGTGACCTGTCACCTGCGCTTAGTGACCTGGGTCCTCGCCGCATCCAACTTCGCCGCCACCGAATCGAACCCTGACGTCGGTCCCGCCCATCGCAATTCGTCCACATTCTCAAACAACGGAATATCGGTCCGCAGCGTCGCCAGTGTTCGAAACAGCAGCGCCTGCTCCCGATCCCGCACCAGCGTGGCAGCCAGCGACCCGGCATTGGCGGCATTCACGAACCAATCCTTGCTCTCGGCCGGAATCGCCTCCAGGTGACGAAACCTCGCCAGCACCGCGGCCGATGATTTCGCGCCCCATCCCTTCAGCCCGGGATACCCGTCGGCACTGTCGCCCACCAGCGCGAGATAATCCGGAATCGAGGCGGGAGGCACACCAAATTTCTGCACCACCCCAGCCTCGTCCATGATCGCATTCGTTCGGCGATTCAGTTGCACGATGCGTATGCCGCTCACGCACTGCGCCAAATCCTTGTCAGGCGTGCAGATGACCACGCGCGCCACCCGCGAGTCTCGTGCCGCCAAAACCGCCCCGGCGGCCAGAGCATCATCGGCTTCGAACTCCACCATCGGCCACACTACCATTCCCGCGGCGGCCAGAACCTCCTCAAGCACCGGGAATTGCGCCAGCAGATCCGGTTCGATGCCCTCTGACGTCTTGTACCCGTTCCACAATCCATTGCGAAAAGATTCGACAACATGATCGGTGGCCACCGCAACATGCGTGACCCCACCCTTCAACATGCCAAGCAGCGACCGCAGGACCCCGCGCACAGCCCCAACTTCGCGCCCCTCGGAATCGCGAGCCGAAGGTACAGCGTAGTAATGACGAAAGAGTTCGTACGTCCCATCCACCAGATAAACTTCCAAATGAAACTCCAGTCCAGACGTTTTCAGATTGCGATCAGGTGAATCAATAGAGAGACAGATGGTAATCTAACGCGAGTTTTGAAACGCTGAGTTTCAAGTGTCCAGTTTCAAGTTTTAGGTTTCGAGTTCGAGAACTGAGAACCGAGAACCGAGAACAATCCCTGGGACCTGACACCTGAGCCATTGCCCCGCTACTTCCTAACCCGCATCCTCTACACGCTCCCAGTCATCTGGCTGGTGGTTTCGCTCGTCTTTCTGTTGATCCACCTCGTGCCGGGCGACCCCATTCTGCAAATGCTAGGCGAAGGCGTACCCGCGGCCGACCTGCAGGCGGCTCGTCACGCCTATGGACTCGATCTTCCGCTCAGCCAACAGTATCTGAATTACTGGAAGGGCGTGATTCACGGCAACCTTGGATTGTCGCTGCGCTACAACCAGAGCGTCAGCAAGTTGCTGGTGCAACGTTACCCGTACACGCTGAAGCTCACGCTCGCGGCCCTGCTTGTGGCGGTGCTGCTCTCGATCCCGGCAGGAGTGCGTTCGGCGCGCCGGCGCAATGAATGGGACGACCGCACCATCAGCGTAGTCAGCCTCTTCGGATTGTCTTTCCCTAACTTCGCCCTGGGACCAATTCTGATCCTCTTATTCTCGATCAAGATAGGATGGCTCCCCGTATCGGGCTCAGGAAGCTTCGCGAACCTCGTGCTTCCGGCGATCACCATGGGCAGCGCGCTGGCGGCCATTCTCACGCGCATGGTTCGCACGTCGATGCTCGAAGAGTTGAATCAGGATTACGTGCGCACCGCGCGCGCCAAAGGCCTTTCCGAGACCACGGTGGTTTACCGCCATGCCCTGCGCAACGCCATGATCCCGGTCATCACGGTGCTAGGCCTGCAGTTCGGCGCGTTGCTGGCGGGCGCCATAGTCACCGAAAAGATTTTTTCCTGGCCTGGTATCGGACGCCTGACCATTGATGCGATCTCCAATCGCGACTACTACGTCGTGCAGGGATGCATCCTGGCCATCGGCCTGACGTATGTTGCGGTGAATTTTATGACCGACTTGGTGTATTCGATACTGAACCCAAGGATCAGACAATGACGGTCAGCGCAAACGTATCGCCAGACAACGTGCCGCCCGGTGTTCTTAGCGTCCTCAGCGGCTCTTCTTCGTGCCCTTTGCGCTTTAAAGCTTTTGAATTTCCAGTGAAAAAGCTAACCGCAAAGTTCGGCAAGCAACCGCAAAGTTCGCAAAGCGAGGCAACTGATTTTCTCTGCGTCCTCTGCGGCCGTTCTCTGCGTCCTCTGCGTTTTGAGATTTTCTAAACAAATGTCCACGACCGCCATCTCGCTACCGCGCCTCGCTCGCCGCAATCCGCTTGCGATGATCGGGATCGTGTTGGTCGTCACATTCGTGGTCTCCGCCATCTTCGCTCCGTTGATCGCGCCCTACGATCCAGCGCACATCGAGTTGCCCAACCGCCTGCTCTCGCCGACATCGTCGCACTGGTGCGGTACCGACGAACTCGGCCGCGACAGCTGCTCCCGCCTGATCTACGGCGCCCGCATTTCAATGATCGTCGGCTCCTCGGTCGTGTTGGTATCGCTCACACTAGGCCTGATCGTCGGCTCTATTGCCGGATACTACGGCGGCGGCATCGACCGCTTCGTCAACGTTGTAGTCATGAACGCGTTCCTGTCGTTCCCAGGAATTCTGCTGGCCATCGCGTTTGTAGCTTTTCGTGGCCCGGGGATTTTCAATCTGGTGCTCGCTCTTTCGCTTGGCGGATGGGTCGGCTACGCGCGCCTGGTGCGTGCCCAGGTGTTGGCCACGCGCGAAAAAGAATTTGTGGAAGCCGCCCGCGCGCTCGGCGCCAGCGACCTGCGCGTGATCGCGCTGCACATTCTGCCCAACATCATCCAGCCTGTGATCGTGCAAGCCGCGATCGGAATGGCGGGTGCCATCCTCGCTGAGGCCACCATGAGTTTCCTAGGACTCGGCGTGCCTCCCCCAACCGCCAGCTGGGGCGCCATGTTGAACGACAGCCGCGCCTACCTCTTCTCCGCCCCGCACTTGGTTTTATTCCCGGCGGCCACCGTGATGCTGGCAGTGCTCTCCTTCAACTTCATCGGGGATGCCCTGCGCGACCTGCTCGACCCCCGCTCAAGAATCGAAGCCGGTCTGTAAGAGGATGTCTTGTATCAGGGCATCGATTTAGCCATGACATAGAAAATCCGAATTTGGGCTGCGGCAGGGCTACTCAAAGCGCTCGCCGCCAACGGTTCCTCCGCCTACTGGATCGTCAAGACCGCTGCCGTCGACTTGCCTCCCCCCGGAGCCGGATTCAGAACGACCACCTGTGCGTTGCCGGCCGTTGCAATGTCGGACGCCGGAATGTCCACGGTCAACATGTATGGGTTTACCAGAACGGTTGTGCGAGACGATCCATTCCATTGCACAATCGCGCCCGGAGCAAAGCGCCCTCCACGGACGGTCAACACAAAGTTGCCGCCCTTGGCCGCCACCGTTGCGGGAGTCAGCGAAGTGATCGAGGGTAGCGCGTTCGGTCCCACCGATGAGTAAAACGCGTTGCTGCGGACCTGGACGAGATCGTAGGTGTTCGTTCCGTTCGGCGTCAGGTACGCCAGTCCGTCCGGTCCCCACTTCATGGAACGAGGCGTCCAAGCTATGGGTCCGTTGCCGCTTGCAACCTGCGTAAGAGTGGTCGGATCGAACACCTGCCGAGACTCTCCAAGGTAAAAGAGGCGACCCGAACTCGGGTCACGCAAGATCGCCGAGGCAATCGGGTTCATGTTCAAGTTACCTACCACAGCCCCACTCGTCGCATTAAACACTTGCCCGTTCACGTCGTAGAGATTCGTATGATCGCTTGCAAATGGGCCCACCCCATAGGTCGCGGGAAAGCCAGCCGCTTCCAGCAGTGTGTTGCCCGTTATCTTGAAATGCAGCATACCAAGTGATTGGAAGCTGGTATCCCATCCGTACAGGTTCGTATTGTCGAAGAATCTGGTTCCACCGACCGTAACGTTGTTGGGCGCCTCGTTAAGGAAGACGTTTTTGAGCTTCCCGTTCGAGATCAAACCCAGACCATCGTCGCCATAGTAGTAGCCCGCCGCGCCCAAAGTGACCACAGCGTTTCCTGGCTGCCCCGGCTGTACCTGAATGTCGAGCGCGTTGAGGGGAGCCTTCAATGGATCGCTGCCCAGGCTTACAGCAGTTCCCGCAGTTTGCGTCAACAGATCGAAGGGAACCACCGAGTGATCGCCATTCAGTCCCACGTACAACGTCTGTCCGTCGTCTGAAATTCCGAGCGCACCGGGGTCGTTTCCAATCGGAATGGGAGTGCCCAATGCCCCCGTGTTGGGGTCGATCGTTAACAGCGTGTTGGGATTGTTCACGCTTGTCGCCGGCATCGTGGCGTAAAACTTCTGGGTGAAGGGATCGTAGATTGCATCCGCAGCTGCTAGCGGCGTTTGCCGGTACACCGAGAGCACGGCGGGTGCTGACGCGCCTCCGGGCGCAGGGTTCACCGCCTGTATCGAGATGTCTCCGAGTTTCCTGAACAAAGTCCCCGGCAAAGTGAGCTGTACCCCAAACGGGAAACGCTGCACCACTCCTGTGAATGGCGCACCATTGACGAGAATCGTGGTGTTCGGGAAGAAGTCGTTCCCCTGGATCTGAGTCACGACCGGGCCCGAGCCTATGTTCACCGAGGACGGATACAGATAAGTAATCGCTGGAGCTGGATAAGCCGTTAACCCATTGCCTGAAAGCTGCATGCTCTGCGGACTATTGGGGGCGTCGTCGTAGACTTGCACCGACCCGATCACTGGACCGACGGATGTTGGTGTAAACGCCATAGTCAACGAGCAGGTTGTTCCCGGCAGCAGCGCCTTGGGGCAGTTCGTTGAAGCCGAGAACGGTCCCGTCGTGGCCACCGAAGTGATGTGAAGGGGAAGCCCGATGGTGGTGTAGATCGAGAAGGTCACCGGACTACCCGTCGCACCCACCACGCCGTCTCCAAAATTGATGGCGAAGTATGGAGACACATTGATATCGGGACGCTCGACCGATCCCGACAACGTGACCGTCTGGGTCGGAATAGGAGCATTGTCCGTCAACAGTACTGTGCCAGTGTCGTAACTGCTCCCGGCCAGTGGTGTATAGCGGACCGAAACGGTGCAGCTTGCTCCTATAGCGATCGTCTTGCACGCAGCAAAATTTCCCGTGAATGCTGGATTGCTGATAACACTGCTACTCACGTTGAGCGCTAGTCCACCGCAGTTCTTTATCGACAGCGGTGATGGAACCGACGGGCTACCCCCAATGGAGGTGAAATAGAGAGTGTTCGTCGATAGGCACACCGAGGCGTTGGGCTGCGCCAGCGAAAACTTCGTGACGAAGGCATGCTGCTGGAAACCGCTGGTTGGAAGCGTCGCTTGAAAAGCTTTCGCCGTCGTCGGCAGGTCCGTATCCGAAGTCATCCCGGCAATGTAGGCATCCCCATTGCCATCGACAGCGACCCCGCCGGGTTGCGTGCCAGTGGAGCCACTAAACAGCGTGGAATAAGTGAGCGCACTGCCGGAGGAGTTTAGGACTGACAAGAATACCGAAGATGCAACCCCTCCAAAGCTTCCCACCGGAGGTTGGCTTTGCATCGGGCTGACCACCGGGAAATCGGTTTGTGTAGTTGTTCCTGTTATCGCCGCGTTCCCGTTCGCATCAATGGCGATACCCACGGCGCTAGCACCTGGATACCAAAAATCTCCTGTTCCTCCGAGATAGGTGGAGTACACAAGATTGGCAAGAGCGGCATCCATCTTCGTCACAAACGCGATCGGCAGTGTGCCCGGATGAGCTGTCATAAATGCTCCGGGTGTCGTGGGAAAGTCATTCGATCCCGCCATACCAGTGAGATAGAGATTGTCCTGGGCGTCGACTTTGATTTGGCCCACTCCATCCCCACCGCTGGGACCGCCGCTGCCACCAAGGTAGGTGCCATAAACAAGACTCGAACCCGGAGCGTTGAGTTTCCCGATAAATCCACTCGTGAAACCTGTAGTACTTCCCGGCCAGACCGCTTGGTAGGCGCCCGTCGTGGTCGGAAATCCGGAGGTGGCTCCGCCGGCCACTATCGCTTCGCCCAATGAGTCCACGGCCACCGAGATGGGAAATTGTGTGGAGAACGTCCCGCCATAGTTCGACGAGGTTCCGCCCACTAGCGTCGAAAACGTGAACTTTCCGTAGCGCGCCAGCTTTACCAGGAAAAGATCGTTGTTGGAATTACCGGGCGGCGGCCCAATCTGGTTTCCGGGCGTCACCGGGAAGTTCGCTGAACTCGTGTAGCCTGAGACGTACACGCCACCAGCCGCATCCAGCGCAATACCTGTCGCCGAATCCTGCGTCTCCCCGCCCAGGTAAGTGGAGAAGTTGAATTTTGTCCCGGCGGGGGTCAGAGAAAACGCGAAACCATGATTCGCATACGTGCTAAGAACGACCGTGACTCCATTCTTCTGAGGGAAATCAAAAGACCCTGTACTCCCCGCCACTACAGCGTTGCCCAGAGCGTCGACCGCGATAGCGTTCGCCTGATCGAAGCCTGAGCCTCCTACGATGGTGGAGTACACCAGAGCAGTCCCGGTCGGATTCAGCTTCGTGACGAAGGCATTCACCGGGGAGCAAGCCGTCGCGCACGTGCCGGTCGCGGTGCCTTTGGTGGGAAAGTCTGTCGAGTACGTGTAGCCGGTCACGTACGCATTGCCTTTCTGATCGACCGCGATCGCGGTCCCAAAGTCAGTGCTGCTTCCCGCTAAGTAAGTCGAGTAGCTCAGTACTGGATCAATCACGATCGGTAGGCTTCGATCGTATTTGCCCAGTCGAAACGTAAACTCGTTCCTGGCGACGACAGCGTAACGGCCTTTTACTGCAATCCGGTCCGCGCCCTTGTCTTGATAAACTTCCGGAGCTTCGAAATGGAAGCTGCCTGTGCTCGTTTCTACCTGCAATCCCCCATCCGCCTGTACGGTAAGACTCTTCGATCCGTCCAGTCGCACACGGATTTGCCGGTAATCTACGCCTGCACCCACCTGGAAATCGTGCTCCAGCTTTCTGTGATTGCCATAGAACACTAAATTAATTCCGGGATAAACATTGGCATAGCTGACCCGGCTGAAGTTAGCGATTTCCGCATGCCATGCGGCAGGGTCGTTGCCCACGAGATAGTTACTAACTCCCTCTTGGCGACCATCCGCCGCTGGAAGGCCCCGCCACGAGGCTCCCACCAGCGAGATTCCGAGTTCCGAACGCTCCACACCGCTACTCGCGGTTCCCGAACTGGCAATTAACGTCGCGCGTTTGTCTTGAAGCAGCACACTCAACCCGCGTGCTCGGGCAACGAATCTCACGTCTGCCGAAACTTGCCCCTGGTTCGGTTCGAAAGCCAGAGGAATCTCTCCATATAAGCTTTCCGCTGCAGAACTGAGTGTTGGCGAGCCGAGATTCTCGGCGGCTCGAACCAATGTCTTAGCCGATTCGCGAGAGACTGGCAGCTTCGCTGTACTTTGCGCCAGGGTATAAGGAATGAGTACAAACACGGACACGGCTAGACGAAGTGGGGCGCAGAAATTCATAGTAGGGAACCTCAGAGAAGGAAGGAAAATACGAGTCGACTCCGTGGCGAACGGTGGTCTGTGACGCGTCGGAGAGTGTGCCCGCCCTTTCGGGCGTTGTCAAGAGAAACGTTAGTTAAACGCTCGGCCCAAGTGGGAATTGAACTTCTCTTGGGCGATTTTAGGTCTCGAGTTCCAAATAGGAACCTGCGAGGCGCAGATATCGTTCTTAGTAGAGTGCGTCAGTTTGTAACTCAGCCGCAATCTAAGCTCTGGCCTCTCATATATATGCCCGATGGAACGAAAACTAGAGCTATAGATTGTGCGGGGCGACCTGCAGCGCGTGTGACGGAGACGCCTGTGCGTCCGTTCCTCACAGCGAGCTCAGAAACTCCAGCAGCGCTTGCTTATCCGCAGCCGACAATCTCTCGAAACGCCGAGCCGAATCACGGGCCTCCTTCTTGTGCCTTCGAATTGCATCTCGCAAGGTCGTTGATTCTCCATCGTGCATAAGACGATTTCGGAAACGAACGCCCCACAGCGGCGCGGTGCGCAATTTGAATTGGGCATTGCGAAAATGTTGAGGCGAGAAATTCTTCCACTGGATCGAATACATCTTCTGTCCGTAATGCTCGATCATCGGAACCACGATCCCATCGCCCGTCCCAATGTTGTGCATTAGAAAATCCGAGTATGGGTAAAAGGTTTTTCCGCCTAGCGCGTCGGAAACGGTGTAGGTGCCTCCATTAATCTTTGTGCCAGCCGCCGCCGTGGTCATGGTGGTTACATGGCACGTAGCGCAGCCAATCTTCTCAAACAACGCGGCCCCTTTCTTGGATTGCTCGCTCCCTGCCAGTTTCGCGTCTCGGGCCGGCGCCTTGGACGCGCGGATGAACCGGGCAAAGTGGTCAACATCATCGAGCCCGTCGGGACCGGCGGCATCGTTAGGCTCGGCGGCCGTGTTGCAGAGCTTGGTGAACTCGTCAGGGAACAGGCGAGTGGTGATACCCATCTCGTTTAAGTAGGCATCTCCTGAAAATGACAGTAGACTCGCGTGCTGATCCTTCCAACCGAAGCGGCCAATGCCAGTTTCGCCGGGTGCCTCGACGATCGGCACGGAAATCGCCTGCCCACAGATTTTGCGATGCGACTCCGTGCACTGTTTACGCGCCAGTTCAACCAGCGTCGCATCGGGTACCGCTTCGACGAACCCATCCCCCAACAGCCCCAACGAAATTCTAGTCGTGCGAATGTTTTCACTGTCAGGGACGTGCTCCTGAATCTCCGTGTCGGGAAACGCGCCGCTCGGACAGATCGAGCGATCATTCACCAGTGTGCGTCCCTTGATGACCTCGGCGCCGTGCGCGATCGGGATTTCCGGATTTTGAAAGACGTGGTCGGCCCCTTCATGGCCCACACGCAATTCCGCGACCTGGCTGGTTCCGCCTGACGTGGGATTCTGATGGCACTCGCGGCACGATTGCGCGTTATAGATCGGCCCAAGGCCGTCTGCTATGGTTTCCGTGTCGTCGAACTTAACCTGGTCCGCTTGGTGCGTGGCATCATCCACCATGCCGTTGCTTTTGTTGTCGAATCCGGTGGGCGCTTCGGAATTCGGGGAACTCGCAGAGAGAAGAGCAAGACTCAACAGTGCGATCGCCGCCAGGACTTTCATGGCCAATACCTTTCCGGCGAAGGGCGCACGTTTTAAGTATCACTCGGTCTGATCTGCGGCAAGTATTAAGTCAGTAATGCGGACCTTCCTGGTCATGCCAGTAACCTGTTACCTTCCTATCCTTCCCATTTCCAGACATTTCCTCCGCACCGCAACAATCCCGCAACCCCTGTGTTCAATCCCCTGAGCGGCCGTAGGGCTGCAGCAGTTCAAAAGTGACAGAGGAGATATCGGATGAAGATCAATACCCGCATCGTATTGTGCAGCGCCACTCTGGCAGCGCTGTTGTTGCCCGCGACTGCGCAGATTAACCAGCGCAAAGACAACCAGCAGGACCGCATCGCCAACGGCGTGGCCGACGGACAACTCACCGCCGGCGAGACCGCCAATCTCGAGAAGAAGGAATCGAACCTCAATAAAGAAGAAAAGCTCATGCGCAGCGAGGACAACGGCAAACTCACCGGCGCCGATCGCAAAGTTCTCAACCAGCAGCAGAACCAGCTCTCGAAGCAGATCTACAACCAGAAGCACGACGCACAGACGCAGAACACGAGCCCGAAAAGCGAAGTCGGCAAGCGCGCTGAAAATCAGCAGGACCGCATCGCGCAGGGTATCAAGAGCGGCCAGTTGACCGCCGGCGAAGCCTCGAACCTCGAGCGCAAAGAAGCGGGCATCAATCGCGAAGTTCGCAACGACCGCGCGGCCAACGGTGGCAAACTGACGCCTGCGGAACGCCGCCAGGTCAACCGCCAGCAGAATCACGTATCGAACCAGATCTACAACAAGAAGCACAACGGCCGCAGACAGTAAATCGGTCGAAGTCGCGATGCAACGCCCTCGTTCCCGAGGGCGTTGTCCTTTTTCACACTAATCCCGGTGGGTGGGGACTACTGCATCTGGCACGTCTGACCTGGCTTGCATTCAAACGTCACAGTGACCTCCGGATCGGGAGCGAGCGGTACATTGCAATGCACTGTTTCTCCCAACCCGCCGTTCACCGTGCATCCGCCGCCAGAAAAAACTGCCCGTGCATTCGGTCCCTTCGGGTTCGCGGTGATCTTTATCGGATCGGAGAATTTCTTGCTCGCCGTACCCGCCTGCGACAACGAAATTCCCTGGGGTTGGCTCTTGACAGTTCCGGTGGCCTGATTCGCAACCGTCGTGACGCTGACGGTGATGGCGGGTCGATGCCCGTCGCACGCCGTGTACGGACAGGCAGGCGTGACCAGCGGGTACTCTTGTTCAGTGTTTCTGTACAGCTCCGGATACGCATCGAACTGGTCCACTCCGCCAGAGTTCGGCTCCAGCTTGATCTGATATCCACACGCTTTCACCGCATGTTCAGGTTTGAAGACGTGCTGTTCCGTCCCGCTAACCGGCAGTAGCGGAGCGACGCCGCACGGACCGAAGTCGCACTGGCCTGATACTTCGCAGGCATCTTGAGGCTTAGGCTTGTAATTGCTGCAAGGCGTGCCGCGTAGCCGGAAAGCCAGTCCTGTAGCGCCCCGCCCTTCTTGAACCAGAACATCATCCCGCCCGCGGCAGCACTTCACGGGCACGCCCGCCGAACCATCCTTCAACCTCATGGGGAGGTCCTTGCCGTCACACACAGCCGGCGCGGCGGGGCCAGGTGTTTCGAGGGAAGAGTGCGGTGGGTTCCCGGCGCTTTGAGCCAGAGCGGCGGCCGCTAACGTCACTTGCCATGCATATATCGCAATCATCCTCATGGATTACCACCTTGACGCGAGAGTGAACAGATCGAGATGGCCCAATCCTGTTGAAAGGCCCGCTTCAGGTTATTAGTGTATGAACTTCTTTCTTCGTTGCAGGCATTATGCGCTTCGGGTGGAATTCGTCGATCGTTCCCTCTACTCCCCTGTGTTATCGTTTCCGATGATTTGCGGTGTCACCCCACCTCTCCGGAGCATCGATGACTCCCCGCCACCTAGTCTGTTTCGTCTTTCTGGCAATCTGCCTCTCTGCAATCTCCCGCGCTGACACCACGCCGTCCACCACGCTCGACATCCCGACTGCCGCCCGCCCCAGCTCGAACTTCGATGTCAAAGCCGCCACCGACGCCTGGCTCGCCACGATCGCTCCCGACAAGAAAGCCCGCTCCGACTCCTATTTCGAAGGCGGCTACTGGCTTCAACTGTGGGATTTTCTCCTCTTCTCCGCGATCATGCTGTTCTTGTTGCAGACGCGTCTCTCGGCTCACATGCGCGATTGGGCCGCGCGCACCGGCGGCAACATTCATCTGCAAACCCTCCTCTACGTCCTGCCCTTCTTCCTCATCACGTTCCTGCTGCAATTTCCCATGGGCGTATATGAGGGATATTTCCGCGAACATCAATATGGACTCTCCACGCAAACCTTCGGATCGTGGCTGCGTGATCAACTGGTTGGCCTCGCCATCGGCCTCGTCCTGGGCGCAATCGCACTCATGATCCTGTTCGCGATTGTCCGTCGCCTCGGCAAGAACTGGTGGGTGTGGGGAGCGCTCACCAGCGTGGTGCTGCTGGTCCTGCTCGTGATCATTGCTCCGGTCTACATCGCGCCCTTATTCAACACCTACACGCCGATGAAAGACGCCAAGATGAAGGAGTCGATCCTCAGCCTGGCGCGTGCCAATGGCATCCCCGCTACCGACGTCTACGAAGTCGATGAGTCCCGCCAATCGAATCGGGTCAGCGCCAACGTGAGCGGACTCGGCAGCACTCAGCGCATCTCGCTCAACGACAACTTGCTGAACCGCTGCACGCCCGAAGAAATCATGACCACGATGGGCCACGAGATGGGCCACTACGTCCTGCACCACATTTACAAAAGCGTCCTGTTCTTCTCGCTGATCTTCTTGCTCGGCTTTGCCTTCCTCAACTGGAGTATGAACTGGTCTCTCGGCCGCTGGGGCGAGCGGTGGGGTATCTCCGGTATCACCGACGTTGCCGTCCTCCCCCTGGCCGCGCTGCTGCTGTCGATTTTCTTCTTCGTGACCACGCCTATCAGCAATACCTGGACGCGCACCGAAGAATACGAAGCCGACATTTTCGGACTGAACGCCGCCCGTCAACCCGACGGCGAAGCCGCGGTCGATCTGAAACTCGGCGAGTACCGCAAACTCGATCCCGGCACCATCGAGGAAATTCTCTTCTACGACCACCCCAGCGGCCGCACCCGCATCACCGCCGCCATGCGCTGGAAGAAAGAAAACATGAATCAGTTCGACGAGCCGTCTGTGCATCCGGCCCCGGGGACAACGCCTATGCCTCAGCCTCATCCGTAAGCAACAATCAAATCTATGGAACGCGCAACCCATTTCTGACACAATCGACCCGTTCCCATCTCTCATGGCGACTCCGCCAGAAACCGTCGTACGGACTGCATCGCAGGTTGCCGTGCTGGACGTCTCTGCCGCTCCAACCCCTGCCGCTCACCACGTCGCCATCTACGACGGCCAGTGTGAAGTCTGCCAGGCATTTGTTTCCTGGCTTCGCCTGCTTGACCGTAAGCACCAAGTCTCGGCTCTGCCCATTGATGTGGCGACTCTCGCCCAAGTGCATCCCGATCTCAAAGTTGACGACTGTTTGCGAGAACTCCACGTCATCTCCCCATCAGGACAGCTGCATCGTGGCTGGAATGCGGTTGCCGTCCTGGCACGATTGTTCCCGCCTACTTTCTTGATTGGGTGGCTGGGTGGCATGCTGCCTTTCCGCTGGCTTGGAATCGCTGGCTATCGGTTTGTCGCGCGCAATCGCTATGCCGTCAGCAAGTGCCGCGGTGGCGCCTGCCGCGTCGCGCGGCCCGAGTTGGTGCGCCGCAAGACATTCTTCGCCACCTTCTGGAGCTGCTACTTCATCGGATTGGTCTTGCGCATGCCTCTGATCATGGGTGCGGGAGCGCGTGAACTCGGTGGTCAGGTGGTCACGCATCTCCGCACGTTCCGCCGGCGCTTCGATTTCCTGGGCTGCAAGTTATCCATCGCATTTCTGGGCGGCATTCCGCCTGATGTCGTCCCATTGCTGTTCGGCGAACTCTTTACCACCATCGTCTATGACGGGGTCTTGATCGATCCGGGTTCTCCTCGCATGCGGCGTTCGCTCGCCCGCCATCTGCGGAGACTGCCCACCGGCGCGATTCAATGCGTGGTCGCCACTCACCATCACGAAGAACACGTTGGCAACTTGAACTGGGCGTCGCGCCGGCTGTCCGTCCCCCTCTATGTGTCCGCCGCGACGGCCAAGTCATTGCAGTCCCCTTGGCGCCTGCCGTGGGTCCGCGCGGCCATCATCGGACGGCCGGACCCACTCGAGCCCGATTTCCAGACGCTCGGCGACCGCCTGAAAACCGCCCACGGTGAACTCGAGGTGCTCTCCGCTCCCGGACATTGTGACGACCACATCGTGCTTTACGACCGAGTCGAAAAAGTTCTGATCGCCGGCGACGCTTTCATGGGCAGCTACTTCGCCACGCCCAATCCAGACGTGGACAGCTTGCGATGGATCGATACTCTCGAGCGCCTGCTCGCGTTACCGATCGACGTGCTGGTCGAAGGGCACGGGCACATCCACACGCTGCGCGCGGATATTCCTTCCGTTCGTGGAGTTGTGTTCCGCGAAAATCCGCGCGACCTGCTCGAGAGCAAGCTGCTCTACCTGCGATGGCTGCGCACGCAGATCGAGGCTGGGATCCACGAAGGCCTGTGCAGTACGGTGGTCGAGGCGACTTGCTTTCCCTGGAATCGAAAGCACAACTGGGAGAGCTTTTCGAAGAATGAACTGATTCGACTTCTCAGCTTTGGACATTTTTCTCGCTCGGAGTTAGTTCGGAGTTTTGTGCGAACCGACGCTTCCGGAGAAGTCTTCCCCACGGTTTACCAGATGAGATTGCATTCAACTTCAGAATCGCTGGGCGCCGGCACCTCATCTACGAACGCGGAGGATGCAAAATGATCGCCCGCATCTGGCGCGGCACCGTCCGCGAATCCGACAAAGACATCTACTACGAGTACCTGCAGAAAACCGGACTGAAGGAATACAGAGAAACCCCCGGCAATCGTGGCGTCCACACCCTGCGCCGCATTTTCGACGGCAAATGCGAATTCTTCTTGCTCACACTCTGGGAATCCTGGGACGCAATCAAAGCCTTCGCCGGAGAAGACTACGAGAAAGCCGTCTACTACCCGGAGGATGAAAAATTCCTGATCGATCGTGGCCCGAAAGTGGAGCACTTCGAAGCTCTTTCAGATAAGGCTTAGATCGCGCTATAAGGTGCCCGAATCTCGGGTTCGTCACTTCGGGGCCGCGCACTCCGCCTGCTCGAGGGCAGCTGAAAATAGCCCGCCACTTCAGTGGCGGGAATCGGCTCGCCAGTTTTTCCGGGACTTAGCCGCAGCCTCTTTAGGCAGCCCCGATCGCGACCTTCTCCCTCAACGAACTCGCCCCCAAAGGAACCGTCGCGAGCACATTCTCAAACGCCTCCGCTGCGATCGTGAGCGAGAAGCGTTCCTCATATCTCCTCCGTCCGGCCTCGCCCATCTTTTCGGCGAGACGCGGATCCGCCTCGATTTGTCGCACGCATGCTGGCAAGTCCCGCGCTACATGATCGAGCCAGTAACCCGACACCCCATCCTCGATGTATTCCATCAATCCCCCGGCCCGGGTAGCCACAATGCATTTCGCGTTTCGCATGAGCGCGAGCGCCACACTCTGCCCGGCCGAACCCGTATCGTGCCGCAGGGAGATGATGCCGGCTTTCGCACCTCGAACGTATTCATCGAAGGTCGTGATAGGAACGTCGCACAAGAGCGTGACATTATTGGTATTCGTACCTGACCGAGTTCCTCCAGGTTCACTTGTGAACACAGAATCACCAGACGCGCGGGCAGGGAACGGAAAGCTTCCACCAGCGCGGGGTAGTCGCGGTTGCTGCGTCCGCCGGCCAGGTAGTAATCCCCGCGAACAGGCACGACCTGTCCATCGATCGGGCGGATCTGCCGCCAGTCCCCCAGCGGAACGAAATGCATCCGCTCTCGCTCGATGCCGAACGCAGTGCGGTACAGCTCCGCCTCTGACTCGCTGAAGATGACGTAGTGATTGTGAGCGCGATCCAGTCGCACCAGACCCCGCACCACGCGAAACCAGCGCGGGTCGTGCACGAGGAACCCAAAGCAGAACAGCCGCTCGTAATCCAGCAGCCCACAGCGTGCTAGCAGCTTCACCACAAACGCGAAGTGACTGAACACCACCACCGTAGGCAGACCGCGCAGTGACCACAAATGGGGAAGCAGCTGTCCCAACCCGCACAGGTACTGCAGAAGAAGCTGCGCAGCCGTGTGGAAGCGACGGCGTGGTGTGTCGAGAACGATCGCGCGGAGTTCAGGGCCGCGAGGTAGCGGGCGAAGTCGTGATACTCGCCCGCGTGCAATTGGATGACGACGTCTCGCATATCCATTGCTTAACGGCCGCCACGTTTCGGAGCAAGGTCAGTGGTCACAGTTCGCATGCTCACGATCCCGTGCTGAGTCCAGGGGACAGAGAAGCGATCCCAGATCAGACAAACCTCGGCTGGAAGTCAATGAAAATACGCTAGATCCGGCGCTTGACAGAACATTACAAATTGCAATATAACTATGGCGATTTGAGATATGACGCTCGGCGAAAAAATCCGCTACCTGCGCGAAGTCGAAGGCTCGTTGCGCGAGTTGGGACGTCCCATGACGCAACAAGAGATTGTGCGCGCCGTCAAGGACGAGACCGGCAAGAGCATCAGCCAGTCGTACCTCTCGCAGATCGAGCGCGGCTCGCGCCGCCACATGACGCAATCTTCGCGCACCTTGTTGGCGAAGTTCTTCAAAGTGCACCCGGGCTTCCTGGTCGATGACCCGGATGGCTACCACACAGAACTGACCAGCGACTTGCGCACCACCGAAGGCAAGCTCGACGTGTGGCTGCTGCAAGGCTCGGAGCGCTTCGTGAGCGATCGCATGGTGAGTGATGTGCTCATCAAGTGCGCGCGCCACAAGGACACGCGCAGCTGCTTTCTGCTGCTGGGCGCGATTCTAGATACGCCCGGCCTGGCCGAGCGTTTGCTCGAGGCTTTGGATCCCGACGCGCTGCGTAATCATCGCAGCCGCAAGTCGGTGGAAGGGAGGCGAGTGCAATGACGTGGGCGAACTTCTATCTGATTTGTTTCGTCGTGGGATTCGCCTTCAGCCTGATCTCGTTTCTCAGCGGAGGCACGAACTGGCATTTTCACTTTCCGCATTGGCATGGCGGACACCTGCACTTCGGCGGACACGCGCCCGTCGCACACGCTCCGATTGGAGCACATGCTCCGGGCGCAGCGGCAGGAACAGTAACGGGACCGCGAGGACCGATTCGCGCTGTACGCGGAGCGTCAGTCTCGCCGTTCAACTTCGTCACGCTCACCGCGTTTCTTGCCTGGTTCGGCGGCACGGGCTACCTGCTGACGCGGTATTCGAGCTTGTGGTTCGTGATGGGGCTGGGCATCGCGCTGACTAGCGGCTTGATCGGAGGCGGCATCGTGTTCTTGTTTCTGAGCAAGGTGCTCACCTCGGAGGAAGAAGACATGGATCCCGCGGACTACGAAATGGTCGGCGTGCTCGGACGAATGTCGATCTCGATCCGTGAAGGCGGTACGGGAGAACTCATTTACTCGCAAGCCGGCACACGCCGCGTCTGCGGGGCCCGCAGCGAATCGGGCGCCGCAATTGCGAAAGGAGTGGAAGTCGTGGTGGAGCGCTACGACCGGGGCATCGCCTACGTCCGCCCCTGGACAGAAATATCCGGCGAAGAGACGCAAGCGGAAAGCACTGCACCCTAAACGAAGTGCCTCCGGAGAGCGCATCCGACGCCGGGCGCGAACCGTGCACGAAACGATGGAGCGACGGGTGTCCTCGCCCGTCGGTTCGCGGACGGATTCGTATCAGGGCGCGCCTTCAGGCGCGCCGTAACGAGGACGAAAACAGAGCGCCTATAGGCGCTGACGCACCTTGCCACTGAACGCGGGCGCCACGAAGCTGATTGCGAGCGCCACGAAAGGGAAGGGCACGACTTCAGTCGTGCCGAAGACAGAACGAAAGCCGGGGCTTTAGCCCCTGAGGGCCACTATGAACCGCAGACTCTTCACAATCCTGACCGCGCTGATGTGGCTGGCCCTTCCACTCACCGCGTTGCGCTACGCGCAATCCTGGAACGCACTTCCCGGTGCCGTCGCCACGCACTTCGCCGCCAACGGCCACCCCAACGGCTGGATGTCGCGCACGACCGCTCTTTCCTACGCGCTGGGCGTGACCATGTTCGTCCTGGTCATCTTCACAGCGATCGCCCTCGTGATCCTGCGACAGAAGAGAGCCATCGAGAACTCGTCCATCGCGGTTCTGGGATTCTTCTACATGATCCTGGGCGGGCTTTTCTGCGTGAACCAAGGCATCATCGAATACAACCTCACGGGCGCGCCGGTTCCAATTGCGCCGGGGTTGCTGGGCATCCCGCTCGCGATTGTCATATTCACCATCATCTATCTGCGCGCGCAGCGCGGCAGTCCGCTGCCTGAGACGCCGATACTCGCGGAAGAGTCGCATGGCTCGCGAGCGTTTGCAGTCTTGTTTCTCTTGATTGCGATTATCGAGTTAGCGGCAGCGTATGCAATCCCGCTGCGCGGAGCCCGCACTGGCATGGCGCTATCGTCGGCGTTTTTCCTGCTTATCGCAGCACACACCTGGAGCGGCTTTAATTATCGCTTCACTTCCGCGGGTCTTGAGATCAGCACGCTCGGCTACCGTTTGCGCTCCATTCCGCAAGCGCAGATTGCCGACTACCGTCCCGAGAAGTGGATGGCGTTGCGGGGCTATGGAATTCGCGGCGCGGGCAAGACTCGCGCCTACGTGTGGGGAAACGACGTCGTGCATATCACGACGCACGAGGGCGAAGTTTTCTTAGGGACCAATGATCCGGCGCGCACGGTGCGCGACCTGGACATGATGAAACACTCCGCACATACGTAGCGGACAGTTCGGCTTGAATTGGCATAGGAGGAGATATGACGTTCGGAATTTCTACTGCAGGATGGGTCATTGTCGGGTTGTGCGTCCTGACGATCATGTTCTTGTTCAGTTTTCTGGCCAGGCTTTATCGCAAGGCAGGCCCGCATGAGGCGCTCATCGTTTACGGCGTTGGCGGAACGCGGGTGGTCAAAGGCCACGGCATTATTGTGTGGCCGATGGTGCAGGTATGCCGCGAACTTTCACTTGAGCTGATGTCGTTCGACGTAGCGCCGCAGCAGGATCTCTACACCAAGCAGGGCGTCGCGGTCACGGTCGAAGCCGTCGCTCAGATCAAGGTGAAATCTGATGTCGAATCGATCCTCACTGCCTCGGAGCAGTTCCTGACCAAGGCCGACCAGGAGCGCGAAGGCCTGATCCGTCTGGTGATGGAAGGTCACCTGCGCGGCATCATCGGGCAGCTCACGGTGGAAGAAATCGTGAAGCAGCCCGAGATGGTCGGCGACCGCATGCGCGCCACCTGCGCCGACGACATGAGCAAGATGGGGCTCGAAGTTATCTCGTTCACCATCAAGGAAGTGCGCGACAAGAACGAGTACATCTCAAACATGGGTCGGCCGGATATCGCGCGCATCAAGCGCGATGCCGATGTGGCCACCGCCGAAGCCGATCGCGATACGGCCATCAAGCGCGCACTCGCGCAGCGCGAATCCGCGGTTGCGAAAGCGCAGGCGGACCAGGAACGCGTGCTCGCAGAAACGTTGTCGCAGGCTAAGCAGGCCGAAGCGCAGCGCGACCTCGAGATCAAGAGAGCGCAATACCTGGAAGTCACCAAGAAGCAGCAAGCGCAGGCCGACAAGGCGTACGACATCCAGGCGAACATCATGCAGCAGCAGGTGATCGCCGAGAGCGTACGCGTGCAGCAAGTCGAGAAAGAAGGACAGGTCAAGGTGCAGGAGGCCGAAATCAATCGCCGCGAGAAAGAACTGATCGCGACCGTGTTGAAGCAGGCCGAGATCGAGCGTCAGCGTATTGAGACGATCGCCCAGGCCGAGAAGCAGCGCCTCATGGCGGAAGCCGAGGGTCATGCTTCGTCGATCCGCCAGCAGGGCGAAGCCGAAGCCGAGATCATCTTCAAGAAAGGCGAGGCCGAGGCGAAAGCCATGAACGTGAAGGCCGAGGCCTTCCAGGAATACAACCAGGCCGCAGTGGTCGACAAACTGATCACCGGCTTGCCGGAAGTGGTGCGCGCGCTGGCCAGCCCGTTGGCCAACGTCGACAAGATCACCATCGTCTCGACGGGCAACGGGGACGCTGCCGGAATGAGCAAGATCACGGGCGACATCGCCAAGATGGCTGCGCAGGTGCCGGCGTTGTTCGAGACACTCTCGGGCATGGACGTCCGCGAACTGCTCGGCAAAGTCCGCCAGATCGGCGACAAGGCGGAGAAGCCACCAACGAACGGCAAATAGTCGAGCTACGAGCGCCGAGCTATGAGCTTGCTCCCACCCTGTCCATCAAAAATCGGAGGGACAAGGGTGGGCACCTAGGGGAAAGGGGGCGATGGAGCGACGGGCGTCCTCGCCCGTCGAACTCGACCGAATGTCGTGAGGGATCTGGCTTATGACTACGGCAGAAAACAAATCCAAGCATCTGGGTCTGAGCATCGTGATTGGAATCGCGATCGGCACGTTGGCAGCGATTCTCTCTGGTCACGTCGCTGTGTGGCTCGTCGCCGGAATCTTCGTAGGCATTGCGGCAGGTGCATCGCTGGGCCGCAAGAAATGTCCCGAGTGCGAAGCGAGAAGGCAATTGCGAGCTGGCAGCTGATAGTTGGTGGCTGATAGCTGATAGCCAAAATGAGAACTGAGAACCGAGAACTGAATCAAGAACCGAGGTGGAGTCATGGCATTACTTGAGCGCGTTTCGACATTAGTCCGTGCCAACCTGAACGACCTGATCGATAAGGCCGAAGAACCCGAAAAGATGATCAAGCAGGTCATTCTCGACATGCAAAACCAGCTTCTGCAGGTCAAGACGCAGGTCGCGATCGCCATAGCCGACCAGCACCTGCTCGAAAAGAAGCAGACAGAAAATGCAGACAAAGTAGCGGAGTGGATGCGTAAGGCCGAGCTCGCCGTCGACAAGAAGGAAGACGATCTGGCGCGTGCTTCGCTGCTGCGCGTCGAAAGCTATCGTGAACTCAGCCAGAACTTCACGCAGCAGGTCGCGGATCAAAAGGCGCAGGTGGAGAATCTGAAAACGGCTCTTCGACAACTGGAACAAAAACTGACCGAAGCCCAGGCGAAAGCCGACGTTCTCGTCGCGCAGCATCGCCGCGC
>DASRDJ010000198.1:0-4318 GCA_035652655.1 Terriglobales bacterium
AAGATCACGCGCTACGGTTTCGGGGTCTGGATCTCTGTAGACGACGATACGGCCCTTACCTGTAGAGACTTCGGCGAAGGGCTCCGTTTTCGGTGCAGCGCCCCAGGACGGACCGGCGATAACGAGACCGCCGCCCTCAGCGAAATCCTGAAGCAGTTTGCGCTCGGCTACTGACGGCGGGTCGACTTCGGTGGCCACGAGCGCGCGAAAGTTCACCAGGGCGTTGGCGTTCATTGCAGAACGCGCCACCAGACGGTAAGGCACTTGGCGGCGTGCGGCGAGGTTCAAGTACTCTTCCGCGGGATCCTGTTTCGTGCTTTCCCCGTCGAGCACGATGCCGACATTTCCATAGGGCGCAAGAGCACGCCATGCGACGCCATGACTTTCGGCAAATTTCAGATAGCTCGTGAGGTGGCGCCATGTTCCGAGCGCCGAGCCATCTCGCGCGCGCAGTCTGGTGCGAAAAGCATCATCCAGCGAAATGATCCAGCGTCCGCCGGCTACGGCAGAATCGGCTACGCTCCGCGCGTAATCGATGGCTGCAGGATTCTTGAACTGGCTGCTGATCCACACTGGACGCGACGGCGAGTCGAGTTCAAACAACCGCACCAGCCAGATATTCGATTGAATCCACGGCTCGCTCGAGGGCGCACCGCGAATACCCATCTCCGAGAGATTGCGTGCGCCTGGGGCTACACCCGCGACGGCGACAATCGGTGAAGGCTTCCACCGCCACGGTGCCGCGTCCTGGGCGATCTCGACCACCAACATAGAGCCGGCAGCTTTGCGTAATGCGGTAGAAAATTCCGGGGCGAACTCACCCTCAAGGGCAAGTCCATCGAGCGCAGCCCGCGCGGCGTCCCCAGCGATTTTCGACGCATCGCCTGCCGCATAGACGAGGCCGAGTACGGCGAGACCGCGCTTGTGTGCCGACGCGGCATAGGTCTTCACGACTTGTTGTTGCGCGCTTTCGACCGCCGCATCGGCGGGCGCGCTCCAAGTCACCAGCAGGCAGTTGGCGGGTGAGTCCTCAAGAAGGCTGAGCGTGGCGGGTTCGTACCAGCGCGCGAGAGCGTCGCGGACAGCAGCATCGCCGGGGAGCGTTTTCGCGTGGGTTCGCCAGGCAAGCTCCAACGGGCCTCCGGTCCAGCGAACCGGAACCCAAGCCTCCGGAGCCGCGAGACCCGCGACTCCAAGCGTGCACGAAAGCAAGAAGAGCACCAGACGGGGGAACCAGCGGGACATATCCGCTCTCCGCGATATTTCGGTACTTCGTTGATTGTCGACCTTCCTGACCCCCGCTGCAACAGAAACCCGACGGCAGTTGCAATAGGCAGGCTGCAATTTGGGAAGAGCGAAAGGTAGAAGTGAAGTGCCAACTTGCACCGCTGAAGTCAGCAGTTTTGGGGCACTTTCAAGGAGGAGATCAATAATCCTAAGAGTGTGCTGGAGGCACGCGTTTTCAGTTCCACACGGAACTGTATCGAGTTTTGCTGCCCACGAGGAGTCTCTTCAGTGAGCACTTTTGATATGGTAAGCAGACGCCGGAATGACCTCAGCGCTTAAGCTACGTCAGGATGCACAATGCGTCTAGGCTTCGTACAGTGGCCAGACGGCTTGATGCCTAATACCGACATGTGGTCGGCGGTTGCCGCAGATGTCACGAGGTGTGCGCCACAAGTCCTGATCACCAATGAGATGCCTTTTGGGCCATGGTTGGCAGCTTCCCCGAACTTTGATGTGGCGCTTGCGAGGACAAGCGTCCGGATCCACGAAGACGGGGTGCAAGCACTACGGGCGCTCAAGGTTCCAATTATCATTTCGTCTCGCCCGGTAATTGCAGGGGAGCGCTTGGCCAACGAGGCGTTTATCCTGGAGCATGGCTGCTTCCGCTTCTTGCATCAGAAACACTTCTTTCCAGCTGAGGAAGGCTGGTTCGAAACAGAGTGGTTTAGAACCTCTAAACCTGGGTTTGAGGTGATGGAGATCGATGGCTTGCGCATCGGCGCGCTGCTCTGCACCGAACTGATGTTCAATGAAAGAGCACGGGCCTATGGCAAATCAGGAGCACATCTCATTGCCGTTCCACGTGCTACCGGCCGCTCCATCACACCGTGGAAAACAGCGGGTGCGATGGCAGCGATCGCTTCCGGCTGCTACGTAGTCAGTTCGAACCGGGTTGGATCAAGTTCCGCTGGGCCGACCTTCGGCGGCGGCGCTTACTCGTTTGCGCCCGATGGTTCGCTCCTTTCCGAGTCCAACGAAGATTGTTCGATCGTGATCTTCGAACTCGACAAAGCGCTTGCCGAAGAGCAGAAGAGTCGCTATCCCGTGTACGTAGATGAAGAAATATCTTTGATCGCACCCAGCACGCCCATGACTGACGTGGGCTGACAAGCAGGCGATCCACCTTCAACACTCCAAGGAGCATTCATGCCCAGCAGTAGTACTCCGAAACGTATTTTCCTGGCTCCAGAACCACGTGCGATGTCCGACATCTTTGATGAGAGCGATCTGGCTCGGCTGCGGGGGTTGGGAGATGTATTCGTGCACGAATCTGGTCCGGTCACCGACTCATTGTTTGATGAAAAGGTTGCCGACGCAGAAATCATCATGGGGCAGTTCGACCTTCCCGCTTCACGACTGAAACGGGCCCAATCACTGAGGGCAGTCTTCAACGTCGAAGGCAATTTCCTTCCCAATATCGACTACGCTTACTGTTTTCGCAGCGGCATACGCGTTCTCAGCACGAGCCCCGTGTTCGCCGAGCCTGTTGCTGAAGCTGCGCTAGGCATGGCGATTGATGTCGCCCGTGGAATCAGCAGGTCGGATCACGATTTCCGTACTGGCGCTGAGGAGTACGGCCTGGCTGCCAACCGTGATGCTTTCACCCTGTTCCGGCAAGACATCGGTCTGATCGGACTGGGCGATCTTGGTAAGGCGATCCTGCCCCTACTGCGCCCGTTCGGTTGTCGTATTCGAGCTTATGATCCCTGGCTGCCCGCCGAATATATTCAGACCATGGGCTGCGAGGCAGCTTCTTTAGATGAGGTCTTGGGACGCTCGCGCCTGGTGATTGTCGTTGCCGGGGTCACTTCCCAGAATCAGGGCTTTCTGGGCGCACAACAGTTCTCTTCGATGCAGAGAGGGGCAGGCCTTGTCTTGGTTAGCCGTGCAGCGGTGGTGGATTTCGAAGCCATGCTCGATTTTGCCGAACGGGGGCACATTCGCGTCGCCACCGACGTCTTCCCGCAAGAGCCGCTGCCTGCCTCGCATCGGGCCCGCCGAACTCCTAACTTGATTCTCTGTGCGCATCAGGCGGGGGCGCTGAAGGCAGCGATCAAACAGATCGGCAAACTCGCCGTCGGGGACGCGGAATTAATCGCACGCGGTCTGCCTCCGATCTTGTGCAAATCAGCACAGCCCGAGACTGTAGAACTGCTTCGGAGCAAACCAATCGACAAGACCTGACGTGACGCTTCCCGCATCTCACGGTGGCGGACGTGGAACAGGTGCTGGCAAGTCTTCAAAGGCGTTGCTACCCGCGGGCTGCTTCTTGCAGAACTTCGCGCAAACGCTTCGCAACGACCATCTCTTCCCCGGGCTGCAACATCCAAACACCGACGACGATCGTGTTGGCTCCTCCCGGCAATCCTGCGCTTGCCGGGGGACCTCCAGTAGATGGATTTAGCTCAATCCGCGGCTTGCCTTCCCGCATCTTTTGCATGACTTCCGCGCCGGCGATCTTGACCCGATTCGGATCGTAGGTAATGAGCAGGTGTGGAACGTGATTGGCGACTTCAGGAACAAAGATCTGAGTTTGCACAGTCGGAATCGTACTCAGCTGTTTGGCGATGTGATCCGCTCGTGTCCGGCACTCTGAGTCGATGGCGGCATCGTCTTGCTTCAGGAATGAGTCGATCGCAGCGACCAGGCCTACAATTTCCTCTTTCGCCACTTTCATCCCGCGCCCGACAGTGTTTGAGTTTGGTGAATTATTCTTCTTGGCTGCTTCGATCAGATCCTTTCTGCCCAACAGCAACCCGGTGCACTGTGGTCCCCTCAGACCCTTCCCTCCGGAGAACGTTACGAGATCAAATCCCATCTTCGTGTAGTTCCACAGGTTGGAAATGGGCGGCACATCGGCAGCAGCATCGTTGAAACACGGCACCCCATGCTGGTGGGCGACTCGCACCCAGTCCTCCCGTCTGATCTTGCCACCACCCGCGTTGAAAAAGTGAGCCATCACCGTATGTTCGCTAAATGCCTGTTCATATTGCTCGAGTGTTTCCACTTCAACGAAGCGAATTCCACAATT
>DASRDJ010000199.1:0-32741 GCA_035652655.1 Terriglobales bacterium
GGGCGGGTTGCGTGGACGCACAGCATCTTCGGCGAGCCGTTAACTGTGGGCGCGGGTGGATACTACAGCCGGCAAAACTGGGGATTCGGCCGCAACCTGGGTGCGTGGGTCGGGACGCTGGATTGGAGTGTGCCGCTCGGAAAAATGCTGGGTCTGAGCGGAGAATTTTTTCGCGGCCAGGGGCTCGGCGGTTTGGGAGGAGGTTCTTACCAGAGTGCGCTGTTCAGCGGGAATCCGACCGATCCGGCCAGCCGGGTTCAGGGATTGGATGCGCTCGGTGGTTGGGCTCAGCTGAAGGTGCGGGCGTCTTCGAAGGTGGAATTCAACTTCGCGGGGGGGCAGGACAATCCTTTCGCGAGCGAAATCCGCGCCTTTCCTTTTTCGCAATACGGCAGCGGTGGCAAAAACGGCCCCGCCGCTCGCAACCAGAGCGGGTTGATGAATGTAATCTACCGGCCGCGTTCTGACCTGGTGTTCTCCGCTGAGTACGGTCACATCGCCACCTATCAGATCGACAATACTCGATATACGGCGGACCGCTTTAATCTGGTGATGGGGATTCTGTTCTGAAAACTGGTATCTTCAATTCGTTTGCGCATTACGAGGGATTGCAGCTTGCGCGCTTATGCGTCGTTCTCCTCGGCTGTTCATTTTTTGTGCAGGCGCAGGACTTGAATGTCACCGCGCAGATTGAAATTGTGGGCGAAGGCCACGCGCACGCGACCAAGAAAGATCGCGCCAACGTTGTTGTGTGGCTCTCTCCCCTCGACGAGCACACGCTTCGGTCGGTGGCCGCGGCAGCTTCGGTTACGCCTCCGCGGCTCGTGCAGAGAGACAAGACCTTCGTGCCGCATCTGCTGGTGGTTCCTGCCGGAACCGCCGTGGAGTTTCCCAACCGCGATCCGTTCTTTCACAATGTCTTCTCGCTTTTTGAGGGGAAGCGGTTTGACCTGGGATTGTATGAGGCGGGAACGACCAGGATCGTCCACTTCGATCGCGTGGGCGTCAGTTATATCTTCTGCAACATCCATCCGGAGATGAATGCAATTGTACTCGCGCTGAAAACTCCTCATTACGGCATCTCGAACGCAGCCGGACAGATCTCGATCCCGAATGTCCCGGAAGGTCGTTACACGATGCAGGTTTTTGCTGAAAAATCAGGGCTCGAGAACTTGAAGAAACTCACCAAGACCGTGACGCTTTCAGCGCAGGATCAATCCCTGGGCGTGATTCGCGTCGTGCAAGACGGGCCGCCCGGTCCGCACAAGAACAAGTACGGCCGCGACTATGACGCACCGGGCAGCGACTACCCCGCGAACAATCTGAAATAGTTTTCCCCCGTCCAGTGACCTCTAGCTCTTGATGCTCCTGGTCGCCGTGTCGACAGTCACCGCGCTCCTGCGGAAATATGATTCATTCGCCATGTGGCACGCGAGCGCCGCATGGTTGCCGAACACCGCATCTTCCGTAACCGGCTTGCGCGACCGCACCGCATTGAAGAAGTTCGCCAGATGCGGCTTGATGTCGTCATAATCGTCACCACGATAGATAGTCGATTCCGCCAGTGGTTCTTTGCCCGGGACCGGATCGTGTTCGGCATGCCATTGCTTGAGATATTCCTCTCGCATGGCTCGCGGATAAGCATTGGTGGAGTAGTAGCTGGGAGAAGTATCGACACCAGGCTGCGGAAAATAGCTCAGCCCGAACTCTGTGACTTCGATATAGCCCTTCGATCCCTGGAAGCGGACCACTTCGGGGCTCTCGCAGCCCAGGTTCAGGCGCGTGTACACGGGAATGTCGCCGTACTCGAAAAGCACGGCGTGGACGTCCGGCATATTACGGCCGTCTTTCCAGCGCAGGATGCCGCCCAGGGCCATGGCGCGTTTCGGCGGTTCGTTCCAGTTCAGCGCGTAGATGATTCCGCTGACCAGATGGACTAGCAGGTCTCCCGCCACGCCCGTGCCGTATTCCTTCCAGCAACGCCAGCGCGCGTAAAGCAGGGGATCGAAAGCACGCTTGGGGACGGTGCCTTGCCAGGTTTCCCAGTCGAGATTCTGCGGGGACAGGTCGGTGGGCGGAGTGTACTCCCAGCAACCAGTGGGATCGTTGCGTCCGAGGGTTCCCTCGACCAGGTTCAAGTTGCCGATCGCACCTTGCGCGATCATCTCTTTCGCCTTTCCGTAGATCACGGAACTCACGCGCTGGGAACCGATCTGCACGATGCGTCCCGTCTTTTTTTGCGCGTCGGCCATTTCGAAGCCTCCGGCTGCCGTGTGCGACATGGGCTTTTCGCAATACACATCCTTGCCGGCGCTCACGGCGTCGACCACGACCTGCTTGTGCCAGTGGTCAGGAACGGCAACGATCAGGCAATCGATATCTTTATTGTCGAGCAGTTCCTGATAGCGGCGCGTGGTGGGAAGACTGGTGTTGCCGACGATTTCCTTAGCGAGTTCGCGGTGCCCGTCGTAAAGGTCGCAGGCCGCCACGCATTCGACCCCAGGCAAGGTGATGGCCGTGGTGAGCAGCGGCGAGCCCTGCATTCCGATGCCGATGATGCCCAGGCGAATGCGATCGCTGGCAGGGACGGGGCGGGGCGAGGCGAAGCTTTCCGTGCTTAGAAAGACGGTGTTGGCGGCAATCAAGGCTCCGCTGCTGGTTTGTAGAAATTCCCGGCGAGAAAAATCACGCTTCATGTTTCCTCCAGCGATATGAAGTTGGGGATTGCCAAGCTGCCTATTTCGGCAGGGGCTTCATCGCGACTTCTTTAAAAAACACGATGTCGTTGTCGCTATGATTCTGGAGCCCGATGTATCCGTCGTTCGGGCGGGTGCCGCGGTGCGGCTCGAAATCGAATTTTCTCTCTGGCACGGGCTGGCCTTCGGTGTAGTCGGTCACCTTCACGCCGTTCAGGACAACCACGGTCTTCGGCCCGTCGAGCGTGATCTCCATCGTGTTCCACTCGGGCCCAGGCTTCCCGGGCTTGGCCAGCGGCTTAGTCAGAGAGTAGAGAGTGCCGGTAATGTGGTAGTCGTCCTCATTTGATTTCTCCGGTTCGTTGTCGATCTGTACTTCGTAGCCGTAGTGCACTGGCATCCACTCTTCGCGCGGTTCGATAGGGATGCGAATGAAGACGCCGGAATTGCTGTTGTGATCGCGCATCTTGAAGACCACGCGAATCACGCAGTCGCCGAGCTTGCCGCCGGTCCAGTAGAGCAATCCCATACCGCCATGCGTGCGGATCAGGCCGTCCTCGACGGTCATGCCGCCGGGACCGACATGCTTCCAGCCCGTGAGGTCCTTGCCGTCAAAAAGCTGTTTCCATTCTCCCGATTGCGCGGATACGGGAATTGCGGCGAGAACGACTAGAAGAAAAAAGAAAGCGGTGCGACGCACATCTCACCTCGGAAGAAAAAAATGTCTTGCGGCGGAGCATTATAGTCCTTTCGCGGAGCCGCGGAAGTGCGGCGGGCGATGAATGCGAGGCAGCGTGTTCCCTGGGCTTTTTGTCGAGCGATGTTTCTGTTCGAAGGGGAAGGCACGACTTCAGAGGTTGCGGAAAAACTATGCTTCGGGCTGGTTTTGGGAAGGGCACGACTTCAGTCGTGCCACCCATCCGTAAGTTGGATTGGCGCTTCAGCGCCTGAGGTGAGCCTTTCACGGAACGCGACGCGCACCGAGCATTCTTCCAGAGCGCACCTCAGCGGCTGAAGCCGCCGCGCTAACCGCCCTTACGGCCCGACAGAAGTCGGGCCCTTCCCCACAACAAGTGCTCCCAAACGCCCTCTCTCCAAACAAATCGCTTCCAAACAAATCGCTTCCAAACAAATCGCTTCCAAACAAATCGCTCCTTAACGACTCGCTTCCAAACGACTCCTTCCCCAAACGACGGGCTTCCAAACAGCTCCGTCCCAAACGACTCGCTCTCAAGGGAATTCTCCTCCCACAACTCACCGGACGGGGTCCCCCAGTCTATGGCATCATGCTGCCCGTCACGAATTTTTACCGAATGACCTCAATCTCCGAAACCGCCACGCGCCTGCTTTCGCTCGAGGGCAAGGTCGCCGTAATCACGGGCGCCGGTTCAGGTATCGGGCGCGGCATTGCGCTCCGCCTCTCCGAGATGGGCGCCGCCGTTGTTGTTCTCGATGTCGATATTGAAAAAGGCGAGGCCACGGTCCGCACCATCACCGAGCGCGCCGGACGGGCTCTCTTCGAAAAATGCGATGTGCGTTCCGCCGAGGACTGCCGCCGCGCCACCGAAAGCGCCATCGCTTCTTTCGGCCGCATCGACATTCTCTGCAACAACGCGGGCATCATCGTCCGCAAAAATGTGGTCGACCTCAGTGAAGAAGAATGGGACCTGGCCCTTGATGTAACCCTGAAGGGAATTTTCCTGCTGTCGCGCGAAGTGATCCCGCACATGGAGAAGAACGGCGGCGGAACCATCGTAAACACGGGCTCGGGCTGGTCTCTGAAAGCCGGGCCGCAAGCCGCGTCCTATTGCGCCGCCAAGGCCGGAGTGCTGAACCTGACGCGAGCCATGGCCATCGACCACGGCAAGTCGAACATCCGAGTGAACTGCGTCTGCCCGGGAGACATCGATACCCCTATGCTGCGCAGCGAGTGCGCGCAACTCGGAGCGGACCCGGCGGCGTTTCTTAAAGAAGCGGCCAACCGTCCGCTTGCCCGGGTGGGCACGCCCGAGGATGTTGCCAACACCGTTTTATTTTTGGTTAGCGACATGGCGGCGTGGATTACTGGGACGCAGGTTGTGGTGGATGGGGGAGGGTTGGCCTGATCCGATGATGGCGAGAAGGTTTCAAGGGCGGCCTATAACACGACCAGCGCACCAATCCACAATAACCAGATTGAACTTCTTGCAGAGCGCAAGAAGGCTTTGAGTTTGAGTTGATTCGTTCTCGTTAGGTGATCTGTTGAGCCCGAGGTCAACTAGAACTCCCTGAGACTGCCGTCCGTACATGAAGAGGGTCGGGCCGAGGCGAGCCGCGAAGCCACCTTCCACCGCCATTTCCTGCCCCGGTGTCCCGATTGTTAGCGTCTGAGTTGCACCATGCGGAATGGAATCGACCAGACCATATGGTAGACGGGAAGGAGATAGCCCGTTCCGCCTCTCCGTCCGCACGTATACCTTCTTCCAGCCTACAGGGGCCCGATTGGCAGTCTTGAAAGCTTCAAGATCGGCCATCTCATGGTCAATTTGAGGGAGGGCTTCTCTCGCGATGAATTCAATCTGCCGCCAATCGTCTTCATGCATCCGGAAGGCATCCGAGTTATCGTGGCCTGCGCTTTGGACTGTCGGCGGAGCCTCGTCGCAAATGGTGGGGAGGGAG
Source organism: Terriglobales bacterium (assembly GCA_035652655.1). Taxonomy (GTDB): domain Bacteria; phylum Acidobacteriota; class Terriglobia; order Terriglobales; family Acidobacteriaceae; genus Gp1-AA133. The sequence continues at coordinate 5,355 of DASRDJ010000199.1, forward strand.
AATAGCAGCGAGTTTGGGTCGAATTCTTTGATTTGTGGTTTTTGTGCAAACAACCTTTTGCGGTGCCGGCCCAAGGACAGGCCGAGCACTACAATGAGGACACACACTACCAAAGCTAACGCACCAAACCTCTGCACTTCGCGCTCCTCAAAAGTTTACGTTCTTAGATTTTCGTTGTGCCCAGAATAAGCGAGCCCACTTGTCATTGGCGGAAAATCAGACGCCATAGTGCTTGCGGCCCATTCCCCCTCTTCCTTTCCGCCACCGCCCAAAAAGTGTAATCTTACTAGTGGCCTATCGGCTGGTTTGGGGGTGATGAGATTTGGCAGAAGTTCGACTGCAAGAGGGCGAATCGTTAGAAAATGCCCTTCGCCGCTTCAAGCGCAAGGTTCAGACGGAAGACATCATTAAGGAAGTGAAGCGTCACTCCTATTACCTGAAACCGGGCGAGAAGAAGCGCGTCAAACAAGCACTGGCACGCAAGCGTGCTCGGAAAAAGAACCGCAAAGAACAAGACTAAGCAAAGAGCCGCTGCGATCAGCAGCGGCTTCTTCTTCTGTAGCGAGGGCGTCCGCGCTACAAAACCTCTAATCCCCCTCTGCCACCGTCGAAGCCCCCACCGGCACCGATTTACCCGAATACGTACTCCAACCACGCCGCGACAAATCCCAGAAGATCAGATAGCCGGCCACTGCGGAAAGCGCGAGCAAGAACACGCCCCATCCCCACTGCCCGAAGACGATCTTTCCGATCCCAAACAAACATCCGTAGACGAGAATCACGCCCATCAACCAGTTGAAGGCGTTGCCGGCCATATCGCGCACCTGCGGCATCTCCGGCACCATCTCGGCGATCCGCTTCCAGCCATACACCGTCGGATGCACACGCTTGTAGAAGCCGATCAAAGTTTCATCCGACTCGGGCCGCGTCACGAACGTCGCAATCACCCATGCGATGGTCGTCACCAGTCCCGTGATCAGCGCCGTCTTCGCGTACACCAGCGAATCGTTGCCCGTAAACGACACGCGACTCAATCCGATCGTCATCAGCGCCGCGACCGCCATCGCCACGATTTCGCTCCAGGCATTGATGCGCGACCAGTACCAGCGCAGGATGTAGACCGCCCCGGTGCCGAAGCCGATGTTCAAGACCAGTTGCCATCCCTGGTTGATCGACGCCAGCTTCGTCGCCGTGTACCCGCTGCCCAGCACGAGCACGACTGTAAAAATTTTGCTAATCATCACATAGTGCTTCTCGGTGGCGTCACGAACGAAGAACCTTTTGTAGAGATCGTTTACCAGGTACGAGCTTCCCCAGTTCAACTGCGTTCCGATGGTCGACATGAATGCCGCCAGGAACGCCGCCACCATCAGCCCGCGCAGCGCTGGCGGCAGGTAGTCGCGCAGCACCATCACATACCCTTGCTCGGGATTCGCCGCGAAATCCGCGCTCGGATGCAGGCCGCCGTGTGGCGAGTAGACCACCAAGGCGACCAATCCCGTGACCACCCAGGGCCACGGACGCAGCGCATAGTGCGCGACGTTGAACCAGAGCGTCGCGCCCAGGGAATTCTTTTCGTCCTTGGCGCTGAACATGCGCTGCGCCACGTATCCGCCGCCGCCCGGCTCTGCTCCCGGATACCACGCCAGCCACCACTGCATACCCAGGTACACGATGAACGTCAGCACCGGCAGCGTCCACAGGGCATGGGTCGTCAGGCCGAGGTGAAAATCAGGCAAGAATGCGGTGGGATCGGAAATCTCTGCTCCGGTCCCGCGAGTGCTTTCGGCTACTACGTGCAACTGCGTCTGCAGAGCGCCCATGCCGCCGATCTTCGCGACCGCCACCCAGGCCAGCACGATGATCATCGTCATCTTCAAGGCGAACTGAAACAGGTCCGTAACCAGCACGCCCCAGAGCCCGCCAATAAAGGTGTACAGGCCGGTGAAGGGAATCAGTACGAACACGCAGATGATCAATGCCGTCGATTTCGGGTCGCCCAGCGTGTAAGACATCCCCGCGAAGTTGAGCACTTTGCCCTGCGCGATCGCCGGGCCGAGTAGCACCCTAATGATATTGACCATGGCCTGCGTCACCCACCCGAGGATGAAGCAGTTCATGAACAGCCCGAGATAGATCGACTTGAAGCCGCGCAGGAATGCGGCCGGCTTGCCGCCGTAGCGGATTTCGACCAGTTGCACGTCGGTGAGGATTTCGGCCCGCCGCCAGTAGCGCGCGAAGAAAAATACCGTGAGCATGCCGCCCACGCACGATCCCCACCAGATCCAGTTGCCGGCGATGCCCTGCCGCGCCACCAGGCCTGTGACCAGCAGAGGCGTGTCGGCGGCGAACGTCGTCGCCACCATTGACGTGCCCGCCAGCCACCAGGAAACGTCGCGCCCCGAAATGAAGAACTCTTCCGTATTCCCGCTGGCGCGGCGCCGGTAGTACACGCCGATCAAAAGATTCGCCAGCAGGTATCCAATGATGACCAGCCAATCGGTCGATGTGAGGGGCATAGTTCTCCGTGACGCAAGAATCGATCCAGCGGAAGATATCAGAGACTTGGGAAGGGCCCGGCTTTAGCCGGGCCGCAAAGCCGGGCAGGCTGTGCGGCTTCAGCCGCTGAGGGTTTCTCAGGGGCTCTCCGCCAGGCTGACTACGGCATGAATACTCTTCCTGCCGAACCTGGACTACCGGAATCTGCGAATGAAAAGAGTATGCCGCTCGGAGCGATAAAACCCTACTCCATAAATGACGGCTTTGCCGGAAGTCGAATAAATCACCTGCCGGATGCGGAGCAAGGGCGCGCCGCGCGGCACCGAGAGCAACTCCGCCGTATGCGCATCCGCGGCGGTGGCGTCCACTTCTTCGTCCGCATACGCCAGCTCGACTCCATAATCATGTTGCAGGGTCGCGAATAGTGAACTCTTGCCCAGCGGCGCCGCGGCAAGCCCGCCAAATTCCGGTCCGGGCAGGTAGACGGTTTCCAGTGCGAAGGGCTCTTCCCCCGTCAAACGCAGTCGATCGATCTTCACCAGGTCGCTGGTCGAGGGCAAGGCAAGCCGGGCTGCGATCTCCGCCTGATGTTCGATGATCTTCGCCGACAGTACCCGCGAGCGCGGAGATAGACCCCGGCTCGACATGTGCTCGGTATAGCTCATGAGCCGGTTGAAGTGAATTTTCGGGGGCGCAACGAAGGTTCCTGAGCCGCGCCGCCGCTCGACTACGCCTTCGCGTTCCAGGCCGGCGAGTGCGTGCCGCGCGGTCATCAGGCTCACGCCGTGAATTCGCGCCAGTTCGCGTTCCGAGTCGACGGAGTCGCCGATTTTCAGCTGTCCGCCCTCGATCCGCTTGCGGATCACGTTCTGAATTTTCTTGTAAGCCGGCGTTCCGTTTCGGCTAGCTCGCATCCTCATCCCCAGATACCTGGTCCTTGGAGTATCTGCCCCGGGCTCCACCGAATCGTTAAGGCAGTCGGTAACTGCGTTACGCGCTATATAGCACACATTTGCGAGCGACGTAAAGCGCAGTTTGTGTGCCAGCCACCGCCCAGCGTCGATTTTCCCGATGATCGCTATATAGCAGGCAACTGCTATAGGCCTGATTCTGACCCAGTTACGCCTCATTCGCATAGTACAAAACAATTACCCAAAGAAACTCGGAGCAATCGGCAGGGAACGGTTAAATCCGTTAAATAATAGGGTGTTGTAAGGTGGTTACGGATTTTCATAGCCCCGTTCATCGCTGGCATGGTATTCCTCCCAAGCCCAACTGCTATGGAGTGGTTTTCTACTGCCGGGAAGCGATGTCACGCCCGCGACATTCGACAATTTTTCTCTTGACGGTTAACTACGCGGTGCTATATAGCATATCTCCATTCGTGGTTGTCTCTGTGGGGAAACACCGTAACTCAAAGCGCGTGGGAGGTTCTGTGATGAAGAGAACACTGTGGAGTGGAGCCTTTCTCCTCGTTCTGGCCGCACTGCTCGGGCTCAGTGTCGCCGCGTGGGGACAGGAAGTAACAGCCGCTATCGTGGGAACCGTAACGGATCCGAGTGGCGCGCCGATCAAGGACGCTGCCGTCACTGCTACAGACGTGGAACGCGGCACTACATGGAACGCGAAGACCAACGAGTCTGGTGCCTACAACCTTCCGCGTGTGCCTATCGGAACCTACAAGCTTGAGGTCAGCGCGCCGGGCTTTCAGAAATCGGTGTATCCGCCGTTCACGCTCGTGCTGAACCAGACCGCTCGACTGGACACGCAACTGAAAGTCGGCCAAGTCACAGAGACGGTCGAAGTGACGGGCGCTGCTCCGGTGCTGCAGACCGAAACCACGCAGGTCAACACTGTCATAGATGCCGTTACGAACGATCGTCTGCCCCTCGCCACTCGAAACTACGTGCAACTGACCCTGCTTTCGCCAGGAAGTATTTCCCCCAACCCCGACTCGTTCAATAATGGTGACAACACCGCTAACGGTGCACGTCCATACATCAACGGCAACCGCGAACAAGCCAACAACTTCATCCTTGACGGCCTCGACAACAACCAGGTGTCGGACAATCTCCTTGGCTACACACCGGCGCCGGACGCGATCGCGGAGTTCAACCTGATCACACAGAACGCTTCCGCCGAGTTCGGGAACTACCAGGGCGGAGTTGTGAGCACGTCGATCAAGTCCGGAACCAACAGCTTCCACGGCGATTTGTGGGAATACTTCCGCAATGACAAGCTGAACTCAAATTCCTGGCAAAATCGTTTCCAGGGAGCCCCGCGCGACAAACTGCGCTGGAACATGTTCGGCGGCACCATCGGCGGGCCAGTGATTAAGAACAAGCTGTTCTTCTTCTTTGACTACCAAGGGCAGCGCTTCGACCACCCGTCCACGTTTCAGCCCATCAGCGTTTTTACGACTGCGGAGCGGCAGGGCGACTTTGGGGATGTCTGTACGGAAGGTTTTAGCGCGGGCATCTGTAGTAACCCTGCCCACCAGCTGTATGACCCTTTGAATGGGAATGCCCCGTTCGCAAACAACGTCATCACTGAACCGATCGATCCAGTCGCCCAGGCGCTTTTCGCATCTTCGTTATACCCGAGTCCTGTTGGAACGGGGACTCAGAACAACGCCAGCTACACACAGACGCGAATCATCAACACCAACCAATACGATGTCAAGATAGACTTTGTCGCGTCCCAGAGTGACCACATTTACGGCCGCTACTCGCATGCCAAGCAGCACAATCCTACTGTGAATTCGTTTGATCTTCTGGGGACCGGTTTTTCCGATGCACCCATCAATAGCGAGGTGGTTGATTGGAGCCACACATTCAGTCCATCTCTGTTGAACGATGTTCGCTTCGGGATCAACTACGTCCGGTTGCACAACGGAACGGCCTTCGACAGTAAAGTCGGAGATTTGGGTACCCAACTCGGCATCAACAATGCGAATGCCGGCGGCCCCGGTTTGCTGCAGCTGGGCTTCAATGGAGGTACGCCAAGCAATTCGGGGAGCGGCCTTCTCACCAACATCGGGAGCACGGGTGTTCAGCAGAAGTTCAACGATGCCGTCATCCAGGCGTCTGACACGGTAATCGTCACCCATGGGCATCACAATCTTCACTTGGGCTTCGAATATCAACGACTACGCATAAACACTTTCTACACTGGAAATAGTGGGGCGCTTGGTGGCATTTACTTCAACGGGAATTTCACGTCGTCAAATCCCGTAACGGCGGGTGCCGGCGGATATGGCGGCGCTGATTTCTACCTTGGCCTGCCTTCCGCCTACGGCAAGGGCATTTCGGGCGGCGGGTGGGGACAACGTTCGAGTGTGTTCGCTGGTTTCGTGCAAGACGACTGGCGTGCCAAGAACAACCTGACTATCAATATCGGCCTGCGTTATGACGTCCACACGCCTTGGACCGAAGCGCACGATTTGCAAGATAACTTTGATCTGATCAGCGGACAGCTGATCGCTCCGAACTGTGCCAGAACGGACATTGGCACGGCTCCCAATACCTGTAAGCAGGGATCGCGTGCACTCTACAACGGGAATTACGGCGGAAAGAACCTGCAACCGAGAATTGGTTTTGCATGGACGCCCGATCATTTCAACAGCAAGATGGTCGTTCGCGGGGCGTTCAGCATCTCCTCTTATCTGGAAGGGACTGGCACGAACCTTCGCTTACCTATCAACCCCCCGTTTAGCCCAGCGGAGACACTGCAGCAATACACTAACGTAGCTCTTCCGGCGACAACGACTGGTGATGGACTACAGCCGGTCGGGAGCGCCTCCGATCCTTTCGCGGGTGCGTTGGTTCGCGTTTGGGACCAGAATGTGCAGCCTGCGATCACGCAGCAGTGGAACCTTACCCTCCAACAGCAGCTGAACAGTTCAACCACTGTTCAGGTCGGATACGTGGGACAGCACGGAACGCATTTGATGGTTCCCATGCCGTACCTGCAAAAGCAACTGTTGTCGAACAGCGCTTGCGGCGCCCCGCCTTGCACCGCTCCGAGCGTCAATTTCTCGGGAAATCCTGCCTTCCAATCCGACATTTCACAGATATCGGGTACCGCCTCAGTCGGCAGCATGAAGTACAACGCACTACAAGCTGTTCTACAGAAGCGATATTCCAGTGGGTTGAACTACCAGGTCGCTTACACTTTTTCTAAATGCCAAACTGACAATAGTGGCTACTACGGTACTTGGGGCGATACCCAGGGAACGCCGGCGAATCCCTATTATCAGAACCTGTACCAGCCACAGGCAGACTGGGCAGAGTGCTATTTTGACGCTAAGCATCTGCTGAGTGCATACGCTGTATACGAGTTACCGTTCGGCCGCGGAAAGAAATTTGGTGCCAACATGAATTCAGTGGCGAATGCTATTGTGGGTGGATGGTCCATCGATCCGATTCTTTCCCTGCACACTGGCTTCCCACTAGCGCTTTATGATTTCGGTGATGACCAAACCGGAACGGGATCCCGCGGACTACGTCCCAATTGCGGAGCTGGGGCAGGCCACACCCTTGGACGCACGAACGCGTTTGACGGGACCGGCAAGTATGTCGGTTACCAGTACTTTGATCCGACCCCCTATTCAAAACCTTCCGTAGGTTCCTTCGGAAATTGTCCCGCACAAGGACCGATCCGAGGTCCCGGCTACTCCGACGTTGACCTGAGTTTCCAGAAGGACTTTCACATCAGAGAATCTGTTAAGCTGCAATTCAGGGCTGATTTTGTGAATACCTTCAACCGAGTGAACTTGAACGCTCCCGACACCTCTTTGGGCTCAGGCACGATGGGCCAAATTGGTGCGGCGCAAGGGGCGCAGGCACCCAGAAACATTCAGTTTGCGCTCAAGCTGTACTACTAACCACGATATGATGGGGCAGGTCCGCCGCATGCCTGCCCCATTTTCCAAATCTCCCTCCCCCACTTCGTTGTGCGCATTGCTCCTTGCATTTGCCATGGCCTCGCCCTGCCTCGCGCAGAAAGCCCCTCCAATCGTCCCCGGTGGCGCATCGCTCAAGGCCAGTCTTGAGCAAGCGAAAGCCGGCCATTGCAGAGACGCTCTCACAGCTCTCAAGACAAAGCCTCGCACTGAAGAAAAGGGTCTGCGCCGTGAGACTGGCCTCGCAGGTATCCGTTGCGCGACGCTCTCCAACCAACCGGACCTCCTGGCGGACTTCCTCAAGATTCTGAATCAGGAGTTTCCGTCTGACGCCGACGTTCTTTACGTCAGCGTGCACGGCTACTCCGACCTCTCGGACCGCGCGGCCAAACATCTGTCTCAGGTCGCGCCGCGTTCCTATCAGGCGCATGAACTGAACGCGGAAGCACTCGAGTTGCAAGGAAAGTGGGATCAGGCCGCTGCTGAGTATCAAGTAGTTCTAAAGCAAAACCCAGAATCACCCGGAATTCATTTTCGGCTGGGTCGGATTCTGCTGTCCAAGCCGAATCCCCCCAGCGACGTAGCGGAACAGGCGAAAAAAGAATTTCAAGCCGAGCTCAAAATCGATCCATCGAACGCCGGCGCGGAATACGTTTTGGGCGAGCTTGCGCGGCAGGACCAGCAATGGGACGACGCCGTGAAGCACTTTGGGCGCGCTTCTCAACTGGATGGAGGATTTGGCGACGCGTTCCTGGGCTTGGGTGCTTCGCTGATCGCAACCAAGAAGTTTGCCGAGGCTGTCCCGCCTCTCGAGGCCGCCGTCAAACTCGAGCCCGCGAACCCTGCCGCCCACTACAACTTGGCTACCGCCTACAGCCGCACCGGAAAGAAAGCTGAGGCCGACAGGGAATTTGCCATCCACCGCCAGATGACGCAAAAGGAACCTCCGCCCGATAATCCGTCGCAGGAGAATCCGAACTAGTCGTTGCTACCTATGCCCAGCGGTCACGAACGAATCCGAACGAAGTGAAGACGACGATCCCCAAACATTTCTTGCAGAGACTTTCTCGCCGCCGCTTTTTGACCGGCGCGCTGGGCACAGGCGCCTTCGCCGGTTTGTCGCGCTTCGCTCGGGCGCTTACGCCGCCGGACTATCCGTTCGAGGAAGTACCGTCGTCCGTCAGCGGCATCACGTGGAAGCACGTGGCTGGCAAGTCCGCGCAAAAGTATCTGCCGGAGACCACCGGCGCGGGCTGCGCGTTCCTTGATTACGACAACGATGGGTGGATGGACCTGTACCTCGTCAACAGCGGGGCGTGCGACTTCTACAATCCCTCGCCGCCGCTGCGCAACGCGCTCTACCGCAACAATCGCGATGGAACGTTCACTGACGTCACCGAGAAGGCCGGGGTCGCTGCCGGAGGCTACGGGCAGGGCGTCGCGGTGGGCGACTATAACGGCGACGGCTTTCCCGATCTCTACGTCACGCAGTACGGCAAGAGCATTCTCTATCGCAACAACGGCGATGGGACTTTTACCGACGTCACCGTGAAAGCGGGCGTAGCGGCTCCGGGATGGGCGTCCAGCGCGGTTTGGTTCGACTACGACAATGACGGCCGCCTCGATCTGTTCGTTTGCCGCTTCGTCGACTTCGACAAGTCGAAGAGCAAAGACTGCCATGCCGGCGAAGATGCCAAGCGCGGATACTGCATTCCGCATCTCTACAAGCCCATGGCCAGCTGGCTCTTCCACAACAATGGCGACGGGACGTTTACCGACGTCAGCAAGTCGTCGGGAATCGGCAACGTTCTTGGCAAGGCCTGGGGCGTGGTTGCCACCGACATCAATAACGACGGCCTGATGGACTTGTTCGTCGCCAACGACACGGTCGCAAATTTCCTGTTCGCGAATCGCGGCAAAGGACGGTTTGACGAAATCGCCACCCAGGCAGGAGTGGCATACAGCACAGAGGGCCGCCCGCGCTCAGGCATGGGAATCGACTCGGCTGACGTCAATCAAGATGGCTGGATGGATCTGTTTGTCGCCAACATCGATCACGAGATGTACTCGCTCTACCACAACAATCACGACGAGACTTTCGACGACCAGGCGTTGGCCACCGGCATCGGCGCCGCTACCCGCATGATGAGCGGCTGGGGATTGAAGTTCTTCGACTACGACAACGACGGCAATCTCGACCTGATGCTTGCCAACGGCAATCCCGACGACCTGATTGAGGAACTTACGCACCACCAGGTCGGCTATCACGAGCCGTTGCTGCTATTCCACAACTCAGGTCAGAAATGGACGAACGTCAGCGCGCAGAGTGGCCCGATCTTCCAAAAGCCGCTCTCGGCACGGGGTTTGGCGATTGGCGACTTCGACAATGACGGTTCGGTTGACGTGCTGATCGCCAACAACGACGACGCGCCATTGTTGTTACGCAACAAAGCTGGAAGTCAGAACCAGTGGATAGGCTTGAAGTTGGTAGGCAAAAAATCGAATCCCGATGCGATTGGCGTGCGCGTCACCTACCAGGCCGGCGACCTCAAGCGCAGTCGGATGAAAGTCGGCGGGGGCAGCTACCTCTCGTATCACGATCCGCGCATGGTTCTCGGCATCGGCAAGCGTACGAGAGTCGACTGGCTGGAAGTGAAGTGGCCGCAGCCTAGTGGCCAGGTCGAGCGCTTCACAGATCTGCCCATGGGGCGATATATCACGATTGTGGAAGGGGAAGGGAAGTGGAAGTGAGCGCTAGTCTCTAGTCGTCAGTCTCTAGTCGTCAGTCTCTAGTCTTCTGCAGAAAGAATGAATCGTCTGTGGCCGCTCTGCACGACATGAAGGGCGCGGCTAACCGTGCCACGCTAACGACTGATGACTAGCGACTGACGACTGTTTTTCTCACCGCTTCCGTCCCGCCACCCCCGCCGTCGACTCGCGTACCACCAGCTCCGGCTCCACCATCACCCGCTGCGGTACCGCATCCAATCCCGGCCGCGCAATTCGGCGCAGCACCGTCTCGGCGGCGATCATGCCCATCTTGCGCAACGGTTGGCGCACCGTCGTCAGTGCCGGATTCTGGAAGGCTGCGCTCTGAATGTCGTCGAAGCCCACGACGGAAACATCTCCCGGCACCTGTAGCCCTTTCTCTCGAAGCGCGCCAATTGCGCCGATGGCAGAAAGATCGTTGAACGCGAACAATGCCGTGAACGGCTCATGGCTGGCCAGCAACTTCCTGGTCACGCTGTAGCCCAGCTGGGTCGCAGGTAAATCTCCTTCCAGTTGCACCGTCAGCCTGGAAGTGACGGCCAGCCCTAACTCCGAAGCGGCCTCTTGGATCGCGCTCCAGCGGACTTCCGTGTCCGAACTGAATTCCTGTCCCTTGATGAACGCGATGTTGCGATGGCCCAACTGATGCAGATGTTCCAGCGCCAGTTGTGCGGCCCGGCGGTGGTCGAGTTCGATATTGGTGACGCCCCGGACCTCATTGTGCCCAGACACCGTAACCGCGGGGATCGGCAGGTCCGAGTGCGTCCAGGGCGTATCGAGCGCAATCAGGCCGTCAACCGACCGTGCCAACAGCATCTTGGGATATTCATCGATCAGGTCGGCACGATGACGATGGCTCGCGACAAAATAAAAATAGCCTTCCTGCAGCAAGTGATCTTCAATCCCGCTCATCACCAGAGTGGCGTAGCCCTCGCTGACCTCGGGCACCATGACGCCGATCGTAAAGCTGCGTTGCGTACGCAGCGACCGGGCAAAGAAGTTTGGACGGTAGTTGTGCTTGCGGGCCGCGGCGAAGATGCGATCCTTAGTCTGCTGCGGGATGGAATCGGCGACGGCCGAGCGATTCATCACCAAGGACACGGTGGCGGGCGAAAGGCCAAGCTCGTCGGCCAGCAGCTTTAGGCTGACCCGCCCTGTTTTGCCGCCCCGCCGTGAGTTGTTCGATAGCGTCTTCTTCTTCGCAGACACGGAGCGAAGTATCGCAAAAGGGCCGTGCAATTAGCAATCGCTACCTAGCCGGGAGCCATTTGGAACGCGCAGACGAGTCTTCACCGCCAAGTGCCAAGTGCCACCTGCTAACTCTGGTTTTACGGAGTCAACTTCCCAATGGTGAGGTAATCCTGTGGCGGAACGCCGAACGCATCAGCGACCCGATTGAAGAAGGCAAACATGGCCGTGACGTAGACGGCTTCCGCGATCTGATTTTCACTCCACCCGGCATCGCGCAATTTCTGGACATCATCCGCCGTGGTGCGGCTGGCTGCATTCGTAACCAACCCGACGTAGTCGAGAAGAGCCCGCTCGGCCGGTGTCACCCCCGCCTCATCGAGCTTGCCCTCGACAATTGCATTCACGCATTGATCGCTGGCTCCCTGAACCCGCAGGAAGTAGGCATGACTGTCCAGTCAATACGGACAGCGGTTCAGGTAGGAGGCGTAGCTGGCAATCATCTCCTTGTGCCTGCGGGTGAGATGACCTTCGGAGAAATGAACAGTGTTCGAGAAATCGACCACCTGGCGCAGGAAGTCAGGCCGCGCGCCGAAGCACTTGATGATGCCTGGGACCTGCTTGCGTCCGGAACCGGCGCGCCAGAAGTCGTAGGCGGCCGCGGTATCTCCGGTCGCGTCTGCGTCTTCGGTAATCCGGATCTTGGTGTCCGGCTTCTTCGCGTCACCGTGCGGTTCGCGAGTCACTTTGTCTTCCCCTTGTTCATAGCCACCGATGGTATTCCGAGGACCGTTCTGACTAGAACAGAAACTTCAAAGCCACCTGAATCACGCGGGGCCCCACATCCGACTGCACCACCCCGAAGTTCGAGGACTGGATATCGTTGTTGGGCAACCGGAGGTTCGTATGATTCAGGAAGTTGAAGAGCTCACCGCGGAACTGAAATTCCTTCCCTTCGCTCACGCGGAAATTCTTGACGGCCGCAAAGTCCCAGTTCGCGTATCCGGGACCTTGCACCACGTTGCGCCCTTCGTTGCCGAATTGCTGCACGTCTGGATCGGGTGTCAACCTCTGGAACGCACACGGATTGATCCAGGATCCGGGGACATGGGTGCGATCTGCAGCGCGCCCGCCTTGCGAGATTGTGGTCGCGCAGCCCGCATCGGTATTCGCCGGAACGGGCCCCGCCCGGAAGGGATCGCTGATGAGATCGGGCCGGTTGCTCGAGAATCCCGAAATCTCCGGCGCGCTGCCCTGCAGCGAGACGTCGTTCGAGTCGAATACCGTGAACGGAGTGCCGCTCTGCAAGGTCACGATTCCGTTCAGCTGCCAATTCCCGAAGGCATACTCATACCAGCTGTGCCCATGGCGCCAGAAGGGAAGGGCCCACTGGTAGCTCAACACCAGTCGATGCCGCGAATCGAACATCGAGCGCCCGCGCTCCGCCGCCAGATCGAACGGGTTCTGCGCCAGATCGTTCTCTCCTGCGACCGGTTGCGACGCTGATCCTGTGATATTGAATGACGACACGTCATCGATCGACTTTGCGTACGTGTACGACGCGAGAAACGAAAATCCGTATCCAAAACGCTTGCGCAGGCTGGTCTCAAGGGCGTGGTAGTTCGAGTTCGCGATTCCGGCGATCTTTCCGACCGACGCGTAAACGCAGTCATCTGGCGCCGCCAGCGTGCAACCTGAGTACAGGCGCCGCTGGTTGACGTTACCTTCCGTAGAAACTCCTCCCGGATAGTAGATCGTGGGATTGCCCTCGATCAGGCGTGGCAAGTGAGTGCCTGTCGTGCCGACGTAGCCGACCTGCAACAGCCAGTCCCGGCCAAGCGACCGCTGCACGTTCAGGTTCCAGTGCTGCGCGTATGGCAGCTTCAGGTGCTGGTCGACGACCAGTAACGTCATGGGCTCCGAAAACGAACCATCGAATGGATTCGTACCGTTGAACGGATCCGGAAAATTCACGGGGAACCCGCGCTGCGGCGTGGCGAGGTAGGGAGGAGCGCTGATCGGGTCCTGCAGTGGACCTCCCTGTCCGTTATAGAACGGCTCGTAGAAAATTCCGTACGCCGCGCTGACGAGCCATTTGCCCTCTCCCGTCGGATCGTAAGCGAGTCCCACGCGCGGCGCGAACGCCGTCTTCTGCGTTGCGATCAGTCCGGCCGGAACGCCCGGATCGCCGGGATACAAAAGCCCGGCAGGCGCAGTCGGCAGGACCTTCGACTGCGCGCCCGGCACGAACAGATTCTGCCGGTTGTGCGTCTCGGTGTATGGGAAAGGCAGATCGTAACGAAGCCCGTAATTCAGTGTGAGACGGGAGTTTACCTTGAACGTATCCTGCGCGTACAGATAGAACGCCTTGCCGCGAATGTGCCGACCAAAGTCGCCGCCACCCTGCAGGAACACGATCGGTTGGCCTTCGAGGAAGCTGGCGAAGGGATCACTGAAGGGGAAATTGACGAAGACGAAGAAGCCATTCGTGGCAATGCCTTGCAACGCGTTGATCTGATCGCGCCGGAACCCGCCGCCGAATTTCATTTCATGGCGGCTACGAACCCAGCTCAGAGATCCCGACGCATCGAACGTATTCTGAAACGTGTTACGCGGTCCGGTGATGGGATCGCCGACCGACGCCTTCCCGCCAATTTGAATGAAGGGTGGGCCAGCGGCTTCTGGCAAGCTGGGTTGATACAGAAAACCCAAGCTGGAAGGGGGCTGATGGTTCAAGTGCTGATCGAAGAGGAATTTGTTCCGAAGGAAGGAGAAGCGCCCCACGCCCACTAGCGCCGGTGCGAAGACATGCGTCTCCTGAACTACGAAGTTTTGCGCGCGATCCTCCTCGCCGACCGGGAATCCCGGTACGTTCGCGCCCGACGTCGAGAGCGGGTCCGTGGTGGGTCCTCCACTGTACATGTACCGAAAGCTCAGATTGTCTTTGGCCGAGAGGTATTGGTCAAACCGCAAACCGAATTGATCGTTGTTGACGCTCAGCGACTCCGTCGTTACAAACGAACTTAGACCGTTGTTGGGCTTGGGATAGAAGTCGAGAATCTTCAATGCGATCGGATCGAAAGGACCGGTCAGCTTGTTGAAAGGAACTGGTTCGGGGTGAGGCGGCGGAGGCGCGAACGAGAATCCGAAGAGCTGGTGCGATGGATTGGTCCCCATATCATTGCAGAATCCGTTTGAATCGAATCCCACATTCGCTGGGCATAATTCTGAGAAATCTCCCGTGCGCTCTGCCAGTGAAGGCACGGTGGCCGGCACGGTTTCCCCCTGCCGATTGCGAAAACCTTCGTAATACGCAAAGAAAAACGTCCGGTCTTTCACGATCGGGCCGCCAAACGTAGCGCCGAACTGATTCTGCTTCAGCGGCTGCACGCTATGTGTGGAGAAGTTCGAGGCGTCCATAGCATCGTTGCGCAGGAACTCCCACACCGCGCCATGAAATGAGTTGGACCCAGAGCGCGTAAGGATGTTAGTCGTTGAGCCGCTGTTCTGACCGAACTCGGCATTCGCGTTGTGAGTCAGAATGCGGAACTCGGCAATGGCATCGATGGGTGGGCGTAGTACGAATCCGGCATCTACGGAATTCACATTGTTGGCGCCATCGATGAGGAAGCTGTTTGACTCGGGCCGCTGGCCATTTACCGAGTAAGCTTGCCCGTCGCGCAACGACCCGCCCGCTTCTTTCAGGCCCGGGGTCAAGGGCACGACACCGGTCTGCAACAGGCCAAGCTGAGAGAAGTTGCGGCCATCGAGCGGCAAGTCCAGCAGTTCGCTCTGGTTGACCACCGAGCCCAGGCTGGTGGCGGTCGTCTGGATCAGCTGCGCGTCGGCCATCACCTGGACATGTTCCGTCTCCGCGCCCACCGCGAGCCGCACTGGCACGTTAGCCGTCTGGTTCACGTCGAGCGTGATGCCGTCCTGGATGTATTCCTGAAAGCCCTTCGCGCCGACCGTCAAGCGGTAGTGGCCGACGGGCAACTCAACCAACACAAAAGCGCCGGTGTTGTCGGCAAAAGTCGTGCGGGTCAACCCCGTCTCGAGCTGCTTTGCCGTTACGGCAGCCGCCTGGACGATGGCACCGCTCGCATCCGTGATCGTGCCGCGAATGCTGCCTGTGATCTGCTGAGCAGCCGCGCTCACCGCCGCAGTCAGCATCAGCGCGCAAATCCACTTCCGAACCACACCCATGGTTAGCTCCCGTTGTCTTGGCTCAAAAGGATGGATAGAGCGGAAACCTGGAAGACACAGATTCCTCCGTGTTCCTCTGGGTCCTCTGTGGTGAGCGACTTTCGCTATTTATCGGCGTCGATCTTGTCGATCACAATGGCTTTCGAGCCCTTGCGCTCGAACACCTTCCCGCTGGCCGTGACTTTTTCTCCGGCGAAGGGAAGCAGCTTGTCGTTCTGTCCGGCCGAAGGCGTGGTCCCGGCGATCGGCCAGTAGATCGTTCCGTCAGAAGTGAGAATCGCGAGTGGCGATCCGGCCTTCGCGCATGCCAAAGCGCATTCCCGGCTGATGGGTTTCTCGAGACCCTTCGTGAAGGCGCATGCCGAGTCGAGCACGTAGCCTTTCACGGTCTCGGTCTTGCCAGCGGTGTCGGCGCCCCAGAGCGCGACCACCAAGAATAGAGGCACTGCTTTTGAAATTGCGGTGATTCTCATGTGTTCCCCCACATCCCAGAGTTTGACATCCACAATAGCGGCAGAACTTAAAAGCCCCAGCTGGCCGTGCAACCAGCTGGGGAAAATCTCCCCGGCAGTGCTCCTGCCGGTTTCTCTAGGGGTGCCTCAGAAGCGCGTGCGTGGGATAAGCGCAATTGAGGACTAATGAATTGCAGGGAACTTTAATGAGGATGGAAGAGAGGGACAATACTGCAAAAGTATTAGCAGAGTGCAAATCTCATAAGCGCGGACACAGAGCCCACCGAGGCAAGAAAAGTTTTTCTGATTTCCTCCGTCACCTCTATTGTGCCCTGTGTGGTGAAAGGATTTAGCTGTGCTCGGCGAGTCTGCTCAAAAGCCATTCTTCGGCGAGATTCCTTTTCCCTCTACGCACTCGTACGCCTTCCCAGTAGCCAGATTCTTGAACTCCTCGCTTCGCCCGCCCGGCCATAAGATCACCGCTCGATCAATCGAATCCCGCTTCCCCACCCCGAAGGTCACGGGTAACTCCGATTGCGACAGATAACTCGACCCGCTCTTCACAAGCCGCGACTGCGTCACGCCGCCGCACTCGATTCGCACTTCTGCCCCAATGGCGTCGCGATTCGACTTCGTGCCCACCAGCCGAAACCGCACGCTGCGATTTCCGGAGTTCTGATCGTTGCGGTATAGATACGCTGGTCCATTATTCGTCGTGATCAACAGATCCGTGTCGCCGTCGCGATCGAAATCCCCGCACGCCACGCCCCGGCCGACTTTCGACTGGACGAACCCGGCTCCAGCCTCCCCCGCAACCTCCCGAAACACGCCTTTCCCATTATTCAGAAACAACTGCGGCGGCTGCGCGTACCCGACGTTCCCGCGGATATTGCGAACGGTCTCATCGATGTGTCCGTTCGCCACCGCCAGGTCAAGCCATCCATCCAGATTCACATCCAGAAACGCGCAGCCGAATCCCAAACTGTTTTTCGAGGCGAGCCCGATCCCCGACTGCACAGATACGTCTTCATACGATCCCGGCTTCGACTCGCGATACATCCCGATCATTTCGTTATCGAAGTTCGTGATCGCCAGTCCCGGCATGCCCGAGTTTAGAAAGTCGCCTACATCCACACCCATCCCAGCGCGCGCCTTGCCCTCAGTGCTGAGCGCGATGCCCGCCTCCATTCCCACATCGCGGAACGTGCCGTTTTGCTGGTTGCGGTAAAGCTTGTTGGGTTGCGTGTCGTTCGCGACCAGCAGATCGGGCCAGCCGTCGCGATCAAAATCGAGCATGGCGACGCCCAGCGCCTTCGAGCTACTGTCGAAGATTCCGCTGTGCGCCGTGACATCTTCAAACGTGCCGTCGCCGCGATTGTGGAACAGCCACGACGTCTCGCCGCGATATGCCTCGGGCGTGCAATACGACTTATGCTTGCCGTCGAGCGAGCAGAACACATCGTGCTCGGTCGACCACCTCACGTAATTGCAGACAAACAAGTCGAGTAGCCCATCACGATCGTAGTCGAACCACAGCGCCGACGTGCTCAACGCCTGCCGCTTGCCCAACCCGCTCTTCTGCGTGACGTCGACGAACGTGCCCTTGCCGGTGTTGCGGAACAGCCGGTTCTGGCCCACGCATGTAATAAGGATGTCGGGAAATCCGTCGTTGTTGTAGTCACCCACCGCGACGCCCATACCGTACATCTCGATTTCGAGCCCGGCCGCGCGTGTGACGTCCGTGAAGGTTCCGTTGCGATTGTTGCGATAGAGCTTCAGAGTGCTACGCTGACGCTGGTGGCCGGGCCAGTCCATTCCATTGATGAGCAGAATGTCTTGCCAGCCATCGGCGTCGTAGTCGAGAAAAGCGCAGCCCGAGCCCAGCGTCTCCGGAAGCAGCTTGCCGCCATAGGCGCCGCTGTTGTGGTGAAAGTCGAGTCCTGCTGCAGCGGTGACATCGGTGAGAGCGAAGCCAAGGTTGGAAGCCGCCGCCAGCGCAGCCCATGCTTCCACGCCGAGTCCGGCTGCGGCCCATCCCGCCATGCCCTGCAGGAATTCTCGCCGTCTCAAGGGATGTTCACCAGCCCGTTGCGGATGGCGTACACCACCAGTTCGGCTGTCTTGTGAATGCCCAGCGCGTCCATGATGTTGGCGCGGTGCACGGCGACGGTGTTCACGCTGAGATTGAGGTGGTCGGCAATTTCCTTGTTCGATTTTCCGTCGACGATGAACTGCAGAATCTCGAGTTCGCGCGTGGTGAGACCGCCATTGCGCTCGCCCTTCAGAGATGCCCGTCGTGCCACCTGCGGGTCGAGCACCACTTCGCCCTTCACCACCTTGCGGATCGCGGCTGCCAGTTCCAGGTCTACGGCATTCTTCAACACGTAGCCGCGCGCGCCGGCCTCAATTGCCTGCCGCACCAGCGTCTCCTCGGAATGCATGCTGAGCATCAGGATGATCTGCTCGGGCGTCGATTCGAGAATCTTGCGTGTCGCCACCAGCCCACCGGTACCCGGCATCGCGCTGTCCATCACGATGACTTTCGGCTTGAGTTCCTTGGCCAGCTTGATGGCCTCGGCTCCATCGCTGGCCTCGCCGACCACGTTCATGTCGGGCTCGTCTTCGAGCATGCGGCGAAAGCCGCGCCGCACCAGGCTGTGATCGTCCACCAGCAGGACGGAAATCTTATTCGGCATGAGCCTCCGCTCTCTCGCGTGGAACGCGCAAGCGCACCAGCGTTCCCCCGCCCGAGGGCTGCAGGAATTCAATGCGCCCGCCCAGCAGTTCGGCACGTTCGCGCATGGCTACCAGCCCGATCCCGGGCGTTGATCCATTTGTGCTAAAGCCTTTCCCGTGATCTTCCACTTCCAACTCCAGGTTCTGAGGTAGGAATCGCAGCCGCACCCATGCTGCCCGCGCTCCCGAGTGCCTCGTCACATTATTCAATGCTTCCTGCAAGATGCGGTACACGTGAATTCCGGCGCTGCTGCTTACGAGGAAGGGGCTTCCTGATTTCTCGTAGGATATGTCAGTCCCGGTCTGCTTTTCCACTGTGGCCAGGTACCAGTCCATCGTGCTCTCCAGACCCGCTTCGTCAAGCATGACTGGATGCAGCGCTTGCGACAGGCTGCGCACTGTGTCGAGCGTGGTCTGCGCCACGTCGCGGACTTCTTTCAGTTCCGTGCGCAGCGGCGAGCCTTCGGGCGTGTGCTTCTCGGCACGGCCCAGCATCGACCCGACCGCGGTAAGAATCTGGCCGAACTCATCGTGCAACTCACGCGAGATGTGCCGCAGCGTGGACTCCTGGGTCGCGATTAGTTTCTGGGCGAGATCGCTCCGTTGCTCAGACAGTGTCGCCAACTGGGCAAACAGCTGGCGGTTCGCATAAATCACGTACAGTCCGGTCAGCAGAATGGCCGTTAAAGTGGCCGCCAGGAAAAGATAGCCGCGCCGCTGAACGCGATCGTATACATCGCTAATCTGCTGGTTGGCCTGCTCCTCGCTCTCGTTGTTTTGCACCAGCAAGCGGGCTACGGCGGTGCTGAGCGCGGACTGGCGTGCCTGCAACGTGAGCCGGATCTGCCCGCGCGCATCTTCCGCTTTGCCGTTCTGCGCCAGCGCGAAGGTGCGATCGACGGCATCCCAGAACTGCGCCAGCGACGCCGTCAAGTACTGCTTCTGTTCCGGTGTGCGATGCGTGGGAGCCAGTTCCTCTTCCGCGCGCAGCGCCGCATCGAGATCCGAACGAATACGCTGGAATTGCGCCGACCACGCCGTCAGCGGATAGGGCTCATCGCTATCTAGCATGTCGCGCATGCCCAGCCCGAGCGAGTTGAGGTCATTTTGAATGCGAAGGAGTTGGAGGGAATCACGGCGGTTGCGGTCGACGAGATTATTCTGCAGGGCACGCAATCCGGAAATCTGCTGAGTGGTGTACCAGGCGTACGCCACGACCGCGATAAGCGTGATGACAAGCCCGAGAAACAGTCCCGCAGAAGGAGACCGCACAGATGCGCGCTGCACCGCACGAGAATATAACGGACGCAAGCCCGCCGCCAAACGACAGGCAGATTCTCTCTGCGGCCTCTGCGGCACTTCTCCGCGAACTCTGCGTTTTAAGATTTGCGAAAAAGCTCTTAAACCGCAAAGCACGCAAAGAAAAGCCGCTAAGCACGCAAAGAAAATCGTAAAGCTTCTCTTCGCGCCCTTAGCGGCAGTTCTCAGCGGCCTTGGCGGTTAAATGCTTGTTACCCGCGTTTCACAAACTTCAACGAAGCGGAATTCATGCAATACCGCAACCCGGTCGGCCTCGGCCCGTCGTCAAACACATGCCCCAGATGCGCATCGCACAACGTGCAATTCACGGCATCCCGCACCATCCCAAAGGTTGTGTCGCGCCCACTCCGCACGTTCTCATCGGCAATCGGAGCCCAGAAACTCGGCCACCCCGTCCCCGACTCGAACTTCGTATCCGAACTGAACAGCGCATTGTCGCAACAGATGCACCGGTAGATCCCCTTGTCGTGCAGATTCCAGTACTGCCCGGTGAAAGCTATCTCAGTATCCGCATGGCGCGTGATGTCGAAGGCATTCGGCGACAGCTGCGCTTTCCACTCGGCCTCGGTCTTGACGACCTTGGCGATGCGAACCTTGCGAAGCCGCTTGCCGTCGTCCGAAAACTGCACGATGCTCACCTCTCCGGGCACACCACCGGGGTTGCCCGCTGCGGCCGCGAGTAGCGTGGGCTTTCGCAGATGCGACCAGGCAATCCCCGCCACCGCACCTGCCGCCAATGTCAGGAACGTGCGCCGCTGCATCTGACGCGCGTTCCGGTCCAAATCCGAATCAAACATAAATCACTCCAATACTGATCCGCAGGGACGCGGTTACTTCACCGCTACCAGTTGCGGCGATCCGCGGTACAGTTGCGGAAACTCCTTCTTCAGGTTCTCCACTTTGGGTGCATCGTTGGCCCAGATGTACATGCTGTCGGGATGCTCCGTCGCATAATTCTGGTGATACGCCTCAGCGGCATAGAACGCCTTCAGCGGCACCACCTGGGTCACGATCGCATGTTTGAATGCGTGCGCCGCATCCAGTTGCTCGATATACGCCTTGGTGAGCCGCAACTGATCGGGCGTGGTGTAGAACACAACGGAACGATACTGCGTTCCGTCGTCGGGCCCCTGGCGGTTCAATTCCGTGGGATCGTGCGCCACCGAAAAGAAGACGTGCAGCAACTGACCGTACGTTACCTGGGACGGGTCATAAATCACCTTCACCGATTCCGCGTGCCCGGTCTCGCCCGTGCTAACGATTTCATAGTGTGCAGTCTTCTCTTCACCACCGGAGTAGCCGGAGACTGCGCTCTTAACGCCCTTCACGTGCTGAAACACGGCCTGCACTCCCCAGAAGCAGCCGCCCGAGAAGACGACCGATTCCTCTCCCGGCTTCGCGGCCAAGGCCGCGTCGGCCGACGGGGCCGGAATTGGATTCGCCTTGGAGCCTTTTGCGAGAGCCAGCGACACGGCAACGCTTACCAGCAAAGCCGCGGTTAATCCACGTACCCACAATGATTTCGTCATAGGACCACCCTTCGTAGAACGCATGCCATCCGTCGTTGGATTGGAGTTCCAATCCCAGTAAAAGTTTCGCCGAAGTGACCCGGGCGAGAATCTTGGTTCTTTTCTAGATGTTATGAACGCCGGGAAGGGAAGTCCAGCGCCCGGAGGCGCTTCTCATGTAAAAACTTAAACGGCGCCTCAAGGCGTACCCTCTCTTCGAAGCGAGGCGCCCGCCTCAGACCTTGGGACTGTGTGCTCGCAGCTCGTCGCTCGAAACTCGCAGCTACCTCATGCTCTTCCCCATAAACTCCACCAGATCCTTCTTCATCTTGGCGTGCGACGCATTGTCGATGTACACCATGTGCCCGGCTTCATAGGTGGTGAAAGACACATTCTTCCGGTAATCCGGCCCAAGATTCAGATGATCGATCGAATAGTTCGCCGCAAAGTACGGGGTGGCGAGATCGTAGTGCCCCTCCATCACCAGGACTTTCAGGTAAGGATTCTCCACCAGGGCCGCGCGCAATCCGGGAGCCGTGTTCGGGAAGCCCTTGTCGGCCTCGCCCCAGTCCCACTTCTGAAAGGCCGGCTCATCCCATGCGAACACCTTGTACGGCAGGTCGACTTTGTAGCCTAGTTCGGTGCGCACGTAATTGTTGAAGACAGCCGTATAGGGAGGAAGAATGGCCGCACTCGTCGGATCGTAGAAGCGCTGATCGAGCAGGCCCTCGGGATCGACTCCTGTAAAACGTCCGTCCAGCCGGCCGACGCGTAGCTTCTGATCGAGCAACAGATTGTGCGTGAACTGCTCGACGTTAATGCGGAGGTTGGCGTTGTCGATCAGCTTCTTGTCGAGCCCGGTGTAGCGCGCGTACGCATCGATGATCTTCTGTCGTTCTTCCGGGGCAAGGCGATCGCCTTTCAACAGCGCCGCCGCGTAGTCGTTCATCGACCAGCGTTCCACTTCCTCGCGCGTCTTCCCGAGGTCCTGCATCAGGTCGGGCGGCAGGCGCTTGTGGTAGGCGGCGATCATGCTGAAGGTCGGCACCAGCAGGAAGTAGGGGATGTCGTTGTTCTTCGCCCACTCGAGCGTGCCGAAGTCCATCGCGGTGGAAAGTAGCGTGATGCCGTTGAAGGAAATTCCGCGGTTGGCGAGAAAGCCGGCGATGCCCGCCGCCCGCGTCGTGCCATAGCTTTCGCCCAAGATGAACAGGGGCGAAGGCCAGCGCTCGTAGCGTGTTACGTACAGCCGGACGAATTCTCCGAACGCCTCGATGTCGCCCTTCACGCCCAGAAACTTTTTGGTGGCCTCGGCGTTCGCGGCGCGGCTGAAGCCGGTCGAGATCGCATCCACAAACACCAGGTCGCTGCGATCGAGCAGCGTATTGGGATTGTCGGCAATGGTGTAGGGAGGCGGCGGCATGAAGCCATTCGCCTCGAGCACCACCCGCTTCGGCCCCACGGCGCCCATATGCAGCCACACGGTCGCCGACCCCGGGCCGCCGTTGAAGCAGAACGTCAGCGGCCGCTTGGCAGCTTCCTGCCCGTCGAGCGTGTAAGCGACGAAGAACATTTCGGCTTCGATCTTCCCGTCACTGCGCTTGATGGGGAGGCGCCCCGTGGTGGCCGTGTAGCGCAGAACCTTCCCGTCGACCGTGGTCTGATGATGGGTCACGACCGGCGGGATCTCCGTCATGTCGTAGTGCTCTTCGCTAGCGCCTTCTTTGCCCGGTTCGGGCTTGGGCTCGGACTTGGCCTCGGGAGAGCCGGGTTGCGACTCGGGAGGCTTGGTCTCCGAGTTCGGCGCGGCAGGCGTCTCGGGCCTTTTCTTCTCGCGCGCCCGCGGAGCCTCGGGAGTCTTCGTGGTGTCGGACTGCTGCGCGAACATGGTGACAGACAGGGCAAGGGCAACCAGCGAGACAGCAATCGTGCGCATGAATTCTCCGGAAAGGGAATGGAGTCGCATCTGGCGAGCCGCGACGCATTATAGACGTGTGAGTCGATGCGAAGTGAGAGGCAAAGAGGCGCCTCCGGATGCCCTCACTATCAGCCTGCTTAAGAAGAGCTTTTAACCGCAAAGGTCGCGAAGGGCACACCAAGGCCGCAAAGAACTTGCTTTGCTTGGCGTCCTTTGCGTTGCCTTAGCGACCTTTGGGGTTAAAGGTTTTCCTCGCTCAGGACGACACTCGGAACTCACCCCCCCTCTATCGCCGCTTCTTCTTCGCAGCAGCAGGCCTCGGTGGCGGCGTTTCGCCCGGCGCCAGGACGCGGCGCACGATGGGCGTATTGAGTTTGTATTTGCGCTCGGTAATGTTTCCGTTCTCGTCTTTCTCGCGCAGGATGAACACCGGCAGATTGCCTTCTTTCTCGAAGTCTTCGTGCGTCACCGTCACCGGCAGCATGCCGGTCATGTTGCGCTCGCGGTAGGCGGTTTCGTAGCGGTGCTTCTTCACGTTCCAGGTGAAGACGTGCACTTTATCGAAGTCGAAGGGCTGGCCGTCTTTCGGCTCGGTCAGCAGCGCGAGATATTCCGGAACTTTCTTGTCGCCGTCCTGCACCTCATTCAGCACGAAGAACGCTGTGAAGCGCTGGCCTTCGGCATATTGTGCGATCTCGAGCGGCACGTCGAGATCGACCATGCGCGCCAGCACCCATCCGGCGCGACCCTGCGCGTCACGTGCCAGCCACCAGTCTTCCATCAGAGGGCCGGCAGGATCGGCATTCTTCTTCTTCGACGGAGTCGGCGGCGCAACCACCCCCGTGCGTTCTGCCATGCCTCGCGCCAGCAGGGCGAGCTTCGTTCCGGCTGGCAACTGGTAGAGGTGGTCGGTGTCGCGACCCGGCTCAAGGTGCAGGTTGGTGTCGTTGCGCGTGGCGCCGGTGGACTGGGTGGGGTCGTTCTGGTGATCTTTCGTGAGCGCGAGGAACTTGTCGAAGGTCTGCTGGCTGATCAGGAAGCGCTGTTCCATCCAGCCTTCCGCGCCCGCCGAAGTGCGCACCTTCGCGAAGCGCTTTTCGCGATCGACGATCTCCACCGCATCGCCATTCTTCACAGTGCCAGTCTTGCTGTAGACCGCAGCTACACGGTCGCGCAGAAAAGTCTGGGGTGCTGTGACGTACATGACTTCGCGGTTGTGCCCGCGCCCGCGCCCGCACGCTGGCGCCATGGCCAGGGCGAGCGTGAGCGCCATCAGATATGCGCATCGGCGAGAGAGTGTTGCCGGAGCTTTCACAGGATTCTTCTAACAATATAGCGCGGGAGAAGGGAGCCGTTGCTGTCGGAGGTGCTGGGTCGGGCGCTGGGCTCTTGGCTTTCGGCAACTCTGAGCATTCAGCCACGCGTGCCTGTCACTTATGACCATCACCTGGGGCACCTGCAGGGACGTTTGCTTTTGTCGTCTACCGCGCCCGGGCGTCTCCGACCACTCTGTCGCATTAACTAAAAGATACATTTGCGTCAGGATGACTCTGGATCGACGATTGAGAGACGGGGTGGGGGAGAGGGGCCTGCCTTGCGCTCTAAAGTGCGCCCAGATCTCCTCTAATCATCATTGTCAGGCATTCTACGCCATGGGCGGACCGTGTTTGTGGCATCCGTACAGGCGTCAAACTAGTCTTCAATAACTTAGCTAATAGTGAATCAATTTGAGACGGATTGCAGAAAGAGCGGCGGATCGTTTTGGGAAGAGAGAATTCAAAGATTGGTGCGTGCAAAAAACAGGGGCGCTCCCGGCGCCCCGGAAGATCGCTCTCATGGACAGGTTTACGGCGTGATGCTCACTGTCACCGGGTTTGATGTCACGGTGCCATTCGTTCCCGGAGCAGAGGCTGTGACGTTGGCCGTAACTGGGGATACCCCAGTAACCGAGAAAGCCTGACCCTGACCGAAAGTGCATCCGGTGGCGGTGGTTTTGGTAATGCCACTTACAGCTCCACCGCCCACGGAGTTAGTGAAAGCCCAGGTAGCGGTCGAACTGATGTCGGTTCCGGAGGGTGAGGCGATTGCCTGTACGCAGAATGGGATGCCGGCGGCGACGGAAACTGTCTGTGACGAAGGGTTCACTGTGATGGAAGTTACACCCGTCAGAGACACCGTAATACTGGCCGAACCCGTCGCGACTCCGTTGGTGGCGGTGATGTTGGCTGTGCCTGCTCCTGCTCCGGTGACAAGCCCAGCAGAGGAGACGCTTGCGACAGTCGCATCGCTCGTCGTCCAGGTTGTACCCGTCGAGCCGGTAATGTTCTTCTGCGTTCCGTCGTCGTAGGTGCCGATCGCCGTCATCTGCTGCGTCTTGGCTACGAGGATGCCTACGCCCGTCGGCCCGACCGTAATCGTCTGCAAAATGGGATCGACAAAGAATCCATTGCAGCCGACCCCCACCGCTGCGATGAGCAGAAGAAGAGCAAACGAAGCAATCAGTTGGAGCTTGCGACCGGAACTCGACATAGACGGAAAACCCTCGTAATCAGACCCGCAATGGGTTGTTCAGGGCTGAAGCAAATTGTAGCAGACCCCGGCCCGGTGTTTCGGTCATCCCAATGAATCAGAGGGACCTTGAAGTAACTATTCGGTTTCAAGACGCCCTCGTCCGACTGGCCCGCGCCCGATGTCCGTCAGGACGTGGCAAGGGACATGACGGAACTTCGTTCTCGCTATAATCGCTGGCACGATCCCCATGAGAGAACGAGTCTTTTCTTCAACCTTGCAGAAATTTCTTATTGTTTTCAGCTTGCTGGCGCTGGCGGTGTTCGCCGCCGCGTCGGGCAACCACGTCGCGCCCCACTCCTCGCAAGCGGAGACGCAGCAACCCGCGAATCCATCGACCGACATGGACCTCACGCCTTCGGCTAAGCCAAGTGCGGCGAACGCCAAGGTTTGTGCGGCGTGCATCCGCGCCAACATGAATTTTCTGGCGTCGGACGCGCTGCGTGGCCGGGGCAGCGCAACTCAGGACGAGTTCGTCGCTGCGACCTACATTGGCGCGCAGCTCGAGCAGTATGGCGTCGAGCCCGCCGGAGATAACGGAACCTACATTCAGCGTGGGACGCTGATACGACAGAACCTTACGGCTTCGCCACAATTGCACTACATGACGCCGGGCGACGGCATTCCCTCGCAGACCATGACCTGGACGCATGGCAAAGAAATGCTGGTCGTCCTGTTGAGCGATGCCAACTTTCGCGGCGCGCTGAAGCGACTCGATTCCGACAAGACTGCGGGAACGGAGCAGGAGAAGCACCCGGGCACGCCCGCCGCCGGCAAGGCTTTTGAAGGGCGCGTGGTGTTGGTGACGGGGCAGGATCGCAAGAAAATCCGAGCGGCGGTTCTTCAGGCCCTGCAGGAGGGGGCGGTCGCGGTCATCGAGCCCGCGTCGCCGCAGCTGGTCGAGAGCTGGGAGGCACGCGGCAAGATTCTGCCCGAGTTGCCCGTGCGCCTGGAGGGTGGCGGGCGCGCCGAGCTCGGCACGGACGGGAACGTATTCGCGGTCAGCGACAAAGCGCTCGCAGGACTTAAGGAAATTCCCGACGGCGTGATGTTTTACATGGAGGCCGTCGTCAGCGCACCCAAAAAGAGTTACACCTGGAACGCCTTGGGGAAAATTCCGGGCAGCGATCCGTCGCTCAGCAAGAGTGCGTTGCTGTTGAGTGCGCATCTTGATCACATCGGAGTCGGGAAGCCCGTCAAGGGCGACTCGATTTATAACGGCGCCGACGATGATGCGTCGGGTGTGGTGGCCGTACTCGAGCTGGCGCGGGCCATTGCTTCGGGACCGAAGCCGAAGCGTCCGGTTCTGTTGGCGCTGTT
>DASRDJ010000200.1:0-5002 GCA_035652655.1 Terriglobales bacterium
GTGATCATGTGGCCGAAGGTTCCAAGCTTGTCCGCCTGCAGGAGACGCTCGACGGTGGCGAAGACGGAAGCGATCTCCTTGCACCGCCCCAGCACCTCGTCGTCATTGAGTGCGTCCGCATCCTTCGATTTCGTGACGCGGGGAACGGGGAGCGCGCCGCAACCCAGCTTCTCGACATATTCCGCATACCGCTCCGGACCGACAAGTTCATCCTGACAACGCCTGAGGAACTCGAGTAGATCATCCAGGAACTGGGTGACGTTGGCGGCACGCACGAAATAGTTGAGCCCGAGTTCGCGAATCTGCTTGCGCAGGAAAATCCACAGGTCCTTGTCGTCCAGAACCTTGAACCCCCGACCGCAGCCTTTCAGGAGTTCGTTGCAGTAGGCATGGAAGGTGACTGCTCGCAGGCTGGAGACGTCGGTTCCGCGGAGTTCCGCCTGCACGCGCTCGCGCATTTCCTTAGCAGCGTTGTCGGTATAGGTGAGGGCAAGGATTTCGGAGGGGCGGGCGTGTCCATTGCGAATCAGGGCAGCGATGCGGCGAGTCAGAACCGTGGTTTTGCCCGTGCCGGCCCCGGCAACCACCAGCAGGGGACCATGCACATGCTCGATGGCTTCCCGCTGGCGTTCGTCAGGCGTTACGGCAGCCGCACGCGCGGTGGACTTCGAAACAGCCATTGCATGCAGAATAACAGAGCAAGGTGTGAATCCTGCTGTGCGAAACCTAAGACTCAGGAGAGCTCGGCGAAGGCGATGGCGGTTGCGGCAATCGCCGCTGTTTCGGCACGCAGGACGGTGTTGCCGAGCGATGCTGAGGTCCACCCGCTCTTCGAAAATAACGTTAGCTCTTCTTCGATCCACCCGCCTTCGGGCCCGCAAGCCAACAGCAGTTCTTCGGAGGGAGAATGTGCAGCGAGGGCATCCTTCAGAGAAAGTTTGCGTTCATTCTCAGAGAGCAGGATTCGCGTGCCTGCGGTCATCTGGGCAGCGGCGATGAGCTTGATGGGTGTTCCGATGTTCGGAGGAGCCGTCCCCCGAGATTGCTCAGCCGCCTGTTGCGCAATCCGCTGCCAGCGTTCCACGCGCTTCTCGGCAGCGTGCGCGAGGTGAGAATCGGTCCGCCTGGCGACGATCGGGACGATCTTCGTGACCCCAAGCTCGGTGCACTTCTCGATGGCCCACTCCATGCGGTCAAACTTGAACACTGCCATGAGCAGAGTGATGCGAGGAGTGGACGTTTGTGGAAGTTCATCTCCGAGTTCGAACTCCACGCGATCGGGAGCTACCGACGTGACACGACCTGATCTCGAAGCCTCTCCTGCGACGATGTCAAACTGCTGACCGACCCGGGCACGCAACACCACCGCCAGATGCTCGGCGTGGGGTCCGAGCAAGGCTGCGTGACTGTCGGAGAACTCGTCGGCGATCCAGCGGCGGCGGGTCATAGTCGGAGAAGGCCAGGGGCTGAAGCCCCGATTTAGGCAGTTGGCGGCGCGCGCCCTGATACGAACCTGTGCAGACTATACCGTCGCCGCTGCTAAACAAACTGCAAGACTATCCGAAGATGTCTTTCATTTTCTCGACCAAGGTACTGCGCTGCGGCTTGTTCTCAATGCGCGTGAGGCTGTCCAATTCCTGCAACAGTTCCCTTTGCCGCTTGGTGAGCTTGGTGGGCGTCTGCGAACGGACTTCGACAAACAAATCGCCCTTGCCGCGACCCTGAAGCACAGGAACGCCTTTGCTTTTGATGCGGAAGGTCGTCCCGGACTGCGTTCCCTCAGGAACTTTCAATGTCTGCTCGCCTTCGAGCGTCGGCACCTTAATCTCCGCGCCCAAAGCCGCCTGCGTGAATGAAATCGGAATGACGCAATGCAAATCGTTCCCTTCGCGCGCAAAAAACGCGTGTTCTTTGACGTGAAGAACGACGTAGAGATCGCCTGCGGGACCGCCGAACATACCGGCCTCGCCATATCCAGTGAAGCGAATGCGGGTGCCGTCTTCGACTCCCGCGGGGACCTTGGCGTCCACCGTGCGCTGCCGCAATACGCGGCCCTCGCCCTTGCACTTCGGGCAAGGATCAGTAATAACGCTGCCCACTCCTTGGCACGTGGGACAGGTGCGCGCCATCGAGAAGAAGCCCTGCTGATAACGGACCTGGCCTCGTCCCTGGCAGGAACGGCAGGTGACAGGAGCTTTGCCGGGTGCGGCGCCGGAGCCAGAACATTCTTCGCAGGCTTCGTGACGGCGGACGTTGACCTTGGTCTCGGTACCGAAGACCGCTTCTTCGAATTCGAGGGTGAGGTCCTCCCGCAAGTCGGGGCCGCGCTGCGCGCGCGAACGTCGTCGTCCGCCGCCGGCGGCACCGAATAAATCTCCGATCCCGAAGAACTCCCCAAAAATGTCGCTGAGATCCTGGAATGCACTTGGATCAAACCCACCGGCTCCTGAACTCGACACGCCGGCATGTCCGAAGCGGTCGTAGGCAGAACGCTTCTCCGCGTCAATTAACACCGCGTAGGCTTCCGTGACTTCCTTGAATTTGTCTTCCGCATCCGGATTGTTCGGATTCCGGTCCGGATGGTACTGCATGGCGAGCTTGCGGTAGGCGCTCTTGATCTCCTGCTCAGCGCAACTCCGCTCGACTCCCAGCACCTCGTAATAGTCGCGTTTGACGTTACTAGTCAGAATGACCTTCCTCCTGCGTGAAGGGCGAGACCGCCGTTAGTGTTTGGAGTTTTGCGCGACTTTCACCATCGCGGGCCGCAACAGACGATCTTTGAGTTTGTAGCCACGCTGCAGTTCGTCGACGACCTGGTGATCGGGCACGTCGGTGGTTTCGACCATTTCGATGGCTTCATGCACGTGGGGATCAAAGCGTTCGCCCTTGGCAGGGATCGCTCGCACGCCCAACTTCGCCAGAGCATCCTGCAGTTGCTTGTAGATCAACTCGACGCCGCCGCGGAATTCGTTCAGCTGGTTCGTGGGCGCCTGCAGCGCTCGCTCGAAGCTATCGAGTGCCGGCAGAAGAGCCTTGATTGCATCGGCAGTCGCGAAATCCCGGAACTCCTGCTGTTCGCGGGCGGCGCGTTTGCGCGCGTTCTCAAACTCAGCTTGTAAACGAGCCAGTCGATCGATCAGCGTATCGCGCTCAGTGCGCAATTTCTGCAGTTCATCCGCATCCACGGACTTCGCGGTCGTCGCTTGAACTCCGCTGACTTCTGCCTCGTCAGTTTCGTCCGAGGCCGGCAACTCATGTTCCAGATCCAATTCTTGCGGATCGAGTTTCGATTTTCCGTTCGTTTTACCCATAAAGCTGGTGGTTACTCCGATTCATTCAGAATTTTGTCGAAGAGGCGCGCGATATATGACACGGCGGTCATGGTGTGCTGATAGTCGATGCGAGTCGGGCCGATCACGGCCAGCGATCCCATCACCTCGCTGCCTACCCGGGCCGGCGCGCCGATCAGCACGAAGTTGCTCATGGATGGGACGGCATCATCCAGGCCAATCACCACGCGCACAGCTTCCTGCTTCACATCCAAATACGCTTCAAGCAACTGAACGATCTTTCCCTTTTCCTCCAGCGTCTTCAGCATTTCTTGCAGACGCTGGCGATCCTGCTCGTTCGCGACGAGGTTCGAGGCGCCTTCCACGAACACGGTCTGGGCATCAGGCTCGGCAGCCAACGCACCCTGCTTGTAGAGTTGCTCGAGCGACTTCATGAGCTGGTCGTATTCGCTTCGCTCCGCCTCCAGACGGCGCTGCAGTTCGGAACGCATATCGGTCATCGTCCAGCCGCGGAAGTTTTCGTTGATGTAGCGGGCGGCGACGTCGAGGTCGGGCTGCGAGATGTCGAGTCGTAGGACGCGATCGCGCACCAGCCCAGATTTTGTCACCACGACTGCCAGTACCTTTTGATCGCCCAGGCGCGAGAAATACACATGCTCGAGCGCGTTCTTGGCGCCGGGCACAGCTACCGCCACACCGACGTTCTTGGAAATCAGCGACAACACACGCGACGTCCGCTCAAGGAACTCGGAAGCATCTGTGGTGCCCGCCAGCGATTCGCGAATGATGTTCTCGTCACCGGCAGACAGGTGCGTCTCACCGCTGATCTGTTCGACGTAATATCGATACGCTTCCGTCGTAGGTACGCGGCCCGAAGATGTATGGGTCTGCTCCAGAAATCCGGCATCCGATAGATCCGCCATGACATTGCGGATGGTGGCCGGGCTTAGGCCTTCCCGATTGGAACGCGAAAGCACGCGAGAACCGACCGGCTCGCCGGTGGCGATGAACGTTTCAACAATCGCGGTCAGGATCTCCCGTTCTCGGTTCCCTATCGTCCCCGGAGGCGCCATAGCTCACTTCTTGTATCATCTTGAGCCGGACGCCGGAAGTGACGAATGTGGCGTCGCGGAACTCTCGAATAAATACTTTAGATGCAGAAACTTAGAATTCGATTCAGTTGCAATTCCCAACTTCGATTCTAGGAAGCTGAGTGGAATACTGTCAAGAGTTAGCACTCGCGCGCGCTGAGTGCTGAAAGTCTTTGCTCCTCTTTTATTTCACGCGCGCCGCGTGCGGTATCCTGTCGGGCCGGCAAGAGAGCGCCGCCGGGTTCTAAATATGCGCAAACTTCATGTCGCCGTTGTCGGTGCAGGTGCGTTTGGCGGATGGACCGCGCTTTCCCTGCTGCGTTGCGGGGCCCGGGTAACTCTCATCGATGCATGGGGACCTGGCAACTCGCGAGCGTCGTCAGGCGGGGAAACGCGGGTCATGCGTGGGACGTACGGGCCTAATCAGCCGTACACCGCGTTGGCGGCGCGGTCGCTACGTCTTTGGACTGCGAACGAGCGCAAATGGAAACGAAAGTTCCTTCATCGGATCGGCGTGCTCTGGATGGTGGCCGGCCACGACGATGCGTGGGAAGCCGCGTCGCTTGCGATGCTCAAGGAATCAAAGATCCCGTACTCGCGCTTCTCGCGGCGCGAATTGAC
>DASRDJ010000201.1:0-14883 GCA_035652655.1 Terriglobales bacterium
GGATCGCTGGCCATGCGGGCAATCTGCTTGACGAGTTCGACAGAGGCGTCGTCGCACTGGCCGAATATCGTGTAGCCACCGTTCAGGCTAGGATATGGAACCTCAGTGATAAAGAACTGCGATCCGTTGGTATCGGGCCCAGCGTTGGCATAGGCAAGGCGTCCGGGGCGATCGAAATTGAGATCCGGGGACGTTTCGTTCTTGAATTTGTAACCCGGGTCGCCACGGCCCGTTCCCTCGGGATCGCCGCCCTGAATCATGAAGGAGGGAATCACGCGATGGAAAATCGTTCCGTCGTAGAGCGGCACGCCGTGTTTCTTGGCGTGGGTCGTCGGCATCGTCCAGTCCTTGGTGCCGGTGGAAAGGCCGATGAAGTTGGCCACGCCGATGGGAGCGGTCTTGGGAAACAGAGTGCAGGTCATTTTCCCGGCAGTGGTGTCGATGATGGCGATGGGATCTGGCGCGTCAGCGTCGGCAGCAGCGGGTTTTGCGGCTGCCCTGTGGGGCGGAGTGGTGGTTGCAGGTTTCGCTTGCGGCCATGCCGATAGGGAAAACGCGACGATGACGAGAGCAAGCCCGAGTGTTCGTTGCATGCGGACTCCTTGGAGAAGTGAATTGGCGTAATTCGGGATACAAGAATTGTACGACACCGGAGGGCCTTGCTAGGTGATCCGGCATGTTCGATGCTACTTTTGCGCAGAGTGCTGCGCGGCCTGCATCTCAGCGCTTACGCGCTCGACTTCGCGGAGCACGCGCAGTAGATTGCCGCCCAATATCTTGCGGATATCGTCGGCGGAGTAGCCTCGGTCCAGCAGGGCCTGCGTGATCTTGGGCAGGTCCGCGGCGGAGTCGATCCCGGCTGGAGTCGCTCCGCTCACGCCATCAAAGTCCGAGCCCAGGCCGACGTGATCGACTCCTGCAACTTTGGCAATGTGATCGATTTGGTCGATAAGCGTGCTGAAGGGCGGTCGGGGAATCTTTCCTAGCCATTCCCGCTCGATGGTGTCTTCATCAAGGTAGGTGAGAGGTTTTCCCTCAGCGCGGATTTTTGAGAGCTGCATTTCCACGGCGGCGTCGCGGTCTTTGGCCTGCGCGTTCGAAGCTTCCAGAAACTTCGGGTCATCGAAGCCGGAGAAGAAGTTCACCTGCACCACGCCCCCGTTCTTGGCCACTGCGCGCAGCATGTCGTCGGTCATGTTGCGGGGATGATTGACGAGAGCGCGCGCCGAGGAATGCGATGCGATCACCGGTGCCTTGGTGGTAGCGATCGCGTCCCAGAAAGTTTTGTCGGCGACGTGGGAAATATCGACCATCATTCCGAGCCGGTTCATCTCGAGAACGACATCCTTCCCGAAATCGGTCAGGCCGTTGTGATGCTGAATCTTGGTGTCGTTGATGTCGCCGGACGAATCGGCCCATTCGTTGGTATTAGACCAGCTCAGGGTCATGTAGCGGACTCCGAGCCGATGGAAATCGCGCAGAAGGTGAATATCGTTTTCGATCGAGTGGCCACCTTCGATGCCCATGAGTGCAGCCAGTTTGTGTTCTTTGTGGGCGTGCTCGATGTCGTCGACGGTGAAGGCCATCATCATGCGGTCAGGATGATGCGCGGCCTGCTGATACACCGAGTCGATCAGATCGAGCGTTTTCTGCGCGTAGTGGTTTGGGTTGATGCGCGGATCGACCCAGATCGAAAAGAACTCAGCTCCCAGATTGCCTGCGCGTGCCTTGTCGAGGCTGACGTGGCCGTTGTCCGCCGGATCGGTGCTCCCGATATCGAAGCCTCCGTCGAGAAAGCGCTGGGGCGTGTCCGCATGGGTATCAACCACAATGGCCGAATTGTGAATTTGTTGTGCTTTGGGAGTGACGGTCGGACCGGCGGCGGAGGTCTGAGCAAGAATGGTGGAAGGCCACGAGGCGAGGACCAGTAGGGAAGCGAGCAAGGTGATGTTCATAGGGTTCAGTGCAGGATTTCAATCGGCCAATGGGAAATTGTATAGGACCAGGCGCGCATTACGCAGATCGCTAGAGCAGAGCCGCCAGAGCGCGCTCCGCGCACTGTTCGAAGGGATCTTCGGTATTGATCACGATTTTCGGTTGCGTGATTAGCTCGAAGCGCTGCTTGATCTCCCGGTAAAGGGAAAAGCTGCGGTTCACGGCGGGGTGCTCGCCGGTGCTTGCCTGCGATTCCAGCCGCGCCCTAGCCGTCTCTTCAGAGCAGATGCACTCCACGATCTTCCATGGCTGGCCCCAGTCCTCGGCCGCAGCGATCACGCGCTCGACCTGATAGCGGCGGGAAAAGGTACGCCCATCGAGGAAAACGTAGCGTTCCGGATGTTCTTGAAGGATGCGTTCTGCTGCCTGGAGCATGATCCCCATTACGAAGTCATCCTGCTCAGTGGCGTATTCGACGTCGCGCGGGGCAAACAGCGCGTGCCGGATGGCGTCTTTACTCAGAACGCTTCCGGAAAGATGTTCGGAGAGGGCGGAGGCTAACGCGGATTTCCCGGTGCCCGGGAGTCCGGCCATCAAGACAATCATGTGAAGTCGGGAAGGAACTACTTCTGGCTGAGTTCTTCTTCGAAGGCGCTGCCGTCCCAGTGGGCGACACTCTGTGTCTGACGCCAGCTGGCGTAGCGCTCGGAGACCATCACGTGGAAGACCCACTGGCGGCGCTCTTCTTCGGGCTCGACCAGGCCAAGGGCACGCAGGTAGAACAGGTAGCGCTCCACGAAATGAACCTGCGTCTTCGACATGCCGCGGCGCTGAATATCGAGCGTCAGGCCAGCAAGGTGTGAGGAAGCCGTTTCGCCTTCCGCAGGGGCGGCATTGCGATTGTGGCGGCGAAGCTTGATCTGAACTTTCACGGTGCGAACCGCTGAGTTCACCTGAATCTGCTCGTGGAACTGGCGGTAGTATGCCTGGCTCAGGTCCTCGACAAAATCGCGCGTCCACGGACGACAGAAACGGCGATTGGGATCGAGCCGCGGATCGATGCGTAACGTTTGTCCGGTGCGGATTCCGACCAGGGCCTGGCTCGCCTTCAACGCTTCCAATTCATCGTCGTCTTGAATACGGGGCAGGTCGAGACGGTCAATTTCTTCGTTCTGCCGCAGCAAAGATTCGTGAGAGGGACGGAACATCGGGTTCCATCGCAACCGTCGCACATGATGTTTGCTGAGTTTGCGGGAGTTGGAACGCTTCGTAGTGTAGCTATGGAGCGCGAACGCCTGACTGGAAACAATCAGGGTCGCTACCGCTAGCCAGAGTCGAAACCGTCCAGTTCCCATATAGATCGAAATGGCCTTGAACTCGGGGAGAGGCTCCAGTGGCTTGGAGCAGGAAGCTAGTCTACCCTAGCTGTCAAGAAAGCCAATCCAAAAGTGCGTTTTTCACCGTTACCAAGGGGGGAATATCAGTAACCGTGTCGAGGGTTACTGACGGTAAGTTATTGTTCTCCCGTGGAACGATCGTAACCGCCCCGTCGGCGAACATTCCTGTCCCTCCAAATTTCAAGAATCAAAACAAAGGCGGCGGACAGGAGTGTCCGCCCCACACTTACTTGCGGACCAGGTCTCCCAATGCCTGCTTCATGACGTCGCCGCCGACTTCGGCAATCGAAGTGGTCAGCGGAATGTCCTTCGGGCAAACTTCCACGCAGTTTTGTGCGTAACCGCACTCCTGGATCCCGCCGTCGCCCATCAGTGCCGTCAAGCGCTCGCGTTTCAGAACCCCTCCTGTGGGATGCGAGTTGAACAGACGCACCTGCGAGATCGTCGCCGCTCCCACGAAACCGGTGTCCTCGTTGAACTGTGGGCAGGCCTCCATGCAACAGCAGCAGGAAATGCAGCGCGACAGCGGGTACATTTGTTCCTGCTCTTCAGGCGAAACCCGCGGGCCGGAGCCCAGATCGTAGCTGCCATCGACCGGCACCCACGCCTTCACCGCCTTCAAGTTTTCAAAGAGCACGCTGCGGTCGGTGGCGAGATCGCGCACGATCGGGAACTTGGAGAATGGTTCGAGGCGGATCGGTTGTTCCAATTTATCGAGCAGGGCAGAGCAGGCCATTCGGGAGCGCCCGTTGATCAGCATCGCGCAGGAACCGCAGACTTCCTCGAGGCAATTGGAGTCGTAGGTGATGGGAGTGGTCTTCTTGCCGTCGCGAGTGACCGGGTTGGCGGCGATCTCCATGAGCGCGGAGATAACGTTGCGGCCCGGCTTGTACGGAAGCTCGAACTCGTCCCAGTAGGGCTTTGAGTTTGGGGAGTCTTGGCGCTTGATTTTGATGATTACGGAATTAGCCATTAGCTCTTAGCCTTTAGCTGCTAGCTCAATTTCAAAACCTGGCATTTGGCCTTTGGCACTTGGCATTTAGCCTCCTGACTTTTGTCTCGACGTTACAACGTGAAACGAGGGGCCAAATGCTAAGTGCCAAGTGCTGAATGCTTCACTTCGCCGCGTCGTACTTTCTTGGCCGCGGTGGTATCAACGAAACATCCACTGGCTCGAACTCGAATTTCGGCTCGTCGGCGTCGGGCGCAAACGTTGCCTTTGTCGTCTTGAGCCAGTTCTTGTCGTCGCGCTCGGGGAAGTCCGGCTTGTAGTGGGCCCCCCGTGACTCGTCACGCATCGCGGCTCCCTGCGCGATTACTCGCGACAGCTGCAACATGTTGTACAGTTGCCGCGTGAACGCAATCGTGGTATTTGCCCACTGGCTCCGATCGCTCAAATTGATTTTCTGCATGCGCTCGAGCAATTCGACCAACTTGGCGTCGCACTCTTTTAGATTCTTGTTGTAACGGATGACCGTGCAGTTCTTGGTCATCTCCTCGCCCAGTTCCTGCCAGATCTTGAACGGATTCTCGGAGCCGTCCGCCTTCATCAGGCTGTCGTTGATTTCCTGCTGGCGCTTGCGTTCGGACTCGTGCGATCCGTTGCCGTCTGACTTCTGCAGTCCGCGCGCGTACTGCACGGAGGCCGGTCCGGCGATGAAGCCGCCCCATATGCACGACACCAGCGAATTCGCTCCCAGGCGGTTGGCACCGTGGTACTGATATTCGCTTTCCCCGGCTGAGTAGACGCCTGGGATATTTGTGGACTGTTTGTAATCGACCCACAAGCCGCCCATGGTGTAGTGCATGCCGGGGAATATCTTCATGGGCGTGTCGCGTGGATCATCGCCGACGAACTTCTCGTAGATTTCGAGAATGCCCTCGAGCTTCTTGTCGAGGATCTTGCGATCGACGTGGGTCAGGTCGAGATAGACCATCGGCTTGCCATCGATGCCGAGGTTGTGTTCGTACACAACCTTGAAGATGGCTCGCGTCGCAACATCACGCGGGACCAGGTTGCCGTACTTCGGGTACCACTCTTCCAGGAAGTACCAGCGCTCGCTTTCCGGAATGCTCTTGGGGTCGCGGTTGTCGCCCTGCTTCTTGGGGACCCACACCCGGCCACCTTCGCCGCGCGCTGACTCCGACATCAAGCGCAGCTTGTCTTCACCCGGGATCGAGGTCGGATGTACCTGGATGAATTCGCCGTTCGCGTAGTAGCAGCCCTGCTGATAGAGAGCCGACTGCGCCGAGCCCGTGCAGACAACAGAGTTCGTGGACTTGCCGAAGATAGCGCCGATGCCTCCCGTCGCGATGATGATGGCGTCCGCGGGGAAGGTGCGGATCTCCATGGTGCGCAGATCCATCGCGCAAATGCCGCGGCAGACGCGGTTGCCATCGAGCACAGCGGACAAGAATTCCCAATGCTCGTACTTCTTAACCTTGCCCTCAGATTCGTAGCGCCGCACCTGCTCGTCGAGGGCGTACAGAAGTTGCTGGCCGGTGGTGGCACCGGCGAAGGCCGTCCGGTTATACAGAGTGCCGCCGAAGCGGCGAAAGTCGAGGAGACCCTCTGGCGTGCGGTTGAAAGGCACGCCCATGCGGTCGAGCAGGTCGATGATGCCCGGGGCAGCGTCGCACATCGCCTTCACTGGAGGCTGATTGGCGAGGAAGTCGCCGCCGTAGATGGTATCGTCGAAATGCTGCCAAGTGGAGTCGCCCTCACCCTTCAGATTCTTGGCGGCATTGATTCCGCCCTGAGCGCACACCGAGTGCGAGCGCTTCACCGGCACTATCGAAAACAGGTCAACGTTGCCGCCCATCTCGGCAATCTTGATAACGGCGGCCAGGCCAGCCAATCCGCCGCCTACCACAATGATCTTGGGAGCTGCTGCCATCTCAATTCACCGGCCTTTCGGGAAGGGAAGCTGCGCCATGGCTCGAATTCACGATATTGCCTTCGGCGCCCGGTTGCTGGAAACGCATGCGAAACGTGTAGAGGCTTACCAACCCGACGACGCTCAACAAAAGAAAGAACGCCAGGCACACACGCAGAAGTCTTTGCTGCGCGTGCTCGCCGGTCACGATTCCCCATTTTGCCGAGAACAACCAGATGCCATAGGCGAAGTGCCAGGAAGCCGCGACCAACCCGACTACGTAGAAGAGGAAGAGTAGGGGATTGTGAACTTCGGCTTGCACCTTGGCAAAAGATTGCGATGCCGCATCGTGCAGATCGATGCCTGTGAAGCGCATCGTGTAGGTGTGCCACACGATGTAAATGAAAGCGATGCCGCCCGTCCAGCGCTGGAGGGTGTACATCCAGTTGCCGGTCCAGGGATACTGCATCGTGTTTCCGTCCCCGCGGAACCAGATGTAGAAGCCGAACAGTCCGTGAAACAGGATCGGAATCCAAATGCCGAACAGCTCGAGGAAAAATACCAGCGGAAGATTCGCCAGGAAGTGGACCTGCCGGGTGTAAGCGTCCGGACCGCTGATGGCAGAGGCATTTGAAATCAGAATGTGCTCGAAGAGGAACGCGCCGACTGGAATGATTCCGGTCAAGGAATGCAGCCGGCGTAGCAGGAATGAAGTACCCTGGCCGGCACGTAGCGGAGCGACTCCGCGCTTGAGAACCGGGGCCGCAGGACTGGCGGTTGTCGCCACGATGACCGCTCCTTAACACGCTAGAAATGACAAGCGAACCCTTTATTATCTTGGCGCAACGCGAATGAAGTCAAGAAAGGACGGTGAACCAAGGATACACACAGATACAGCCGTCACTTCCGCCAAAAAGGCCGCATGTTTTGCCCGTCCAAGACCGCAAAAGCAGCGCAACCGCATTAGTCGACCAACGTGTCGAGCCACTCGAGCGCTTTCCGAAACGCGGCTCCCCGGTGGCTGTACTTTGCCTTCTCTTCGGCAGTGAGCTCGGCGAAGGTCTTGTCGATGGCGGGGAAGTAAAACATCGGATCGTAGCCAAATCCATTCGTACCTTGAAGGTGATCAAGAATCACGCCCTCGGCAACGCCTCGAAACGTTGCCAGCCCACGCCCGTCGCGTGCGGCGACAATCACGCAGACGAAGCGCGCCGTGCGTTTTTCGGGAGGGATGCCCTGAAGTTCCCGCAGAACGCGGGCATTGTTAGCATGGTCATCAGTATTCGGTCCAACGTCCTGCGGATTCTTGGCGGCGTAGCGGGCTGAGTGAACACCGGGAGCTGCTTGTAAGGCGTCAATCTCAAGGCCTGAATCGTCCGCGAGAACAATTTCCCCCGGGGCGGCTAGGCTGTACTGCTCTGCCTTCTTGCGGGCGTTCTCTTCGAAGGTTTTACCGTCTTCCACAACCGGCGGCAGAGATCTGAAGTTGGGGAGGCCTGCGACGGAGACGTTATGTGTCGCGGCCGCGCCGGTGAAATCGCGCAGCTTGCCGGGGTTCGATGTGGCGATCAGGATACGTTTTGCGCTCATTTCACAACCACGTCCGAAGACGTTGACGTGGGCCCAGATTCTTTCTCGAATCGGAATTTCCAGACCAGCAACATCACGAGCCCTGCGATCGAGCATACGGCCCCCGCCAGCCTGTCGCGGGTACGAGAGAACTCTACCTGCACGCGATTCATCCCCGCACTCACAGGAATCAGGATCTCGCCCGTGTTCGGCTGCGTGTACGTAGACACATTTTTGCCATTCACTTCCACGCGCCACGCCGGATAGTTAAAAAGCCGCAAACGCAACTCTTCAGGTCGGGCGCTCTCGGCGGTGAAGGTCTTGGTCTCGGCGGCCCAGGTCTGCACGTTCACCTTTACGGCCCTTCCGCTGACCGTCCTGACTCGAGGAGCATTTTTGTCGAGGTCAGAGGCATCAACGCCCACCGGAACATACTCATCGGTACCTTCGTAGCCTTCCCCGTCCTCGATAAAGTCGTGCATTTCCTGGATGTCGGCAGCGGTATCCCACCACGGCTCTTGCACTCTGTGCCAGGCGATCCAGAGAACTGCAAGCATGGCGCAGCAGATCATCGCACGGGCAATCCATCGCCGGAACGCTACGGTCAGCTGTAAAGCGAAGGCGACGTTCAGGCAAAGCAACCAGCGCCACGGAAGCTGCACAAAACGGAGCTTTGGCAGGTATTGCCAGAATATCGTGGTTACGGGGAGCATCATTAAAGAGGCAGCCGCTCCCCAGCCAGCAAGCGTTCGCCACGGAGCATGCGAGTCTTCGTCCCATCGCCGCGAAACAAACGCGGCCACCGTGAACAGAACGGCTTCCGATGCTCCTACGAGTGATACCACCAGGTTGAAGCGGTTGTGCTCGATGTCATTGATAAGGGTAAAGAAGAAATTGTCTTGTGGCCGCAAGCCGGGGGCAAGCACTTGGGCGATATTCACCCACTTTTCTTCCAAGGCGGCAGGGATCAGGTAGAAGCCGGCGAGCGCCGCTCCCAGGCCGACGGCGAATGCGCCATACAAGATTAATTTCGGTTGGCGGAAGGTGATCGCCATGATCACAATCAGCAAGGCCAGCGAGTAGTTCACCATCACTGCGGAAGGAGCGTTCGTCAGCCACGCGGCCGCCACCACCAGGCTGAGCGGTACGACTATCCGGCGACCCTTGTCATGATCGCGCAAGATCACGAGCAAAAGAACCGGCAGCAGTGAACCCGCAAGCAACTCGGCAAGTGCACTACGCCAATAGATCACCACGATGTAGTAAGGGTTCGCCGCATACAGCGCGGCCGCAAAGATAGCGTCGTTCCGCGGCAGATATCGCCGCGCCAACAGGAACATCGTGCAACCCGAGGCGGCCAGGGTACAAAATACATAAGCGCCCGGGGCGATCTTCCAGGGCAGCAACGTGCCCAGCACTGCGCCCAACGACCACGAGGCCGGCGGATAAAAGAGAAAGCGTGCTTCTCCATAGGTGAAATGCGCGAACTCCGCCCAGCGCGGATACAGCACCCCCTGCTTCCATTGGTTGACGACTTCCATCCAGGATGGAACGTGAAATTCGAAGTCGTGGCCCGAAGGGTTTCCGAGGAAAAAGAACGGAACGACGACGGCGAACGCCGCGCCCATGATGAACAACGCCGGAATGGGGAATAGGGAGGAACCGCGACTTGTCGTTTTTTCAGAATCAGCCAAGAGCGACGTTTCGGCGGCAGGGTCGGGGTTCAGTTTTGAGATCTCCGGCAGTTGTCTGCTTTTCACTCTATCAGCGCGGGCCACATCTGAGGTAGAGGGCCCATTCCGCAAAAGAAAAGCGCAGCTTGCGAGAAGCTGCGCTCGGCGTGTCGAAGAAATTGCCTGATCAACCGCGAACCGTGAGTACCGGGCAGTGCGCATGGCACATCACCTCGTAAGCGATGGCCCAGGGCAGATGCGATGCGGCGCGCGACGCTCGTTTGTGAACGCCCATTACGATCAGGTCGGCGCACTGTTCTTCAGCAACGTGCAGGATGCCTTCCGAGGGGAATTCGAAGTTCACTACGGCGGAGGGATGGCACCAATCTTCGGCATCGGAAGGGATCAATACCTGCAGGCGTTTTCGAATAATCTCGGCTATCTCGGCCTGCCTTTGCGGAATCACCATGGGCATGACGTGCAGGAAACTCAGGGTCGCTTGATTTTCTTCCGCCAGAGAAAGGGCGTAGGGAAGCGCTTGCAGCGATCCGGCAGAGAAGTCGGTAGCGAACACGATGTGCTGGAATGCCGCGATGTCGCCGGTCGGAGCCTCGACGTTCGGGCCGATGGTCAGCACCGGACAGTCGGCGTGGCGAAAGATCTTCTCGGCTCCAGAACCGAACAGGAACTTCTTAAGGCCGTGCTTGCCGCGAGTGCCCAAAATGATCAGGTCGATCGCGTGCGTCCGGATAATGTCGTCGATGACATTCCAGGTTTCCCCCCGGCCCAGGATGGCTTCGTAGGGAGAGACTTTTAGGATGTTGTCGTCAACGAACCGATTGAGTTGGGCTTGCGCATCCTGCCACTCCCCATCCAAATCGATCGGAATGGGCTCCATGGGCATGAAGATGGGCGGCGTCGGATTCACAGCGTGACTCACGTAGATCTTCGCCCCGTAGTCTTCCGCAAAGGCTCGCGCATATGCCAGAGCTTT
This sequence comes from Terriglobales bacterium, assembly GCA_035652655.1. Lineage (GTDB taxonomy): Bacteria > Acidobacteriota > Terriglobia > Terriglobales > Acidobacteriaceae > Gp1-AA133. Next base: position 10,445 of record DASRDJ010000201.1, read on the forward strand.
TTTTGAGGCGTCACTGAAATCGGTGGGAACCAGCACGTTCTTGAGGGCGAGGCGAGGACTGGCCTGAACAGTCGACATGGCAACCTCCCGGATCTTTCACTTTCACGCTACGGCTGCGCAAACCCTACGACAGTGATTTGCGTCACGAGGGCGGGTGATCTTCGGCAACAAGGTGTGCGACTTTTACAGAGATTTCACCCCGCTGAAACATGGCTGTAACAGTTCTCGACTAAGTTCACGTCATCGAGGTGGAACAGACCACAGGAGACTCATGGACCTGGACCAGAGACGGGGTTCAGACTTCGTGAGTCTTTTGGTATTTGAGGGACTGGTTTGCAGGAAGGCTTGCCGGCAGTTTCCTACGACGAGGCGACGGCTTCCGGGTTGCGTTGGCGATGGAGTTCCGCCAGAAACTGATCTTTCGTCAACGTCTGGGCGCTTCGCAGGAGATCGAGCAGAGGATCTTCAAGATGATCGTGCCCGGTCGCGGCGCCGGTAGCGAACTGATTTTCATCGGCCACCAGGGATTTCGGGGAGATCAGCAATTCCGGCAGAGTCCCGGGCCGACTGGTCAGAAACTCGATAAAGTGCGTGACCGTTTCGCGTTGCTGGTCGGTACGGCTGGGGAATTCCAGCCCCATTCCAAAGCTCGGATGCATGACTCGCACCACGCCATCGGCGTGGATTTCCATGCCTCCCGCTTTCAGGCAAAGATCCACCAGGGCCTGTTCCGGGAAGGGCGAGGCAGTTTCAACGTAACAGCCGCCCAGACTCAGGTCGGTTAGCCTGCAAATCGAAACCGGCTCCGCCTCTTCCAAAGGCACGTCAGGACAGTTCGCCAGGAGCCAGGTCTTCAGGGATTCGATTTGAGTCTCGGAGAGATCCATGAAACGCACGCCCGATTGGCCGTTCGGGTTGGCCCAAGCCACTTCCGCATGCGCGTCGATGTCTGCGCTGCCATCCGGCAATGCGAATTTCAGGTTGATCACCGCTGTGGGCAGCAGGGGCTGGGCCGCCAAAACGTCCATGCCGGTCTGGCTGAGGTCGAGCATGATGCCTTCGAGTGGATCGCCGGTCGACACGGTAATTTGCACGGGCGCCTGCACGGGAACGCGAAACGAACGGCGGCGCTCGCGCCGGAGCATGGCCGTTACCGCTTGTAGCGTGGCGGCGGCTTGTTCCGCGCTTACCGGTTTGTGCAGGATGAACTTCGCCCCGTTCTGCAAGGTCTCGCGAATGGCTGCCTCGTTACTTACCAGAGCCATCGTGATCATCGCGCCGGGCTTCGAAAGATAAGCGGCCTGCAAGAGTTGGCGGGCGGTTTCGGGTTCCGCGAAATCGACGATCAGTCCGTCAAAGCGCTGTTCGCCAAGGCGCTGCAAGGCGATTTCAACCTCGCTGAAGCGCTCCACGCTCACGGCGAAGCTGGCCAGCACGCGGCTGAGTATCTCGGCCGCGTCATCGTCTTTGGTAACAAGCAGTGTCTGAAGATTCATAAAGCAGCGATCAGTGTTAGGACGGTGTTTCTACGGCCAGCGCGGGGCCACCGGGCGTCCGGACTTTGCCGGGGCAGGGCTGCCTTGCGAAGCCGACGCCTTGGCTGCCATGGCTGCGGGCTGAGCGGTTTCGTCGTCCATCTCAGCCAGAACCACGTTGTCGTCCTCTTCGTTTTCTGCCAGCAAGGGCGCTACTTCACGAAGTTTTTCCGCGGCCTGCTGCAGGGCTTCAATTTGCTTGGCCAGTTGCGCGTATTTGGCCTGCTTACGGCGCAATACCTCATGGATGTCCTTCATACAACCCCCTGCAGGCGAATCTATGGTCGGGGGCAGTAAGGGTCAATACGAAACCCCCTTGCGCGGGTTACGGCAGTAATCGGTGACTGTTCAAGATGACCACTCTTGAGATGCAAAATTCCTTTAATTTCAGACGAATAGAGGGATGGATGCGCGAATTGTCAGCCTTGGACCAATAGGAGGGTGCAGGTTACCTAGCCGAGATGAGGGAACGCATGGATGCAAAGAAAAAAGCCCCGTGCGCAACGGGGCTTTTTGGTTCAGCCAGGGTTACTTTGTCCAGAATTTCCGACGCATTAAGCCGGCGATTCCCACGAGCCCTGTCCCGAGCAGGCCCAAGGTTCCGGGCTCCGGTACTGTGAGGTTGGTGTCGCCGCTTTCAAGGCTAAGGGTGCCGTTGAAGAAGCCCTTGCCAGAGTTGCCCGTCAGTTGCGACGTGGCGCCGACTTTGCCGGTGGCATCCGCGATCGCTCCTGACAGCGTGTAGTTATGCGTCCCGTTCGCCAACGTTGTAAGCGTCCACTTTACGTCGCCGGTAAAGGTGCCACTGAAGATCACGCCATTCGGAACTCCATTCGTTCCGTTCCCCGTAACCGTAAATGTGCCACCTGGCGCCAACGTTCCGCCCATCATGACATCGCCGCTGGTGAAGGCTCCCGTCGTGAAGGTGACAGTGCCGAGATTCGAGCCTACTGCGGATCCATAGATTTGGAGAATCGACCCACTTAAGGACAGTCCGGCTGCGTTCCCGGTGATGGTGCCGCCCTTGTTGGTTAAGCCAATGCTGCTATCGGCATAGGCCATCAACGGCAACGCCAACGCCAGCACCGCCAGAATAAATACTCGCCTCATGACTACCCTCCTGAACCCACACATCATTCTTCGACAGCAACTACTGTTTTGAATCTCGGGGGATCGAGACCCCTCCCTAGCACACAAAAGCGCCTGGGTTACGAAAGGTTGCAGTTAAGGTGCCAAAAGTAACCATTCCAGCTCTTGGTTTAATTTCAGATACTTAGCGAGAAAGACGCTGGCCCAGGAAGGGGGTCGGTATGCAACTATCTGCACACTCGACACAAACGTTTGCGGTAATACGGGAACATCTCAAATCCATCATTTCGCGAAACTGCACAATCTAGGAGGAGACTGACGACCTTAACGTCTGCCGGATCTTGTCCTCTAGGGCGGCGGCAGTGAAGGGTTTTTGAAGGAGGGAAGCGCCCTCCGCGTTGACTCCTTCTTCGTCGAGGTGTTCTCCCGCATAACCGGACATGTAGATAACTTTCAAATCAGGGCGGACCATGAGTAATTCCTCGGCCAATTCGGGCCCGCTCATTTCTGGCATAATCACGTCGGTCAGCAGCACGTCGATGACGCCGGAGAACGATCCGCAGATGTCTACCGCTTGAACCGGTGAATTTGCGACCAGAATCTTGTACCCATCCGCGGTGAGGATGGTTTCGACGAGACTTCGTACAGCATCTTCGTCTTCGACCAGCAGGATGGTTCCCGAGCCGACCGCGCGCAGTAGAGGAATGGCTTCGATCGCGGGTGCCTCCTCGACGCTGTCAACCCGCGGCAGGTAGATCTGAAAAATCGTTCCTTCGCCCAGCTTGCTATCCACGGTGATGTATCCGCCGCTCTGCTTGACGAAGCCATACACCATGGAAAGACCAAGCCCTGTACCCTTACCGGGCTCTTTGGTCGTGAAAAAAGGCTCGAACAGGTGCGTCAGTGTGTGCTCGTCCATGCCCGTACCGGTGTCGCTTACTGAAAGCACGACGTACTGACCGGGCGTGGCACCCGGATGCGTTCGGGCGAAGGCATCTCCAAGGTCGGCGTTGGCGGTTGCGACCGTAAGAGTGCCGCCCCTGGGCATCGCGTCACGGGCATTCACGGCGAGATTCATCAGGATATGGTCCAGCTGGCTTGGGTCGGCACGCACTCCTCCAAGATCGGACGACGATCGGATGACAATCTGTATCCGTTCCCCCAATAGCGGGCGAAGCATTTTCTCCAGATTGCGGACCAGGGCGTTGAGACTGACCAGCCGGGGCTGAAGCATCTGGCGGCGACTGAAGGCCAGAAGTTGCCGGGTCAGTGATGTTGCCCGGTCGGCGGCCTTGAAAATCTGTTCGATCGAGTGCGATGCCTGTGCGTTTTTCGCATGCTGGTCCATCAGAATCTGGCTATAGCCGGTGATCACGGTCAACAGGTTATTGAAGTCGTGTGCAACCCCTCCTGCCAATTTTCCGACCGCTTCCATCTTCTGGGCCTGCCGCAACTGATCCTCGAGCGCCTTGCGTTCGGTGACGTCCTCCGCGATGACTTCGAAGACTTCGGTGCCCTCACGTTCGTCCCGGACACCGCGGCCGCTCAGGCGCACGGTGATGACCGATCCGTCTTTGCGGCGCCAGCGAGTCTCAACGCTCTCAAATCTTCCGCGGCGCAGGAAATTTATCTGCACTTCAGATTTGGCCTTCGGATCCACGAAGAGCTCCTCGCGCCGGTGTTCCAGGAACTCAGCCGACGATGCGTATCCCAACATCGAAGCCACGGCGGGATTGACTTCGAGGAAGCGCCAATCACGGGTCGCCCGAAAGATGCCAACCACGGCGCTCTGCACCAGGGAGCGGTAACGCGATT
>DASRDJ010000202.1:0-43856 GCA_035652655.1 Terriglobales bacterium
ATTTGCTGGCGAGCGAACAAGTCACCTTGACGGGAGGAGTGCCGACCATCTGGCTGGGCGTGATTGATTGCCTGGAGCGCAACCCGCAGCGGTGGAAACTGGTCGAGGGCATGCGCATTGTGGTTGCCGGATCAGCGGCCCCGGAGAGTCTCTTCCGCCGTTTCGACAAGTTTGGCGTGCGTGTCATCCAGCCCTGGGGCATGACCGAAACCACCCCAATCGCGACGACTTCGACGCTCAAACCAGAGATGGCGAACTGGCCCGAAGATCGGAAGTACGAAATCCGCGCCAAGCAAGGCTTGCCGTCGCCGCTGGTGGAAATGCGTGCGGTCGGCGATGAGGGAGAGATCCCCTGGGACGGCACGACTTACGGCGAGTTGCAGGTGCGCGGCCCCTTCATTGCCGCGGGTTACTACAAGCTTCCCGAAGAGCAGGACAAGTGGACGAAAGACGGATGGCTGCGTACGGGAGACGTCGTGACGATTGATGCCGACGGGTACATGAAGATCACCGACCGCACCAAAGACCTGATCAAGTCGGGCGGGGAGTGGATCAGTTCGGTCGATCTGGAGAACGCACTGGTCGGGCATCACGCGATTAAAGAAGCGGCGGTCATCGCGATCCGCCACTCCAAGTGGCAGGAACGTCCGCTGGCATGTGTCGTGCTGAAAGATGGAGCGCAGGTGTCCAACGAAGAACTGCGCACCTTCCTTGGGGATAAGTTTGCGAAGTGGCAGCTGCCCGATGAATTTGTCTTTCTCGCGGAACTGCCGCATACGTCGACTGGGAAATTGCTGAAGTCGCGGTTGCGTGAGCAGTTCAGCGAATTCGACTGGGGTAGAACCGGATCGTGATTGCTGCCCTGTGTGCCTGACTTGATTCGATCATTGAACCTGATGCATCTGTGTTCCGGAGGACTTGAATTTGCCCTTGGTCAGGTTGCGTGATACTCCCCTCGCCGCTGGGCCTGCAGAAATCTACTACCGCGAGTCCGGATCGGGAGTGCCCATCGTCTTCCTGCATGGGGGCTGGGGATACGACATCTACCCGCTGGACGGGCAAGCGCAAGCGATTAAAGATTTCCGTATTCTGATCCCGGACCGGTCAGGCTATGGGCGCTCCACCAAACCCGCCATCTTTGGTCCAGACCTGCACAAACGAGGGGTGGAAGAGACGCTCCTATTTCTGGATGCCTTGGATGTGCGCCGCTGTATTTTTTGGGGACATAGCGACGGCGCCGTGATCGCAGCCATGCTCGGCATGAGCAAGCCCGAGAGGTGCATCGGCCTGGTGCTGGAGGCGTTTCACTATGATCGCGAGAAGGTCAGCTCGCGACGTTTCTTTCAAACCATGGCCTCGGAGCCGGAATCATTTGGTCTGCGCGTCGCTGACATTCTGAAAAAAGAACATGGCGACCCTTATTGGAGTCAGTTGCTGCGCAGCGAGGGACAAGCCTGGCTCGACATTGCCCGCTCAGCGAACGGAGCAGCACGCGATCTTTTTGACGGCCGACTCTCGAAGCTGGGCGTTCCGTCTGCATTCATTCACGGAGCGCAAGACCCTCGTACCGAAGCCTGGGAACTCGACGCCATCCGAGGCGAGCTACCCCATGCCGAGATGCACGTAATCGCATCCGGAGGACACAGTCCTCACTCCGAAGCTGCATCCTGGCGCGAATTTAATTTTTATCTGGAAGGCGCGCTCAGCCGTTGGTCGGGTGGTGTCTCAGGGGCTTGACGGACCTGGGGAGAAGCCGAGGTCGGGGCAAGGGGCCGTGCCGGCTTGCACCAATCTCGCCTGCGCCAGACCACGATCAGGTCAGCTACTTTTTCGCATTGCGGTGCTTACCTGCATCGTTGCCGGGGCCCTTTTCGGACCTGCGCCTCGAGCACGTCGATAATTTCGGAGGGCTCCCGTCCGGCCTCTCATCCGATCCGATCTCGGCAATAAGCGAGATGGATACCACCCGAAAGGGCGGCGATCACGATTATCAAGAGCAGTCCAAGAGGGAGAAAGTAGACCCAAGCCGGAACGCCTTCTCGCGGCTAGGATGGCGAACCAGTGGATCAGAGCCAACGGCCCCCCCAAAAGGAAAACCTGTCTGATGGGAGTCTTAGGTTCATTTTTGAACCAGTAGAGAAACCAAAAGAAAAGACCGATGGTGCTTGCACGTCCGCACCAGGTAGTATTTCGAGTTGCTGATTCAATGCTCATCGCCGCCATTCAAACTGATGATGAAGGCAATCTCGATCCCTGGCCAGTAACATGAGTAACGAAACTTTCGAATATCGGCCGGTTGACCATTGGTCCATGAGTGCAATCGCCTTCACTGCAGCAGGAATCCCTCGACAGAATCAATTACCTACACGTAGAGTGGCCATTTGCGAGCATGAAGATGGAAACCGTCGTTCCAGCAAGTGGGTCTGCCAGAAATTTTTCTGTCGATCAAGCAAGTCCCCGTTTCACGTGGTACACAGTGGGGTTGGTCGTCTTTTTTCCTCTCATCGCAGTCCTTGAGCATCGTGTCCCTCGCCATCCTTCTCACCATCAAGTGCCGTTCAGGATGGAGGCCAGACTTTTTGTCGTTATTGTTGAATGGGTACTTTTTTTCGTTGCCTACAGAGGTATTCGGGCCAGCGGGGTTCGATTTGCGAACGCCATGGGGCAGCCTGGGTCTTCGCTCCCGGAGTTGCGGAAGGACATCAAAATTGCCCGAATCATAGTTCTACTGATCTACTTAAACGATCACCTCCTCAGGTATTTCGGACCTTTTAGCCCCTCTTCCGTGGGACACGCAACGACTGGCCATCAATACGTCTTCACTCTGTTTGTAGCGGTCTCGGCTGGCGTCACGGAGGAGGTCATCTTTCGGGGCCTACTTCTCCCTCAATTTCATCTTTTGACCAGCAACATCGCTGCTGCCGGAGCTATCCAGTCCTGCGTTTTTGCGCTGGCTCATGGAGGCAATCAATCTCCCACCCTATTCCTAAAGCACTTTTGCTCTGGGTGCCTCTTTGCGTATGCGGCAATTACGCGAAAATCACTTTGGCCCGCCATCCTCGCCCACGTGCTTTTCGACGTTCTGGTTTTCACGATCCAGTTTCGGGCAAGATGAAGCCGGACTGGAGAAACGATAGTTGGCGTGACGTCGCCATGCCGAAAAAGACAGCTGTAGTACACGCCCGTCACGCCAACGACTGTCGAGACGAGCGCCTCGTCCCGGAGATCCGGTGGCTATCTACTTCTTCGTGTCTTTGCCTTCCAGTACGGTATTCCAGTGGGCGCCGTCGGGGGACATTTCGAACTTGAAGTTGTATGTTGTGGCTGAAAGCATCTTAATGGTGAGGCGTCCTTTTACGGTCTGCGGGCCCATCCTTGTCTCGCTCTGCCAAGTCCAAGTGTCGCCCTCCACTTTGCCTTTGGCGTGGTCGGCTTCACCCAGGCTGTTGAAAGAGTCATACGTGTACATTTTTTCGTTGCTGTCGTAGCCCATGTAAGACGTTTCCGAACCTTTGCCAAAGGCGCCATTGAATTCGGAGTGGGTCATCAGGAAGAATGCACCGTCCATCCACTGGACGCGGTTTGTGCCTGTGAATTTGCCGCCCGGGCCCATGAACCCCGGCTTTATTTCGCCTTCCACGATCCATGTCCCGGCAAAATAGTCGAGCTTCTTCAGCTCGGGCGCGGGCTTCGGTGTCTGCTTCTGGGTCGGGGACGATACCGCGATCCCAAGCAAAAGAGTCATGGTGAGAATGGCGAAAGGCGTCTTCATTGAACGCTCCTTAAATTGAATGAGAATGAGTATCTGTGAAATTGGCCCAAGGAGTGTAGCAATTTCGCTTTTTATTCGTCTTATAAACTATCGACAAATAAAATAACGGGTGATCGATGCCCAGCTTTAAGGTTGGAATGAAGTCGAGTTCTCCTCAAGCCTCACCATCGACCAAAGACCATTCGTCGTCCCCAAACTCTGCGTTATCCAGCTCGCCGAAACCCCCCTTGCTTCTTCGTCCTTGCGCCGTCCATCGCCGACAGAAAGTGTCCGCGCTACACGTTATAATTCAGTAAACGCTCGGGGCTTCAGGGATCACGCTTCCGTAACTGGCCGCACCCGGTTTCCCACGGCTATAATCCTTCATGGCGACGCTGCGCCAACAGATCGCAACCAACGTCCTCACGGTCACGAAGTTCCGCGACCTGATGAAGAGGATGCAGGCCAACCGGCCGACCGACGATCTGGAAATCGTTAAAAAAGCCTACGACTACTCGCTGCACTTTCATGCCGGCCAGAGCCGCGCGTCGGGAGAGCCTTACCTCGTCCACCCGCTGGAAGTCGCACTGGTGCTAGCCGAGATGAAGATGGATCCGGTGGCGGTGGCGGCCGGGTTGCTGCACGATTCGGTCGAAGACACCTCCGTAACGATCGTCGACATCCGCAAGGAATTCGGCGAGCAGGTCGCGCACATTGTCGAGGGCGTCACCAAGATCAGCAAAATTGATTTCGCCACCAAGGAAGAGCAGCAGGCCGAGAACCTGCGCAAGATGATGCTCGCCATGGTCGACGACATCCGCGTGGTGCTCATCAAACTGGCGGATCGCCTGCACAACATGCGCACGCTCGAGCACCTGCAGCCCGACCGCCAGCAGAAGATTGCCAAGGAGACGCTGGAAATCTACGGGCCCATCGCGCACCGGTTGGGCATGGGTAAAATCCGCGGCGAACTGGAAGACCTGGGATTCAAGTACCTCGATCCCATCGCGTACGAGCAGGTGAAAGAGGCGGTCGATTCGCAGCGCAAGGTGGGCGAGGCGTTTCTGTCGCGGGTGGAAGGCGTTGTCCGCGACAAGTTGAAAGAAGCTGGGATCACGGCAAAGGTCGAGAGCCGCACCAAGCGCTACTACAGCATTCACAAGAAGCTGGTGCGGCAGCACATTAACGTCGACCAGGTGTATGACCTGTACGCCATGCGCATCATCACGCGCTCGGTACAGGATTGCTACGCCGTGCTGGGCATCATCCACAATGTGTGGCGCCCGGTGCCGGGGCGCATTAAGGATTTCATCGCTATGCCGCGGCCGAATTTCTACCAGTCGCTGCACACTTCGGTGATCACCGAAGAGGGCGCACCCTTCGAAGTGCAGATCCGCACGGAGGAAATGCACAAGATGGCCGAGGAAGGCATCGCGGCCCACTGGAAATATAAAGACGGCGCGGTCTCGGCGCAGGACGAGCAACGACTCGCCTGGCTGCGGCAGGTGGTTGAGTGGCAGCGTGACGTTTCCGACCCCAATGAATTTCTTTCGACGCTGAAGATTGATCTCTACCCGGAAGAGGTCTACACGTTTACGCCGAAGGGGAAAGTAGTTGTCCTGCCGCGCGATTCCACGCCCATCGATTTTGCCTACTCGGTTCATACGGAAGTCGGACACGCGTGCGTGGGGGCTAAAGTGAACGGGCGAATGGTTCCGCTGCGCCACAAGCTTCACAGCGGCGACATCGTCGAGATCCTGACCCAACCGGGACACAAACCGAGCCGCGACTGGCTGGCCATCGTCAAGTCGTCGCGTTCGCGCAACAAGATCAAGCACTGGCTCAACATCCACCAGCGCGAGCGGGCGATCGAAATTGGACGCAAGCTGGTGGAGAAAGAAGCACGCAAATACCGGATCCCTTTGAAGGAACTGAAGGACGAAGAGTTCCAGCGGATTGCTTCAGATTACGGACTGGGGCGGCCCGATGACCTGATGGCCGGGATCGGTTACGGAAAATACTCAGCTCGTCAGGTACTGGCCAAATTGACTCCGGCTGCCAACCACAGCCTGACGGAGAGTGAAGCTCGCGAACCGGAATCCACAGTCAGCAGCGTGGTACGACGGGTTTTCGGCGGCGACAACAACGCCATCACCGTCAAAGGCTCGGGCGACTTGCTGGTCTACCGCGCACGCTGTTGCAACCCGATCCGCGGCGAAGGGATCGTCGGCTACGTGACACGGGGCAAGGGCGTAGCGGTGCACGCCGTGAGTTGTCCGAATGTCGTGAACCTCATGTACGAGCCGGAGCGCCGCATCGACGTTTCGTGGGCGAAGGATGAATCGGCGCCCAACATTTACCCCGTGAAGCTCACCGTTTTTTGCGACGACCGCTACGGCATGCTGAAGCTGATCACCGGCGTGATTGGCGACGCCAAATCCAACATCCGCAACATCGAAGCCCGCACCGCCAACAGCCAGGCAGTCGTGGATATCATTCTCGACATCAGCGACCTCAAGCATCTTGAGACGATCATCAACGGACTACGGAAGATTCCCGGTGTTCGGGATGTACAGAGGCTGCAGAAGATCTAGTCGTCAATTCCAGTCGCTAGTCGCTAGTCGTCAGTCTTCAGCAAAATCTAACGCGTCGAGGCTGACGGTCGTTGGTCGTTGGCGAACCTAACAATGCGAACGTTTTCGTCGGCTCCTTGCGGATTTGACTTCGCTTGAGCACATCTGCGTTAATCAGCGACGCCATCGTTTTCAGCTGACGACTAGCGACTGGAGACTGCCTTTCATGCGCGACGTGATTGCTACCAAAGACGGCCCGGCGGCGATTGGGCCTTATTCACAGGCCATTCGGGCCAATGGATTTGTGTTTGTGTCTGGACAGATCGCCCTGGATCCTGTCACCAATACGCTGGTTTCGGGCGATGTCGCGTTTCAGACGGATCGCGTGCTCAAAAATCTTTCCGGCATTCTGAAAGCTGCGGGCACGAGCCTGGAGAAGGTGGTGCGCTCCACCGTGTTTCTCAAGAATATGGGCGACTTCGCCGCGATGAACGAAGTTTATGGAAGTTACTTCAGCAGCGCACCGCCTGCTCGCTCGACCGTGGAAGTGGCTCGGCTGCCGAAAGACGTTCTGGTTGAAATTGATGTGATCGCGCTGGCTTGAATCTAGGGAGAAAATTCAAATGATGAAGTATGGATTGCTTTTATTGGTGGTGATATTGGTAGCGGCGTTCGCGCTGGCGCAGACCAAAGCGAAGGCGCCGGCTGCGGGTGGTCCCACCAAGGTGACGGGGGATGGCACGAAGACATCCTCGGGCCTGCAGTACTGGGACATCAAGGTCGGCACCGGCCGCATGGCCGACAAGGGAAACACCGTCCACGTGCACTACACCGGCTGGCTGACCAACGGAAAGAAGTTCGACAGCTCCGTCGGCGGCCAACCCTTCCAGTTCCGGATCGGTGCGCATCAAGTGATCGCTGGTTGGGAAGAAGGGGTTATGGGAATGAAAGTCGGCGGCAAGCGGCAGTTGCGCATCCCACCGAATCTAGCCTACGGGAAGGACGGCTATCCGGGCGCTATCCCGCCGAACGCGACGCTGGTGTTTGATATTGAACTGCTGCGCGTGGATTAGGGACCGTCCAGGAAGAGCTTTGCTTCTCATGGCTGCACGCGGCCCCAACATCGCGGCACGCTGACGCGGTCTACTAAACACACCAAGGCGCGGAGCGGGAAACTCCCTCCGCGCTTCTCTTTGTGCTGTGTGTTTTCGGTTTCTAAGCTTTGACGACTCTGCCGCTGCGCAGACAGGACGTGCAGACGCGCATGCGCTTGGTGGTCGCGCCGACTTTGGCGTGCACGGGGCGCAGGTTGACGTTCCAGCGCCGCTTGCTCACGTTATGCGCGTGGCTGATCGTGTTGCCGCTCATCGGCTTCTTGCCGCAAATCTGACAAACTTGTGCCATCGGACTGCTCTCCAGATCTCTTAGGACTAGGTGTGCAAAACGTAGATTGTACAGGATTTGAGCGGGTTGGGGAAGGGCCCGGCTGCAGTCGGGCCGAATGCAGAAAATGAGGTTGGCGGTTCTTCCGCTGATAAGTGTCTCCAACTACCCCCACGGCTATTCATCGACCTGCCTGCACTCGGCAGCAGCCAAGATGTCGAGTGCATCCGCAATGATCTGCGCACGCCCCGCCTGCGACCGCACCTTCGGTTCTGGCCGGTCTACTATGGGCATCGTTGGTGCAATGGGGATGTTACGCCAATTGGCCTGATTTGTTCGACGCGCTGTACGGTAACGCCAAGCGAGGGAGGCAGCAATGGGCGCTAGAGGCAGGTAAACGAGCGGACAGAGCCAACTGGCCTAGCCTGAACCAGAATTGGGTTTGTATGGAGTCGCGAGAAGCATGATCACCCACGGCGCAAAACCAACGGTTGAAGTGGCGGTTGGGTGATCTCTGCTCAAAAAACCGACAAGTGTCCCAATTAGCACTGCAATAGTTGGATTGATTACGAATTGAACCAATAGCGACATCTGCCGTTCACCCAGTCGGTCTGAATATGCGTACAAGATGTAAGCGGCTAAGGCCGTCAGTCCATGGCTGACGACGACAGCCACTACGACCAAAAGCGATTTTCGCAGCATCGTCGTTCCCTCTGCTTCTGCTGGATGTTTACCACGAAGAGAGGACTATGGGCCAGATTACTGGCGAAATCAGCGTTTACGCAAGCTTGCGCCGTTTGTTCGCCGGAACCGGGGTCAATGAGCGTAATGGCGATATTACGTCAACTATCGCATAGCGTTCGGTTGGCAGACGACCCGACTATGATTGAGATCCGGTACGACTCCTCGCCGACTCGGTCGTCCCTTATCCACCAACAATCGTGCTGGGACAAGACAGAGGTTGATGTTCAGTCGACTGTTTTAGGTTGACAAGTCCCTGCTCTCGGCAAATACTCTTCCCCGGAAAAGCGCTAGGGACGGCCACTTCGCCTGATTTCGGCAGCGTTACGAACCTACCAGACAAAATGTCCTTCTGTGCAACCTTCGTGTTCACGACGATTCTGACATTCCAGCCTCACCCGGGAAATGCGCAGCCGGTCGACCGTCGAAGAGGTAGGTGATCGTTCTCATTCAACTGATAGATCCATCACGACGTACATGTGAGGAGACATGAATATGCGAAGGACTCTCATTGTTGCATTCGCTGCACTCAGCCTGGCTATGGCTGTGGCAGCCTCCGCCCAGGACGAGCCTGTCCCATTTGATGGCAACCGCGCCCATGTTTACAAGGCCGCACCCGGCAGGTCTCTCACCGCCACGTCCACAGCGGCACCGGCCTCGGTGGTGGGCCAATTTTTGAGCAGCAAAGGCATGGACGCATCGACCCTGGCGTCGTTGCGCACGGTTGAACAACATTCGAATCCGGCTACCGGCCTTACCCACGTTCGGATGGAGCAGCAGGTGGCTGGTTTGCGGGTGGTAGGCGCTTACGTCAAAGCTGCCATTAATGGGCGTGGAGAAGTGGTCCACTTAATCGAGAATGTTGCAGCCGTCAAGAGCACGACCCTCGCGTCCCCAAGAGCGTCCGAGGCCCGAGCCTTAAGCGCGGCGCTGGCAGCTCTTTATCCAAGCCTGAGGACGAGCCTTGCAGCGATCGGACGACAGGGTAATGTCACTAGTTTCGACAAGGGAACTTTCTTCTACTCCTCTCCAACGGTGGAGCGCGTGGCATTTCTTACCAAGAGCGGGGTTCTCAAGTCCGGCTTCTTGGTAGAGACATGGAGTAAAAGCAGCAATCTACTGCATGAAACTCTCGTGGATCAGGCGGGAAAGGTGCAAGCTATCGAGCTGCGGACGAACACCGACAAATACAACATCTTTCCCAACAATCCAACTGCCACGCCGCAAACAATCGTGGACGGACCAGGTATCGGCAGTCTCGAGTCGCCTTCTGGGTGGATTTTCGGAGGCCCACAGGGTAGCGTGAATATTTCGGGGAATAACGTTCATGCATACCTAGACCGGAACGCGGACAACAATCCCGACTCATTTGGGAACCGCATCAATAACGGCCAGTTCCTCAGCGTGGCGGACTTGACCACGTCTCCCACGACGGCCAACAACCAGAATGTTGCCGTCCAGAATCTGTTTTATTTCAACAATGTCGTTCATGACACTCTTTACAAGCACGGATTTACCGAAGCCACCGGCAATTTCCAACAGAACAATTTCGGTAGAGGAGGCCGCGACGGCGACCCCGTGAATGCGGAAGGACAGGATGGCTCCGGTACAGACAATGCAAATTTCGCCACTCCCGTCGATGGCCACAGCCCCCGTATGCAAATGTATCTGTGGACTGGCAAGGGAGACCATCAGGTAATGGTGAACAGTGGCACCGCCGCAGGCACCTACCGCGCGCAGGGCGCAGTCTTCGGAGCAGCCCTGGATCCCACCGGCATCACGGGAGACATCGTGTTGGTGAATGACGGCACTGCCCCCACCACTGATGCATGCCAGGCCCTCGCTGCCAATAGTCTCACCGGAAAAGTCGCTCTCATTGACCGCGGAACGTGCGCCTTCGTCGTAAAGGTGAAGAACGCGCAGACTGCGGGCGCGGTTGCGGCCATCGTCGCCAACAACCAGGGCGACTCGATCTTTACCATGGGCGGAACCGATAGCACGATCAGTATTCCTTCTGTGTTTATCAGCAGGACTGACGGACTAACGATCAGGGGAGGTCTACCTGCCAACGGCACGGTTCGCCTTACAGACCCGCCGCCACTTCAGCGCGACGGCGACATCGACTCCGACGTCATGTGGCACGAGTACGGTCACGGTCTCACGTGGCGCATGATCGGGAAGATGACCGGACCCCTGTCGGGGGCCGTTGGCGAAGGCATGAGCGATGTGCTCGCCGTCATCGAAAATGAAGACGATCGGATCGGAGAGTACTCTTTCGATGATCCGCTCGGAATCCGCACCTTCCCCTACACCAACTACCCGCGCACCTACGGCAGCTTTGGTGATGCCGGGTTCGAGGTGCACCGCGATGGCGAGATCTACGGTGCGATCGGCTGGCGGATGTTTCAGACGTTCCAGAGCCACGGAATCTCGAAAGATGTTCTGCTCGATTACATCGTAGACGGCATGAACTTCACGCCTGCAGGACCTTCCTTCGAACAGATGCGGGATGGGATTCTGCAAGCGGTGGCCAACTCCGGGTCGGGCCGCGAATGCCTGGTCTGGGATGCTTTCGCTCATTATGGTGTGGGCGTGGGCGCGACCGGCCAGGTTAAGGGCAATATCGTCGTTGTTCATCAGTCGTTCGTTCTGCCGTCCGAGTGCCAGTAGGGTGAAACTGGCAACGTAGAAACCCTTATATGCCCGGCGAAGGCATTCGCCGGGCAATCCTTTTGCTATTGCCGCCGGCGAGTCCTCGAGTGTCCGAACCGCGCTCTCGCCACGCGTGGCGTGGTTATTGAATCACGCGACTACACTGATTGCCCTCTGTTGTGGGTGTAATGGGGATTTTTCGCCAACTGTGCGTCGAACCTCTCTACAATCAAAACCTTACAAAATCGGAGGCTTCTTGCACGCAACCAGACTGTGGGCTGTCATCTGCATCATCATACTGCGGAGTGGTGCTGCACTTTCGCAAGAAGCCGCGCAGTCGAAAGACACCCTCTACTCAATGGCTTTAGTGGCTGGCGTGGCCGAGATGCAGAAGCAATGGGGTTACATCGATGATGGTGATAACGGCAGTAGAGTACGTACTGACTACCACCACTTGATCGTAAGAAAAAAACCGGAAATCACGGATGACCTGCCGTCGCAATCCGATGAGTTCCACTTCGACTATCTGGACGACGCCTTATTGCTTGGAAGATACAACAAAGTGAAAAAGGGATTTTCGATCCTAGAGGTTCATCCGATTCACGATAGAGGCCCGACGTTGAAAATCCATATCTCTCAGAGTTGGGTCGAGAGTCATCAGGGGCATCTGTCGATTGAATTTCCGACTGGGCCAACGTTGAATTTCGCTTCGACTGCCAGCAGCAAGCCTACGTGATCTCAGACATAAAACTCGGTGGCATCTGAGACCTAGGTACCACACCGGGTGACCACACATGTTGTTAACAGATGAGATGAGAAGGCCGGTCTCCGGACGGGATGCGGTGTACGCTCCCAAGTTATCGACGTGCTCAAGGCACAGATAAAAAGGAGACCGGCAATGAAAAATGGTAGCACTGGGGCGAGGAAGCAGAGCAGAAATATTTCTCAGCAGAAACTCACTATCGGATTGGATCTGGGAGATCGCAATAGCTGGTACTGCGTGCTGGACGAATGCGGCCAGATACAACTGGAGCAGCGCGTGCGCACGAATGCGAAAGGGTTGCGCGAAGTCTTCGAGGCCATGCCGCGCAGTCGGATCGCACTGGAAATCGGGACGCATTCACCCTGGATCAGTCGCTTGCTCAGCGAGCTGGGACAGGAAGTGATTGTGGCGAATGCGCGCAAGGTGCGGCTGATCGGGGAGAGCCGGAAGAAAGACGATCGACTGGATGCGCAGACGCTGGCCCGGCTGGCGCGGATCGATCCGGAGTTGCTGTATCCAGTAAAGCACCGCAGCCAGCAGGCGCAAGCCGATCGGACGCTGATCCGGGCGCGGGCTGGGCTGGTGCGAGCACGAACGGCGCTGGTCAACACAGCTCGCGGACTGGCGAAGTCTTACGGCGAGAGACTGCCTGGCTGCAACGTAGGCAACCTGAA
Organism: Terriglobales bacterium; assembly: GCA_035652655.1. Lineage (GTDB taxonomy): Bacteria > Acidobacteriota > Terriglobia > Terriglobales > Acidobacteriaceae > Gp1-AA133. The sequence goes on from DASRDJ010000202.1 coordinate 12,538, forward strand.
TCCGGAGAAAGCGGAAAGCTTGAGTCCAGAACTGCAAGCCGCACTGGAACCGCTGTTGAACGCCATCGAGTCGCTGAGCGAGCGCATCGTGGAATACAACCAGCGCATCGAGAATCTGGCACAGCAGAGTGATCCGCGAGTAGCTCTGCTGAAGCAGATCAAGGGCGTAGGCACGCTGATCGCGCTGACGTTCTTGCTGAGGTTGGAAGATCCGCATCGTTTCGCTAAGAGCCGCGACGTGGGTGGCTATCTGGGGCTGCAACCCGGGCGAAGAAACTCCGGCCAGAGCGAACCGCAGATGCACATCAGCAAGGAAGGCGACCCGTATCTGCGCACCCTGCTGGTGCAAGGGGCGCAGCACATCCTGGGTCCGTTCGGTCCGGACTGGGACCTTAGGCGCTGGGGTCTGAAGCTGGCCGAGCGTGGTGGTAGGAACGGAAAGAAACGAGCCCTCGTCGCGACGGCACGCAAACTGGCAGTGCTCCTCCATCACCTATGGGTGAGCGGAGAGGTGTACGAACCGCTGCACAATAGCCCGCGAACCACAGTCGCAGCAGCCGCGTAAAACAAAAAGGCAGAACAAAATCAAAATCGTTCCAGGAAGAGAAAAGACAAAAGCCCAAAGCCGAGTTCCGGTGACTGCGTTAATCGCCTGGCCCAGGTTCGACTCTCCCAGAGCAGAACCACAGGGCGCTACACAGATGGCAGCACCGGCTGAACCGAGAACGCCCAACATGCACCGAGCGAAACCAATCGCTCCTCGAGAGTGCGGATGGAAGCATGGCGACAGCGGCCACTCGGCGGGAGACAAAAACCTTGTTCAACGAAGCTAGCCAAGAATCGACTTGACTCCGACCGGCCTTCTCATGGAAGGCGATTACACTCATCGGGTCCTTGGATCTTGAGTTTCGATTCTGGGCTTACAAATCGGGCAGCGTTGTAGACGATGAAGGAGTCTTTTCCAGAGCGGCCACCCCTGTTTTTCGATTTCGTGCTGCCATTTAGGTCCGAAGACCTTTTTACGAATTTCTGGATCGCTGACTCCCATGGTACAACTCCAACGTCGAATGGCTTCGAAACTCCGAAGGACTTCCGCAAAACAATCCCGACTAGATTTTGCAGCCGAAACAATGAAGGGTGCAATCAGCCAATTGCACAGTCGCCGTGACCCATAGTCTTGTGTACCTCTGAGTGTTCGCAGCGAGGGACATTCTGTTGACGCCCCTCCATTGGCTGAGGTATCAAGTTTGGACAGGTACTCCCTAGGGGCACCCCAAAGACGCAGTCCGCCACAGGGCTCTTAAAGTGGCACCAGGTATCATCCCGGCTTGGCTTGAAAAGCTGACTTCCTCGGATGTCTGGCGCAGCGATGTCGCGGCTTGGTGGGGCGCGATTACAGGGACAGTTGCTCTCGGCTGGAACATTTTGCGCAACTTTCGTCCGAAGGGACGCGTTAAGGTGGAGGGGATCTATCAAGTGGCCGACAAGAATCCCCTCTTAAGGCCTGTGTTCTCAGTCCGGGTGACCAACATCGGGTCACAACCGATACTAGTTCAGGGCATTGCCATCCAGCTAAAGAAAGGCTCTAAACCCAGCCACCACTTCTTTCCGTGTGAGAGTCCGATGATGCTGGCGCAGGGCATGTTCTTCTTGCAGGTAATCGACCGAACTGGATGGCTCCCTACGGGCGCAGAGAAGTTGTACGCGTGGGATTCCAGGGGGAAACATTGGTACCTGGCCAGAAAAGACTTTCGTCGGCTAATCGGGCAGCACCATCGATTTGTAGCAGACGAATCCAAGCGAGTCGCTGCCGTTTAGCGGTGACACTGCTGAAATCAGGCGATTACACTCAAATTCCATGAGAGAATGAGCGTAATAATCACCATCGCCCGTACTTCATATTCCATTTCTCGAACAAACGGCGGCCCCGGTATGGCTCAGGCGTGAGGTACTTGGGCATCATACGAATCTTCATGAGCGCGTACGTTCCGCACCGGTTACAAAGGATGCGGAAGTCCGGATGAATTGGATCGAGCCCGCAATACTCCATAGTTGATATTGCGCCGCAAGCCTTGCAATGCCCATTCAGGTCGCCGCCCATCACGTAAAGATTGAATCCGTCAGGCGCGTGTTTGAGCTTCCTCGTGACCATCACGGAATCTTACTTCACCTCTTAACGACTCAACTGACGAAAACAGCGTTCTCACCAGTGTGCGCCGTTTGTTCGCCAAAACCGGGGTCAATTGGTGAAACCGCTATGGTTCCGCCAATTGAATCGTCGGCCGTCAGAACGAAGCTTCAGGGCTTGTGCTCATTCGGGTAGGCTCTGGGAAAGGACTCGCACGACGTTCTCTCCCATGATGAGGCGGACATCGTGCTCAGACAGACCAGCCTTCCTGAGAGCATCGGCAATTAACGGCACTCCGGTCGCATCAAATGGCATCGTCGTAGCGCCATCGAAATCGGAGCCTAGGGCCACGTGCTCCACGCCTACCAACTTGACAGCGTACTGAATCGCACGCGCAACCGCTTGTGCGTCACGACCACAAACCGCGGTTTCCCAGTATCCGATGCCGACAACTCCACCTGTCCGGGCGACGGCTCGTAGCTCGTCGTCGGAGAGGTTTCGGGTGTTGTTGCATGTTCCCTTAACGCCAGTGTGGGACACGATGACAGGCTTGGTAGCGATTGCCGTAACGTCACGAAGAGTCACAGAGGAAGCATGTGCCAGGTCTATGAGCATGCTTTTTGCCTCCATCGAGCGCACCCACTCCTGTCCAAGCTCTGTCAGGCCACCTTTCTGCTGGCCCGACGCAGAACCTGCAATGTCAGTATCGGTGAAGTGAGTCGGCGACATCATCCTGAATCCCGCCGCGTACAGCTCATCTAGATTTTCGAGCTTGCCTTCCAGTGGCTGCGCGCCTTCTGTCCCCAGAAGAGCCGCAACCCTCTGCGGCTCCCGTGAAGCCACGAACTTCTGCAAGTCCGAACGACTTCTTAGGATGACTAGCTTGCCGCTGGACTCTGTCTCGAACATCCGCAGTCTGCCAGCTTGATAGAGAGCGCGTTCCTTTGGACTATTCCAAGTGCTGGGAGGCCAGCGTTCTGCGATAGCCAAGTACCGCCCCATGTCTGAGGAACCAGCATTCCGCTCGATGTTCAGGTGGCGAGGAATTGTGGTGACGACCGTGAAAGCCTGTAAGGACACATGGGCTTGTTGCAGTCGGGGAATATCAACATGACCTGTCGTGCTGCGGCTGAGGAGATTCCGTCCCCAAAGCAGCGAGTCTGCGTGAAGGTCGGCAATGAATAACTCCTGTTGTAGTTCCGCCGCAGCCGTGGGCACTGCGTATGGTGGCCGGTTGCGCACCCGGTTGTACTGCCCTTCGATGATGCCCGGCGTGGCGAATACTCCTCCGATGAGAACCACACACAGTAACGCAAGGATGAGAAAGACCCTGTATCTGGTCATGCAGATGGAATTATGCGCGTCAACGAACTAGTGCGCCAAGATTGCTGTGGTTAACCAGCGTTCTCACCAGCCTACGCCGTTCGTTCGCCCAAAATCGCGCCTTCAGCCGCTGAGGTTTGCTTTTCCGAATGAACATTCGGATAAAGAAAGGCCCTAGCGGATTTTGGCTGCTCTTGTATGCCCACGCAAGACCATGCCCATCGCGGGATCGTGCCCGGCCGCGTAATCCGCGAAGCTGGGGCTGACGGGATAATCCGGCTCCAACGAGTCGATGCTCAGCTCTTCAAAATAAGGCTTTCGGTCCGGATAGTCTTTGTGGGAGTAACGGTGGAAGGAGTCGGCAAAATGAATGGCAATTTTGGAATTCGGCAAATTGATGTTGCCGCCCTCGGACCAGTAGTCCAGACGGTCTCCGACCGGCTCGCCGATGAAGATCGCCTTTCCCCACTGCCTCCACTGCGCCGCGTGGTAGAGGCCCGCGGAGAAGGTTGCGCGCCCGGTGATCACATAGACAGGCCGCCCGGCCGCCTCTTGCTGCAAACGAGTCATTAAGTCCTTGGAGAGATCGAGATTCCCGCCGGTGTTAAAGCGCAGATCGACTACCAGCACGTACGTCTTGGGATCGCGCCATGCCGATTCCAACCGCTTCCCGAACTCGCTGATCTTCTCATCGGCCTGCTCCGCGCAACGATTGAACTGGAAATACAAAACGCCGAAGTCACCCTGGACTTCGAACCAGTAATTCTTTTCCAGATGGCTCAGGTATGGCGGCACCGAGGAGAGCGGCAATCCAACCAGTCCGGGCTCCGGCTCGAACGATCGCGGCGCAAGGTTCGGCCACGCCTCGATGGTGTGATCCTGCTTCTGCAGAGGCATGGGGTCAAGTTCGACGGATCGCGTGCCATTTGTACAGCGGAAGGTCCAGTGGGCATGGTTCATGTCCGGGATGAGGTCGAGGCCGCGCAGAATCTCCGGACTGGTCAGGGTGTAGGTGCTCATGTACAGCGACCAGGTCTTGCTGCCGGAATAGAGCGGGGTTACGCGCTCGAGTGCGTCCGCAGCAGAGTGCGTTCCGATCTTCGACACCTCACAACCCAGCAGATCGGTGCGCTCCGGAGTGGCGCGAATCACGCGCAGTTCGCTGCGAAACCACCACACGCGAATGGGATATTGGCGAACCACCGTGCGAGCGCGGACCAGGTACAGGCGGGTGTGCCCGTTGTCAGTCAGCGCCACCGCTTTCGCGAGCCCAACCATCAGGTGCGGGGCGTCGAGCGTGTGAACGTGGCTCTCGAGCTCAGAGATTTGCTTTAAATATTGTGCTCGGGTGGTTGGAGTGAAGCTACGGTCAAGCTCCGGAAGCTTGCGGGCTGCGTAGGCGAGATCCTGACTCCAGGCTTCGTCACGATCCTTGGCCGGCGGCAACGGCGGCTCGCGTTCCATCCAGAACTGCGCGGTTGTCTGGCTATCGACGACCTCGCCCGTGATTCGGTCCGCACGGCGCTCGCCGCGAAAGACCGCAGGCTTGCTCTCTCGGGTGCGGATTTCGATATGGGCGCCGTCGCGGCTAACCACGTCGAAGAGGATCTTCTGCCCAAGCATCTCGTAGATCCCCGCTGAGGGCGATGCGAAATCCATTTGGAAGAAGGACGCTCGTCCGCCCTGCCGGATGGACCCTTCCCAGTGCTCAACCGACGAGTTCTGGCTCAGTCCGAAACTTGAGCATAGGTACCACGCAACCAAAACACGCCTCAAACAATGCAGAAGCATAGTGGTTGGACGTGTGGAAATTTGTCTGGTTAGGATCGTTCACGCCAGGCCGTCGCTTGTGCGACAGTCGTGACCAACTAAAAAGGCCCCGATGAGCGGGGCCTCCTGCGATCGATAGCAGTGGTTAACGCTACGGCGCCGGGACCGCGACCCGGTTCCCCGGAACAATCTTCTGCTGGTAGGAGAACACTTCGCGGCTGCGCGGATCGACGAATACCTTCAGCCAGTTCACGTCGTTGGTGCCGTTGGCCTGGTTGTCGCCGAAGGTCTCGACACGCGTGAAATTCTCGATGCGTTGACCGGTTGCATTGAGGAACGGCTTGTCGACGCGGAAGTAGTGTGAGTCGCCGTGCACGTAGGCAACCGGCTTCTTGAATGCGACGACCTGCTCGCGGAGTGCGACGAGGAATGACTGGAAGCCGTCGGGCAGCCCGTCGGTTTCGGCCAAGGTCAGCGGGTCGCGCACCGGGCCACGAGTTGCATCGGTGGCGTCGAAGCCAGGATCGGCTTGCGAGATGAACATGATCGCCGCCGAGTGGCGCTTGGCCGCATCCGTGAACGTGTCCTGCATCCAGGCGATGTCGGCGGCATTGCGGGCCGCGAACTCGTTCGGGTCGGGAAAGACGTCGCACAGGTTGTTGCAGGACCCTTGGATGTTCAGCGTGGCGTAGGTCACGCCGTTGTAGGTCCAGCGCCTGTTCTCCACGCACGGGACATTTCCGCTGATGCCCAGGCAGAGATGAGTCGACTGCACCTGCTGCCGCAGCTTGCGCTGGCCAAGCGAGAACGACGTGCTGAAGAAGAGCGCACGCTCTTTGTCGAGTTGCGCCAGGGAGTTGTAGCCCGCGGTGCGGTCGCAGTCGGTCCAGTCATTATCGCCGGGAGTGAAGATCGCGGGCGCCTTAAGCGACCCGAAGTATCCGAGCGCCTGGGTGTAGACAGCATCCGTACATTCGCTCGAGCCGCTCTTCAGGTCGCCATCGTGCGCGGTGAAGGCCAGATTCTGCGAGTTCATGTCGGCGATCAGGTTGGGCACGCCGAACGTGGCCTGCACCGTGGAGTAGGGCAGATCTCCCCACAAGCCGATAGCGTAGGGCTCGCGGTCGTCGCCAGCGTGAGCGGCCTTCGGTACAAGCGTGATCGCCAATGTGGTGGCGGCGAGAAACAGCAGAATGCGTCGCGGCGAATGCTTCTCCATGATCAACTTTCTCCTTGCGTGGGCTGCAGCCCATGAATTTGAGTTGGAAAAGTATTGGCAGCCAATTTAAAGGAGTGTTGTTTACAGGAGTGTGAACGGGCGTGAATTGTCGGTGACAGTCGTGGAGCGGTGTGGAAAACAGAAGTCACGGAGTGACTGGTGAAAATAGCCCGGCGCTTCAGTGCCGGGAATTCGTGAAAGAGGCAAGAGCGTCCCGGCAGGGACGCCTGAAACGGCCTGCAGACAGTTCAGCCGTGCCTACGGCACGGGAAACAAATGGTTCTACCCGACCCGCCACTGAAGTGGCGGGCTAGTTTCGGTAGAGCCTTCGTTAATTGAGCAACGTAGTTCGGTCCACTCGCACAGTCGACGGGCGGGGACGCCCGTCGCTTCATCGACAATGGCTCCGGCAAGCGTGCGATACTTGAAGCATGCAGTCCCCGCTGAAAGCGCCTAGTGCCAGCACGGATCCCAAGTCGGTTCGCGTGAATCTAACCACTGGTACGGGAATGGAAATCGACTGGCGCGACGGGCATCATTCGTCGTATTCCTTTCCTTTTCTGCGAGATGCCTGCCCTTGTGCCCTCTGTGAAGATGAGCGCGGGAAAGCCGGGCGAGCGTATGGGGAAGGGCCGAAACTGGCCCCGGGCGCGCTGCCTATGTTCAAGGCCGCCGCCAAGCCGCTCTCTGCCGAAGGCGTGGGTAGGTACGCCATCAAGTTCAGCTGGAACGACAGCCACGATCTTGGGATTTATTCGTGGGCCTTCCTGCGGGAAGTCTGCCCATGCGCGGAGTGCAAAGCAGAGCGCGCATCTCGAGAATAGTTGGCCTACATCGGCAAGGTGGTCTGCAATGCTTTTCACGGTCGATTCCGCGAAACAATTCCTGCTTGCAAAGGTGAAGAATCAAGCCGAACGCAACGACGTACCGGTGGATGACATTGAGGAGCGGATGTTTCTGTTCTCTGAAACGTCCGGAACCGCCGATTTGGCAGCGAATGAGAAATTCGATGCCAGCTACGATGCCGACGCGTATGAAGCCAAGATGACGAAGTTGGTGCGTGAGGCGTATCAGCACGACAAACGCAACGCCGATCGAAAACAGGAGTGGGTGGAAGCACTGAGGGCCCTCCGCACGGAAGTCTTCTATGGGTTGGTGATGGTGGATCAGGCCGACATTCCGCGAGAAGCCAATAATCCGCTGCTGGGTACGAGTCTTTGGGCATCCGTGATGGAGATGCTCCCTTTTGCGGTCACAGAGCTAGCCGTTATTGGGATCTGTTGGTTTGTCGTGTTCAGGCCATGGGGCATCATGGTGCGTTTGCCTGACTGGTCGCGCCTCATCCTTTTTGTCCTGTTTGTGGCGCTCTTCTGGTACGTAGGCAAAGTGTTTGGGCAGGTTGGGACATCCACGCGAAACAGCGGCAAGAATTCTTGATTAGGATCCTGCAAATTTGTCCTTTCTAGATCAACTCAATCCCCAGCAACGTGAGGCTGTCGAGACTACTGACGGGCCGGTGCTGATCCTTGCCGGCGCGGGTAGCGGCAAGACGCGCGTCATCACGTACCGGATCGCCCACCTGATCGAGAACCTGGGCGTCATGCCCGAGTCGATTCTCGCGGTGACCTTTACTAACAAGGCCGCCGCCGAGATGGTCGAGCGCGTGGAGAAGATTGTCGGAGGGCTGTCGGTCGCCAAGCCGGTGATCTCGACCTTCCATTCTTTTTGCGTGCGCGTACTGCGCCGCGATGTTGAGGCGCTGCGTATTCCCTCTACAGTACCCGGCCAGCCGCCTATCGGGCATACGAAGAACTTCGTGATTTATGACGAGTCGGACCAGCAGAGCATCGTGAAGTCAGTGATGAAGCGGATGGGCATCGACGACAAGGAACTCACGCCGCGCATCGCGCTGGGCCGCATTTCGTGGGCGAAGAATCACATGCTCGATCCGCAGGAAATTTACCTGCAGTCGGCTGATCCTAAAATCGAGAAGATTGCGCACATTTACGAGGAGTACCGCAAGGAACTGCGCAAGGCGAACGCGTTCGACTTCGACGACTTGCTGCTAGAAGCGTTGCGGCTGCTGAAGTCGGTGGCGGCCGTGCGCGACTACTACAACCGGAAGTTCCAGTACATCCTGGTCGACGAGTATCAGGACACGAATCGTCCGCAGTATGAGTTGATGCGACTGCTGGCGGGCACGCGCCACAACCTGTGCGCCGTGGGAGACGAAGATCAGTCGATCTACTCGTGGCGGGGTGCCGATATCCGCAACATTCTCGAATTTGAGAAAGATTTCCCTGAGGCCAAGATCGTTCGCCTTGAGCAGAATTACCGCTCCACGCAGAGCATTCTGGAAGCAGCGTCGGCGGTGGTCGCCAACAACGTCAAGCGCAAGGGCAAGAATCTGTGGACGTCGCGACAGGGCGGTGCCAAGGTCGGATACTACGAAGCGCCCGATGGCGAGAACGAAGCGCTATTTGTTGCTGACCGGATCTCGCGCTATTTGAAAGAGGCGGTCGAAAACGGCGAGACTCCGCGGGCTGCCGTGCTGTACCGAACGAATTCGCAATCGCGCTTGTTCGAAGAGGCCATGCGCCGCTACCAGATGAAATATCACGTGGTAGGCGGTTTCTCGTTCTATGATCGCGCCGAGATCAAGGACATGCTCTCGTATCTGAAAGTCGTCGTGAATCCTGATGATTCGGTTTCGCTGCTGCGCGTGATCAACGCGCCGGTGCGTGGGATTGGGAAGACGACGATAGAGACGCTGGAACGGTTGGCGCTGGAGACCGGGCGGTCGTTGTGGGGTGCGGTTGGGGAAGCCATTGAGCGGCAGCTGTTGCCTGCGAGGGCCTGCCTGGCGCTGAGAAGTTTTCGGAATTTGATCGACGATGCGCGGGCGATGGCGGAAGGAAATTATGCGGAGCGGTTGTCCGCAAGCGCCGACACAGCCGACACAATGGAGCGACGGGCGTCCTCGCCCGTCGAGGCAGGCGAAGGTTCGACGTCCGCAGATGAAGATGCTACGGAGTTTGATCCGCTGGCGTTTGATTTTGGAGACGCCGATGCTGGACCTGGCGAAGAGTTTGCGGCCGACGTGCCGACGGGCGAGGACGCCCGTCGCTCCATCGACTATGGGTTGAAGCTCGATTTCGATGCACACGAGCGGGCGGGACGCCCGGTCGAGAGCGGCGGTGCTATTGAGCATGGTTCCGAACTCGAGACCGGTGACCATGCAAATGAAGCGGCCGGCAACTCGGCAGCGGACGACGGCGCTTTCCGCATGCCCGGCGGCCCGGCCAATACTGCTGAGATTCTGAAGTTCCTGATCGACCGCACCGGATACATCAAGTTGCTTGAGAATGAAGATACGCCGGAGGCGCTGTCGCGCATTGAGAATCTGCGCGAATTGGTGAATGCCGCACTCGATTCGAAGGATCGGGGCGAGACGATTGCACAGTTTCTCGACCATGCGGCCCTAGTCAGCGATGCCGACGGCTACGACGAGTCGGCTCGCATCACGCTGATGACCCTGCATGCTGCCAAAGGGCTCGAGTTCCCGCTCGTATTTCTCTGCGGCCTCGAAGAAGGCCTGTTTCCGCATTCGCGCACACTGCTCGAAATGGACGACATCGAAGAAGAGCGCCGCCTGTGCTACGTGGGCATGACGCGCGCCATGGACACGCTCGTGCTGAGCCGCGCCGTCTACCGGCGTCGCTATGGAACTGATCTCCCCGAGGCCAGCGTGCCGTCTCGATTTTTGGAAGAAGTGCCGGCGGGATTGATGGAGGAACTGGGAGGTTCGCAGCGCAGGCCCTGGATGGGTGGTTCCCCGGGCGGCAGGCGGACAGGAGTGTCCGCCCTACAACGGCGGGGCTATGGCGACGAACACACTTCGTCGCATTACTCCTACGAAGACGAAGACCAGAGCGCCGCCTGGCAGCGCGAGCGCGCCGAGCGGGCCAAGCCGACCTACTCCGGCAAGAGCTACAACTCCATCGACAACATCGCCGAGTTCTTTGCCTCGCGGGGGAAGAAATTCAGCGTGCCGAAGACTGTGGTCGAGGAGCCCAAGGGGAAGAAGGGCTTTCGCCCGGGGCAGAAAGTAAGGCATCCGAAATACGGCGAGGGCACCGTCTACCAACGAGAAGGAGATGGGGAAGACGCCAAGATTACGGTACAATTCCCGAGGTTCGGGCTGAAGAAGCTGGTGGAGAAGTATGCCCAGCTGGAGAAGGCCTAGGACAGATTGGGAAATTGGGAAATTCAGTAATTGGGAAATTTGTAATTTTGTAATTGGTGATCTGTATTTTGAAAACACGTTCTGCTCGTCGATTTTCAATTTCTCAATTACCAAATTTTCCAATTACTCAATCGCTCGACATCGCCTTTAAATTTCAAATTACCGATTACCAAATTACAAATATAGGACTAACCATTGGCTAATACTTCGAAGTTGAGCAAAGACGACCGCAAGAAAGCGAAACGCGCTTCGCGCAAGAAGCGCAAAACCGAGACCCCGCTCAAGCCCCGCGACTACGCGCGCGGATCGAAAAAGAGCAAAGTGAAGAAGCTGGCGCGCGGTCAGTCCAAACGCGGCTAAAAATTGAAGAATTAGGGCGGATCTTGCGATCCGCCCTTGATTTTTGCAGGGCCTGAAAGCAACAAAGCTCCGTCATTTCGACGTCTCAGGTGGAAGCGGTTCTGCCGCTCGCCCGGGAAGAGGGTCTCATTGACACAGACATCCACCGAACCTGCCGGATCGTCCCCTACCATCACGCAGAATCAACTTCTCTGCTGCAAGTCCATCGACAAGCTGATTGCCGACGCCGACGCTCCCGGCCACCGGCTTGAAAAGAAGCTCGGACCCTGGTCGCTGACCGCTCTGGGCATCGGCGCCATCATCGGGTCGGGCATTTTCGTTCTTACGGGAACAGCCGCGGCTGGCGAACACTTCGAAGCGCCCTCCATCCTGCACGCGCAAGTGCTCGACCTGTTCGTGAATTTCCTGCGCACGGGCAGCACCGCCGGGGCGCTGATGCATGGCCGCCCAGCGGCGGGGCCGTCGATTGCGATCTCGTTCCTTCTGGTGGCGGTGGCCTGCAGCTTCGCCGGCCTGTGCTACGCCGAACTGGCATCCATGATCCCGATTGCAGGCAGCGCCTACACCTACTCCTACGCCACGCTCGGTGAAATCTTCGCGTGGATCATTGGCTGGGACCTGATCCTCGAGTACGTCGTCAGCAACGTCGCCGTCGCGGTCGGCTTCAGCGGATATTCCAAGGCGCAGTTAGCCGCCTTCGGCATTAACTTGCCTGAAAAATGGGCGAGCCCGGTGTTTGCCGGGGGCCACTGGACGGGCGCCTACTTCAATCTGCCCGGATTTCTGATTGTGTTTATTTTGACGTTGCTGTTGGTGCGCGGCGTGCGCGAGTCTGCCGAAGCCAACAACATCATGGTCCTGATCAAGCTGGGCGCGATCCTGACGTTCCTGGTGGTGGGCGGCATGCTGGTCAAGCCTGCAAACTGGACGCCATTTGCGCCTTCCGGCTTCGCTGGCATCGTAACGGGCGGCGCCATTGTCTTCTTTACTTACATCGGCTTCGATTCGGTATCCACGGCAGCCGAGGAATGCCGGACGCCGCAACGCGACTTGCCGTTCGGAATCATTGCCTCGCTCGTGGTATGCACGCTGCTCTATGTGGGCGTGGCGGTCGTACTGCTGGGCATGCTCAAGTACACGACGTTCGTGTCCGGCGAAGCGGCTGAGGCTCCGGTGGCCTACGCGCTCAAGGTGCTGGGGGCGCATCCCTTCTACCGGACCGTGATCGTGGTCGGCGCGCTGATGGGAATGATTTCCTCGCTATTGGTTTTCCAGTACGGACAGGCGCGCATCTGGTACGCGATGTCGCGTGACGGCTTGCTGCCCAAGCTTTTCTCCGCGGTGCATCCTCGGTTCAAGACGCCGCACTGGTCCACCTGGATTGCGTGCTTCGCCGTTGGCATTCCGGCCGGCATGGTGGACATAGGGGACGCGGCCGATCTCTCGAACATCGGGACGCTGTTCGCCTTCACGCTGGTATCGCTGGGAGTGATCCTGCTGCGCCGGCGGCAACCAGACCGCCCGCGCGCTTTCCGCGTGCCGTTCGTACCGTGGTTTCCGCTGATCTCGATCGTGTTGTGCGGCGGCCTGATGACGGGACTGACGGTAATCACGTGGATTCGGTTTGTGGTGTGGCTGGGTTTGGGGTTGCTGATCTACTTCTTCTATAGCCGGCACCACAGCGAGTTCGCGCGGAGTAGGGCGTGACGAGCTTGGGCGAGAAGCGTTGCTAAAGGGACGCCGGACAATGAGTATAGGCCCGTTTACAACAGTCTTTGCTGACCACGACAATTGCGTTGGGCGTCTGGATGACCTACTTAAAGTGCAAATGGAAGCATGACAATCCGGACCATCCCATCCTGCTCTACAGCGAGTTGGACGAGGAACGTTGGGAGACTCGCAAGGTCGAGATATTCCGGAATGGCAAATTGGGATTTGCGGATCGTGATACCGAGTTCGGCGGTTCGGGTCTTGGACTTGAGCCCGTGCCGCCATTGACGGCCATTGCCGCCGATCCTGAATTTGAACCTGAGGCGATAACAAAAGCTGAGTTTGAGTTGGTTTGGAGCGCGGCTGTTGAGAGTGCGAGTACGAAATGATTTGCGCGAGAACGGCACCGGAGCTGAGTGTAGTGGCCTGTTTGCGACAATTGGCCTGCTGTAGAGATTCGTGTACACCTAGATTGATTTTATGGGCAAGCGAACTGCGCTGCTGACCATGTTGGTTTTATCTTCCTTTTGTCTTGCCACCCAGAAAACAATTGTCGAGAGATGCGGGGCCCCTTCTGCCCCTTTTGACAATCAACCGATTCCAGAGCAATTGAAGATTCCAGACGCTGCGAAAACAGCGAGGCAAGTGAGTTGCTTTACGTCGTTCAACAAAGATTCCACGATGCTTGACGTTGTCAGGAAATGCGGGCTACCGGACAAGCACGCGGGAAGCGGCATTTACATTTTTGTCTACTACATGAACGACTGTTCAACGGTGTCGGGCGGCACCCCCGACTTGAAGCGAATAGGAATCAGGCACGTCAGGCGCGGAAAGACCACAGTTCTATTGGGCAACTGGTGAAGAATTGCCATTACTCCAAAAGGCTCCATCGCTCTTTCTAGGAGCGGCTCTAGCCACTCACGGACTTGCTTCGACCCTCGAAGCCTAGAGTCTCTAGCCAAGCACTGCTTTCTCAATGCACTTCATCCTCGGCCGGCGCGGCATCGGGCGTGTCCACCTTCATCGCCGACGGATTCGGCGGCGTCATCGGCGTTGTCTGGAACGAGCCCGGATCTTTTCCTGCCAGCACCGTCTTCATGAACTCGATCCACATCGGTAGCGCGGCGTGCGCACCGCTTTCCTTCGAGCCCAGCGTCTTTTTCTCGTCATAGCCGATCCACACGCCGCAAGTCAGTGTCGGAGAAAATCCCACGAACCACGCATCGGTGAAATCGTTGGTCGTGCCTGTTTTTCCGGCAAGCGGCAGCTTCAAACCTGACGCAGCCGCGGCAGTGCCATGCTGCACCACTTCCTGCAGCATCCCAGTCATCACGCGCGCGGTGCGTGAGGAGATCACGTCCTTGGCGTCGGGGAAATCTTCTTCGAGGACGCGGCCTTCGTAGTCCGTCACTTTCGTGATGTAGCGCGGGATCAGGCGTACGCCATCGTTGGGAAACACGCTGTAGGCGCTGGTTTGCTCGATGAGCGTGACTTCCGCCGCGCCTAACGCGACCGGCAAGTATGGTGGCAAATTCGATGTGATGCCGAACTTCCGCGCGTACTCGATCACGTTCTTGATGCCGAGCCGGTCGGCCAGGCGCAGCGTCGGGATATTGCGCGACTGCGCCAGCGCGCGCCGTAGCGTGATCGTGCCTTCGAACTTCTCGTCGTAGTTGTGCGGCGTGTAGGTTGAATTTCCGGTCTCAAATGAAATGGGCGCGTCGAGGATCGTCTCGTCGGGGCTGCCGCCCTGGTCGATGGCCGCTGTGTATACGTACGGCTTGAACGACGATCCGACCTGCCGCAACGCCTGCGTGGCGCGGTTGAATTTCGATTCGTTGAAGTCGCGTCCGCCCACCATCGCCTTGATTTCGCCCGTCACGTTATCGATCGCGACCAGCGCCCCCTGCGCGCCCGAGTCCTGCTCGAGCGAGACGTGCGCCACGCCGTTGTCACTCAGGCTAAGCACTTTTATGTAACAGAGGTCGCCGAGCTTGAAGAGTTCCGGCAGGCGCTTCTGAGTCCAGGCTGCGTCCTGCGGGGTGATGGTTGCGTGGTAGCGTCCAAACTTCACCGTCGCCGACGCGGGAGTTACGGCGATTACCAGCGCGTGGAGATAGCCGTTGACCTCGGGCTCATCGTCCCAGTCGGGATGGTCGTAGTGCTCGAGCGTCATCTCGCCGGAAAGAATGTTGGTGAGGTGATTCTTCCAGCCGTGGCGGCGTTCGTAGGCGGCAACTCCATTCAGCACGGCCTGATTCGCGGCCTTCTGCAGATCCATGTCGAGCGACGTGTAGACGCGCAGCCCGCCTTCATGCACCTGGTCGCTTCCGAATTTATTTTCAAGATAACGGCGAATTTCTTCGACGAAATACGGCGCCAGCGAATTGGGATCGTGCTGCACGTTCAGCTGCAGGGGCTTCGCCTTGGCTTCGGTGGCCTGCTGCGCGGTGATTTTGCCATCCTCGAGCAGCGCGTTAATGACGAGGTTGCGACGCTTGAGCGCGCGATCGGGATGCAGCACTGGCGAGTAGTACTGCGGCGCCTTGGGAAGCCCGGCCAGCAACGCGGCTTCATCGAGCGTCATCTTTTTCGCGGGCTTGCTGAAGTAATACTCCGAGGCCGACTCGAAGCCGTATGCGCCCTGACCGAGAAAAATCTGGTTGGCGTAGAGCGTGAAGATCTGTTGCTTGGTGAATCGGCGCTCGATCTGGATTGCGAGCAACGACTCCTGGATCTTGCGATGAAACGATCGGTCGGGGGACAGGAAAAGATTCCGCGCCAGCTGCATGGTCAGCGTGGAGGCGCCCTGCACCTTGCCTCCCGACTCGATATCGCGATAGGCCGCGCCCGCAATTCGCCAGACGTTGATGCCAGAGTGCGCGAAGAAATCCTTGTCTTCGGTGGAGATGAGCGCGTCGCGCAGCACTTGCGGATAGTCGTCGTAACTCGCCACCACACGGCGCTGCAAGGCAAAGGTTCCGATGATGCGCTTCTGGTCGTCGTAGAGCTCGGTAATCGATCCTGGGCGGTAATGTTCGAGCTCGTCGACCTGGGGAAGGTCGTTGGAATAGACGAGCAGCAATCCGGCAGTTGCACCAATCAGGGCCGCCGCCAAAACCAGCAGCCCCAGCAACACGCGTCCCACAAGCTTACGGCCCACCACCTCGGTGGGAGGAGAGTCCTGGAAAAGCGTGTTCATGGGGATGAGATCAGGATATCAGTAGGTCAGGGGCTAGTCGCTGGTCGCTAGTCGCTGGCCCTCCGGCGGCGGTCGTTAGGAGCTAGGCTCTAGGCGCTGGGGGCTAGGCGGCAGCCCGTTGAGCTTCAGCATGAGTGCGGACCGGTGGCAGAGGGGTTGTATCAGGGCGCGCCTTCAGGCGCACCGTATCGCGCCGAGACCAGGGCGCCTTTAGCCGCTGTGTCGAAACTTATTCCGTTCGCGGGGTGGCGCTGGCAAGCGCGAGAAAAACGGCGCCGAACAGCAGCGTATCTGCGAAGTAGTTGATCCCCTCAATTTGGACGCCAGCGCTTGGGTCAGCCAGCGCTGCGATCAAAATCGGGCCATAGATGAATAAGACGAGCAGCACAATCCAAGTCCCGAGATAAGTTGACGCCAACCGCGTCTTCCTGGCGAAGAGAATGGCTGTCCCGGCAACCAGGAGAATTGCTCCCGTCAGATAGCCAATGAGCAGACGCGCGGGAATCCACACGGGCATCAGTTTTACGAGCGGAACTCCGGGGCGACCCAAGGGGTGAAGAAAATGCTCAACGCCATAAAATATGGCGGCGATCGCGATCAACACGCGTCCCACGGTGATGAGGGTGCGTTGGAACTGCCCGCGGTCCTGCTCGCGCATGGCACTGCCGGCAAGAATCCAGCCTCCTCCCGCGAATGTCATTTCGCGGATGAGCAGCGTCCATCCAAACCGGTCTCCTGGATTAGTGAGAGCTCCCGGGATGTCCAAGGTCAGCACAAAAAGAAACATCATGATCCCGAACAGCAGGCCGGACCAGGACACCTGAATTTTTGTGGCAATGCTCAAGGACGCGGCCAGCAACGCGAAGCCCACGAAATAGGCCCAGAACAAGCGCCATGGCATATACGAGGGCACCATGGGCAGGAGGAGGTCGACGCCCGCGATGTGCAGCGCGCCGAACACCGCCAACGGTACGGCGAAACACAAATTGCTCAGGGCGACGATCTTGTCGAGGCCACGGGCCTCCGCGACATCGCTCCTCGCCGCCCACAGGGCGATAAGAAGAAGCACAACGCCGGCGATGCACATCGAAAACGGAATGCGAGAGATCCCAAGAAATGCGGCGAGCATAGTCATGTGCATGTGGCAACGTTGGCGTGAGTTGCGCTCTATCGCGAAAGCTCGCAAATCCAATTTACTTCCCAGGTCTTCCCACCGTCCGGCGAGAACGATTGTTCCATACGCGCCGAGTTCGGAGAGATATTGAGCCAGACGTAGCGAACCAGAATGGCTCGACCTTTGAAATCTTCCTGATCAAAAAACTCGCCGCGGTTGCCGCTGAAATGGCCGACGACGGGCGGCAAGCTGAGAGTTCCATTATCCAGATCGACGAGATAGATACTCCACTGATGCGAGGTGGGATTGTACAGCCGGAGCGTCTGCGCCTTGATGTGAAGTTTCTTGTCGCTGCTGGTCACGTCGAACTCCTCGAAGTTCGAGTTACTGTCGAGGAGTTTCTTGTGGTTCGAGATGCCATCGTATTCGACCCAGGTATTCGAATTATTGAGGCGGTCCGGGAGACGGCGGACGTGAGCTTTCCAGTTGCCGATCACGAAGTCGAAATCGTGAGACCCATCACGGCTGGGAAGATTCGCAGGATTCGTGGTGTTTTGAGCGCGCAGCGTGGCCGGCATCAGTGCGACAAGGAACGAGAACGACACGCATGTGAGCTTCGCTTTCTTCAATGTCCACCGCTTCAACATGGAGGTTACCCTCGAAGCAAAATCGCCCACCCGATGTTGCACGTCGGGTGCCAGCAGGCGTCGTGAGCAAGGAATAGACGGTTTTAGCGGAGATTCGTCTTCACTGCGCTGGGCGGAGGCGGCCAGCGCGATTAGGGATTATTCCAGAATTGGAATCTTGAGATCGCTCGGGGGCCCGGGAACGGGTCTCTAGTGTGGCGGTGAAACACCGTCAGCAAATCATTTTGAGTACAACTCCCCAATCACGGCGGGGCGTGATTGGATACACAGACATCCCCCTTTCGATCGCCTAGACTATTCAACCGTGGAGAAGGAAGGATGCAATGTCTTCCACCTCCGATATATCTCGTCTCCAGAAATTTGTATCCCGACAATGGACCGTGCGCACATCCCGTGTGCGCAGTGCGCTGAGCAGAGCAAATGGGAGCATCTTACTTGCGGGATTGGCTCTCACCCTGCTGCTTCCCTCGTGTGGGGTAGAGTTCTGCGCATCCGTTCCTGTGCTTGAATCGATTTCTCCTGCAAGCGTGCAGGCCGGAGGGCCAGACTTTACCCTGACGCTCAAGGGGCGACATTTCCATTCCGATTCTTCCGTCTTGTGGAATGGTTCTTACCTCTTCGGCAAGACGATCAGCGAGAACGAGATCCAGGTAAAAGTCCCCGCTGAAAGTATTCTCCATGAAGGCAACGCGCAGGTTTGGGTCGTCAATGACCCGGGCGGAACGAATCTGAACGGCCCGTGCGGTGGAGGCCCTTCGGCGAAATTGACGTTCACCATCACTCTGTAGTGGGGATGCAATTCAACCTTCACGCCGACCTGCCGAAAACAAAAACTGCGCGCCCAAGGCGCGCAGTTTAGATCCTGCTAACGACTAGCGACTACCCCTTGGCTTCCCGCTTCTTCAGAACGTCAATGGCCTTGCGCAGTTGTTCGTCCGTCTGCGGGGCTTTGACTTTGTTCTCGTCGGCGGGCGTCGCTGAGTCGGGTTCCTCGTCCGGAGCCGCGGCGTCATCGTCCGTATCAGCGATCAGAACATTCGGTGTGATCGCCACGTCCTGGATCGCCTTGCCGCTGGGCGAGTAGTACTTCGCCACCGACAGGATCAGCGCTGAGCCGTCCGGCAGATCGATCAGTTTCTGCACCGATCCGTCGCCGAACGTCTTGTCGCCTACCACGTCTCCACGCGCGTTCTCAAGAATTGCTGCGGCCACGACTTCCGCTGGGCCCGCCGTTCCGCGATTCACCAGCACGGCCACCGGCAGCGTGGTGATAGCCTTCGACGGGTCAGCCGTAAATGCTTCGCGAGGATACTTCTGTCCCTGCAGGTAAGTAATCGTGCCGTGATTCAAAAACAGATTGGCAGTCGCGATGCCTTCGGACTCGTCGCCTTCGCCGTTGTTCCGCAGGTCAAGCACGAATTTCTTCGCGCCCTGCTTCTGCAGCGACTTGATGCGGTTGGCAATCTCCGCCGACTTACCCTTGGTCAGGGTGTCGACCTTGATGTAGCCCACGCCATCTTCCATCAGCTTTTCGGTTGCGGTCGGGATGGCCACCACGTCGCGCGTGACCGTCAGTTTCTGCGGCTCGGCGCGGCGCGCGCGCACCACGGAAACCGTCACCGTCGATCCAGGCTGTCCGCTGAGCAATGCGCGGATTCCGGCCAGCGACATCTCGCGCGTGCTGTGCCCTTCGATCGCTTCAAAAATGTCCGAACCCTGGATGCCGGCCTTGTCAGCCGGGCCGCCGGGCACCACCGAGATCACCGCGGCATAGCCGAAGCGCTTCGAGATGGCGGCGCCGATATCGGCCTTGGCGTCGCTCTTCTTTGATTTGTAGTCGTCATATTCGCGCGGGCTCAGGTAGCTGGAATTCGAATCGAGCGCTTCAAGCAACCCGTGCAGCGCGCCGTCGGTCACCTTGGGAATGTTGGGGTCTTCGACGTACTCGCTGTTCACGCGCGAGAGAACTTCGCTGTACACCTGCAGCTGACGGTAGGCGCCGTCGTTGGAGGAGGCGCGCACGCCACCCAGTCCGCCCACCACCATGAACAACAGCACAGCAAACGACGAAACGAGAATTGCAGCTTTGGCTTTCATTGACATCGCTTTGTGATCATCCAGCGCAGGAAGGAGGAGGTCACTTCCAGAGGAATGCTTGCATTATATCCTTATTGATGTTCGTTCCAGTCCAAGGGCTGCTCGAAATGACACGGTGGTAACCGTTGGAAGTACCTTGATTTTGTTGATTTGTCGGGGTTGGGTGAGGAGCTTCCTAGGATCCCGTTTCGGGAAAACCGATCGACGTTCCTAAGCTGTTCAGGAAAAGACGTTTAGGGATAAAGTTCTGGCTTAATTGGGAATTTTGAAGTTCAAGGTCAGGACCGTCTGGAAGTCGACGGCCTTTCCATTGGGACTATAGGGTTTGAAGCGCCACTGCTTCACGGCGTCGAAGGCGGAGCGGGCAAGGACGAAATATCCTTTGACGAGTTTGACGTCGCGCACCGTACCGTCGCGCGCGATCCAGGCCTGCAGCACGACCGGTCCCTCGAGGTGCTGCGCGAGCGCCTGCTGCGGATAGTCGGGATCCACCCGATGAATCAGCAACCCGAGCGAGGTCTCTTCGGGAACGCTTGACGGCTCGAGTGAACTGGCTGGGGACGCCGCAGGAGAATTCCTCAGACTGTCGGGAATGATGACCCCCGTTCGTCCTTCGCCGGGTGCGGTCGGCACTGCGGGCGCTGGAGGCTGAGGGCGAACGGGTGGCGGAGCCACCGGCGGCGGTTGTACCGCGGGCTGCGAATCCGGCGCAGTGGCGGCCGGGGCCGGGGCGGTCGTTTCATCGGGCGTCGCCGCAGGCGTTGTATTGGGAACCGGTGGCTGCGTCATGTCCGGCGGGTTCGCGGTTTGGTTCGCCGGATCTTTCGGCGGCTGCTCCGCGCCCGGTTTCGGAATCACCTTGGTCTCGATGATGTGAATCTTACTGGGGTCAATTTCGCCGGCAACAACCGGAGGAAGATCACTGGGCGGAGCGTCTTCTGCTGTTGGTAACTCGGTTCCAGCCGCAGGCTTCTCCGCAGTGGCCTCTTGCGTCGCAGGGGCGGGGGCGGGAGTCGTGACCGGCGCGGTACTCGTTTTGGATTTCGCGGTGAATGAATGGAAGGCCGACATCACTTTGCCAACATAGGAATTTCCGGGCGCCCACACATAGAGCACAGCCGCAACCACCACACACGCGATCACGGCGAACACCAGGTACCGTGGAAGCGAGGCACTCTCCTGTTCCGCTGCCATTTCCTCGAAGGGCACCGACTCTTCCGATAGCGAAGAGAAAACACCCGTGGAGTCTTGCGAAGTCTGCGGGGCCGAGATTGGAACGATGTCCGATTCCGGCTCCGGTTCTTCCTGCTTTTCTCGAAACACCGAGCGCACTTCATCCCAGCGCTTCTGGCTCACCGGCTCTGGCGGAGGGGCTTCCTCTTCCTGCACGGCTGAGGGACCGCGAGCGACTTGAAAACTTGAGGGAGCCGATTCGTACTCCGGCTTCACCATGTTCTGCTCGGCTTCGAGCGCGCTCTTTGACATGGACTGAGCCAAATAGCCGCTCTTAGGCGCTGCGTCTTCGATCACCGGCATTTCAGGAACAGAATCTTCTTGCGCCTGCAGTTGTGCTTGTGCGGCGGCGGCGCGGGTTTCCTTCTCGCGCTGCTCGGAGCGCCGCGAAAGAATAAGATCGCGCGCGGTGGAAAGCGTGTCGCGCGCCGCGGCTGCATCCACCGGCTTCCTGATTACGGAATTCGCGCCCTGTTGCAGCGCTCGGCCAATCGCAGCCTCATCCGCAACCAGGGCAACATTCAGCGCGAGCGCTTTTTTCTCGCGAGCCGTCTTCAGCAGGATGGCGGCTTCGGTTTCCTGGCTCCAGTCGACGATGATCGCGTCATAGCGCTCGGTGGACAGACGGCCCACGGCCACTAGCAACTCGGGACAGATCTCCGCCTGCAAGCCCAGTTCGTCGAGAACATGGCAGAGCGTGGCCGTGCTTCCTCCATCGGAGGTAAACAAAAGCGCGCGGAGTTCCATCTCTGACAGGCTATTAGTCGCTATTGGTTGCAGCAAGTTACGGAGGTGGAGCAGCATGGCACGGTAGGCCCGGTTAGGTCAGAACAAGGACATGTCCATCCGGGGGAGTACCTCATTCAATCGCTAAGGGGGCAAATAGCATTGCTCCGCGATCCTGTGATCACGGGCGTTCGCGACTACGGTTGAATAACCCGAAAGTCAGAGGGCGGACAGGACGGCCAGATCTTCTCGGCTTTTGCTGGCGCCCTTCGCGTTTACGCTTTGCAGGCTTCGATGGCTTACAAAATCGATTTTGTGCTATACAATGCCTGGACGCAGGCTGGCGCTGCAGGTGGGCGTCCGGGTACAATGCCGCGCCGGCCCGAAGTGCTTGCGGGTGACCACACTGAAATCTATGCCCAAGGACAGAAAGCCTCGCCCCCAAAAATCGGGCGCGGTCACGCTGAAGGCGGTCGCCGATCACCTGGGCCTTACTCCGGGAACCGTCTCATCCGTCCTGAACGACGCACCTTCCTCGCGCTCCATCCCGCAACGCACCAAGAACCGCATCAAGGCGGCGGCCCGCGAACTGAACTACAAGCCGAACTTCTTCGCGCAGAGTCTCCGCAAGAAGCGAACCTATACCATCGGCGTGATCGTGGAAGAGATCGGCGACGCGTATGGCTCGATGGTGATCAGCGGCGTGGAGCAATACCTGCGATCCAAGAATTTCTTTTTTCTGACTGTAGTGCATCGCCACGATCCTGAGTTGCTCGACCGCTACGCGCAGATTTTGCTGGAGCGCGGCGTCGAGGGGTTCATCACGATCGACATGCAGTTGCGCGAGGCGCCGTCGATCCCGACCGTCGCGGTCGCCGGACACAAGGCGTTCCAGGGCGTCACCAACATCGTGCTCGACCATCACCACGCGGCGCACGTGGCCTTGCAGCACCTGGTCGACCTGGGCCACCAGCGGATTGCTTTCATGAAGGGCGCGAGCTTCAGTTCCGACTCGGAAGTCCGGTGGGACGCGATCCTGCAAGCGGCGAAAGACTTGCACATTGAGATCCGGCCCGAGCTTACGGTTCAGATCGATATCAACGACGCCACTCCGCAACTGGGCTACCCCTTTGCCAAGCAGTTGCTGGAGCGCAGCGCGCCGTTCACTGCGCTGTTTGCCTACAACGATCTTTCGGCGCTGGGCGCGATTCGCGCATTTCAGGAAGCCGGGCTGCATGTGCCGCGGGATATCTCGGTGGTCGGGTTCGACGATATTCAGGGCGCGGCCTACAACACGCCAAGCTTGACCACCGTGCGCCAACCTCTGGCGCGCATGGGCGCGATCGCGGCCCAGACTTTGCTCGAACGAATCGAACAAAGCACCGACGATCCCAAAGAAATCGCGGTCGAGCCCGAATTGATGGTTCGCGAGTCGACTGCGAAGAGAACCGGCGCTTGAGTGTTGCGAAATGCAACAGTGCCACGACACCGGCGGGGCCGGTTGAATTGTCCCGACCCCTTCCCTGGCAAGTTCTCCAGCATGGCGCGAAACAATTACTCTACCCGAACGATCTCGTTCTCTTTTAGCTAAGTTATTAAAATCCTGTCGGCATGGCTTTGTTCCCTCCAAAAGCACCCGCGGCCATTCCCTGCAATGCCCATTAATGGCCATTAGAAGGCCGCTGGGCGCAATCTGGGGGCTAAGTGATTCCCCAAGCCATCCGGGCTCCCAGCCGTGCATCGTGGAGCTTCTAATGCGCAAATAGTATCTACCAGCTATTGTCGGCAGCGCTACCCCTCCACGAGGCCGCGGTCTCCAGTTGTCCTCTCCTGGCAGCGGGGCCACGTCCGGAAAGGGCGGTGGAGGTCACAACCGCGAGTGATTTCCGGCACAGCCTAAGGCCCACGGGGCAAGGGAAGATGCAGGGTAACTTCAGCGCGGTGAGGTCATCATGAAAACCGTCCTTTTGCTCGGCGCTGCGGGCCGAGACTTCCATAATTTCAACGTCTTCTTCCGCCACAACCTCGATTACCGGGTGGTCGCCTTCACGGCCACGCAGATTCCCGACATTGCCGGACGGCAGTATCCTCCGTCGCTCTCGGGGCGGCTCTATCCCGACGGCATTCCCATCTTCGAAGAGAAGGACATGGAGAAGCTGATCGCGGATTACGGCGTCGACATCGTGGTCTTCTCCTACAGCGACATCGCGCACCAGAATCTGATGCACCTGGCCTCGCGCGCGGGAGCGGCCGGAGCCGATTTCTGGTTGCTGGGCGCGGAGCACACGCAGGTTGCGTCGCATCTACCCGTGATTTCCGTTTGCGCTGTGCGCACAGGATGCGGCAAGAGCCCGGTGTCGCGACTGGTCGCGGACCGCCTTCATCAGTTGGGACGCAAGCCGGTGGCGATCCGCCATCCCATGCCCTACGGCGATCTGGCAGCGCAGGCCGTACAGCGCTTTGCCGTGATGGAAGATCTCGACCGGCACCAGTGCACGATCGAAGAGCGCGAGGAATACGAGCCGCATATCCGTCAGGGCACGATTGTGTATGCAGGTGTCGACTACGAACGCATTCTGCGCGAAGCAGAGCGCGAGGCTGATGTCATCCTTTGGGATGGCGGCAACAACGACACACCCTTCTACAAGTCGGATCTCGAGATCGTGGTGGTCGATCCGCATCGGCCCGGCCACGAGCTTGCCTACTATCCCGGCGAAGTCAACCTGCGCCGCGCCGATGTTGTGATCATCAACAAGGTCGATACCGCGCAAGCGCATGACATCGAAACCGTGCGCCGGAACATCCAGCTGAGCAATCCGGACGCGATCGTCTTCGATACCGCCTGCCGCGTCTTCATTGACGATCCGGAATCGGTTCGCGGAAAGCGCGTGCTGGTAGTGGAAGACGGCCCGACACTCACGCACGGGGAGATGCCGTACGGAGCCGGTGTGGTCGCAGCGCGACAGTATGGCGCTGCGGAATTGATTGATCCGCGTCCGTATGCGGTCGGATCGATTCGCACGACGTACGAGAAGTACGGACACTTGACCAGCCTGCTGCCGGCCATGGGCTACAGCGACATGCAGCGGCATGAACTGGAAGAGACGATCCGGCGCACACCTTGCGATCTGGTGCTGATCGCGACACCGATCGACCTGGCGCGCGTGATCAAGATCGACAAGCCGAATCTGCGCGTGACTTACCAGGTGGAAGAGCGCACAACTCCGGGCCTGTCGGAACTGCTGGCCAAGTTTGTGCACGAGCACGAACCGCTGGTGGCGGGAGGTACGCGATGAAAGGAAATGATTTTCTCTCGATCCGGGACTTCACGCCCGACGAGATTCTCTACTTCCTGATTCTGGCGCGGCAGATCAAGGCGCATCCGACCACATACAGCGATGCTTTGAAGCGCGAGACGCTTGCCTTGATCTTCGAGAAGCCTTCGCTGCGAACCCGAGTGAGCTTCGATGTCGGCATTCAGCAGCTGGGCGGATTTTCCATCTACCTGTCACCAGCCGAGATCAACCTGGGCAAGCGCGAGTCAGTGTATGACGTTGCGAAAAACCTGGAGCGCATGGTGCAAGGCATCATGATCCGGACGTTCGCGCACGAGATCGTGGAGCAACTGGCGGAGTATGCCACCATTCCTGTCATCAATGGGCTGACCGACTACAGCCATCCCTGCCAGGCCATGGCCGACTACCTCACCGTCTGGGAAATGAAGGGCAAGCTGGAAGGGCTGAAGCTGGCGTTTGTGGGCGACGGCAACAATGTGGCGCATTCGCTGATGTTTGCCGGGGCGCAACTCGGCGTTCATGTGGCGGTCGCGACTCCGGAAGGGTACGAACCCAAGGCCGAAGCCGTGAAGTGGGCGCGTCATCGAGCGAAAGAGACGGGCGCAAGTTGCACGATCACGAATGATCCGGTGGAGGCGGTCGCCGGAGCGGATGTGGTCTACACCGACGTCTGGGCGAGCATGGGGCTGGAATCCGAAACCGAAAAGCGCGCCAAGGTTTTCCGGCCATTCCAGGTGAATGCGCAGCTGTTCCGCAAGGCGAAGCGCGATGCGATGTTCCTGCATTGCTTGCCGGCGCATCGGGGCGACGAGGTGACCAATGACGTGATCGACTCGCCTCGCTCGGCGGTGTTCCAGCAGGCCGAGAACCGGCTGCATGCGCAGAAGGCCATTCTGCTGGAACTCATGAAGGGCGAGTTTGTGCGCCTGCCGAGCCTGGAAGAGTTGCACGAGACGCTGCACGTCTGAGATGGCGGAGTGTTGAGCGTTCCGTTGTTGCTGAGGCTACAGGTGTGTCGTCCTGCGAATGGCCGGTGACTATGAAAACGATCCTACTGGCAGTCGGCGGGAATTCGCTGATCCGCGCGGGAGAGAAAGGCACCATCGCCGAGCAACTGGCGAACGCGCGCCGCACTGCGGAACAGGTCGTGGCGTTATGCGCGGCCGGTTGCCGGATCGTGCTCACGCACGGCAACGGTCCTCAGGTGGGCGCAGCGCTGTTGCGATCCGAACGCGGAGCCAGCGAAGTTCCGGGACAGCCGCTCGATGTGTGCGATGCATGCACCCAAGGCGAGATCGGCTACCTGCTCGAGCAATCGATCCAAACGGAGCTAAGGGCGGCCGGCCTGCACGTGCCCGTGGTCACGCTACTGACCCAGAGCGTAGTCTCTCCACTTGATTCTGCCATGCAGAACCCGACCAAGCCGGTCGGTCCTTTCTATTCACAGGCTGAGGCCGAGGCTCGCCAGCGGCAATTCGGATGGAAGATCGTGGAGGATGCCTCGCGCGGCTATCGCCGGGTGGTGCCTTCGCCCGAACCGCTGGAGATCGTCGAGATCGAAGTGATCCGCGACCTGGTCGAGCGGAACGTGCTGGTGATCGCGTGCGGCGGCGGCGGGATTCCCGTGATGTGGAAAGACGACAAGCTGACAGGCGTGGAGGCGGTGATCGACAAAGATCGCGCTTCGGCACTGCTTGCGACGCTGCTGGGCGTCGACCTGTTTGTCATCTCCACAGACACAGACTTTGTGTACCTCGACTACAAAAAGCCTGCGCAGCGTGCGCTGCACGAAGCACACGCCGACGAATTGGAGCGTTACCTCAAGGCGGGACACTTTCCACCGGGAAACATGGGTCCGAAGATCGAGTCGGTGCTGCGCTTTTTGAAGAATGGCGGCCAGGAAGCGATCATCGCTTCCTGCGACAACCTGCAGCAGGCGGTTGCTGGATTGGCGGGGACTCACGTGCTTCCCGCAGAACGCAGTATGCAGGTGGACGTGGAGTTCGACTCGCACGTTCCGATGGGAGGACGCTGACCATGGCAGAACCGACTACGTTGTCTCCTTCTCCCGTAACTGCATTGCGAGGATCGAAGCTGCGGCATGTGGTCGAGTCGCAGCAGTTCACCGTGCCGCTATTGATGGAGTTGTTCGACCGAGCGCGCGGCATGGAGCGCATCGTGGCGCGCGGCGGTTCGCTCGACTACCAGAACCGCATCATGGCCACGCTGTTTTATTCGCCTTCCACGCGGACACGCTTTTCGTTTGAAGCGGCCATGCACCGGCTGGGCGGTCGGGTTCTCTCGACCGAACACGCGAGCGCGTTTTCGTCGGAGATCGACGGCGAGCAGGTGGAAGACTCGATCCGAATCCTGGGCTGCTACTCGGATGTCATCGTGATCCGCCATCACCAGGAAGGCGGGGCCAAGCGCGCCGCATTGGTTTCGCCGGTGCCGGTGATCAACGCGGGCGATGGCGACGGAGGGCAGCATCCGACGCAGGCACTGCTCGATCTGTACACCATTTATCGCGAGCGCACGCTGAACGGGCTGAGCGTCGCCTTGATCGGCGAACTCGACAAAGGCCGCACTGCGCGGTCGCTCGCCTACCTGCTCGCGAAGTTCGAACGTGTGAAGATGTATTTCGTCAGCCCTCCCGAAACGCAGATGAAAAGCGACATCCTCGCCTACCTCGACGAGCACGACGTGCAGTATGTGCAGGAGACCGATCTGGACCGCGTGGTGGGAGAGGTGGACGTGGTGTACCAGACGCGCATCCGGCCGGAGCGCCTATGTGATCGCGCGACACTGCGACGGTACGCGATCGACTCGTCGGTGCTGCAGAGGATGAAGGCCGACGCGCTCATTCTGCATCCGCTGCCGCGTACGGTGGAGCTGGATAAATCCGTGGATGACGATCCGCGAGCCCTGTATTTCAGGCAGGCGCGCAATGGTTTGTATGTTCGCATGGCGCTGCTGACCATGCTTTTGGAAAAAGAATAATCGAAACCCCCAGGAGAGCACTCTTATGCCGGTTGCCACGGTGCCCGAGAAGCACACGCAGGACTTCGTCGAACTGGAGAACCACTTTGGCGCGCACAACTACCACCCGCTCGACATCGTGATCGAGCGTGCCGAGGGCGTATGGGTGTATGACGTCGAGGGAAAACGCTACCTCGATTGCCTGGCGGCTTATTCAGCCGTGAACCAGGGACATTGCCATCCGCGGATTCTGCACACGCTGATGGAGCAGGCCGGCAAGGTGACGTTGACTTCCCGCGCCTTTCGCAACGATCAGCTGGGTCCGTTCTATCGCGAACTGCACGAGTTGACCGGCTTCGACAAGGCGCTGCCGATGAACTCCGGCGCCGAGGCGGTGGAGACGGCGATCAAGACTGCGCGCAAGTGGGGACACAAGGTCAAAGGCATTCCGGAAAACCAAGCCGAGATCATCGTATGCGCCAATAATTTTCACGGACGCACGGTGACGATCGTCAGCTTCTCAACCGACGATCAATATCGCGATGGCTTCGGGCCATTCACGCCCGGATTCAAGATCATCCCGTTTGGAGACATCGGAGCGCTGCGGGCGGCAATCACGCCGAATACGTGCGCGTTTCTGGTTGAGCCAATTCAAGGCGAGGCCGGGATCGTGCTTCCACCCAAAGGTTTCCTGAAACAGGCGGCCGAGATCTGCCGCGAGAATCGCGTGCTGCTGGTCACGGATGAAATTCAGTCGGGACTGGGGCGGACCGGAAAGCTGTTCGCATACATGCACGAGGGGATCCGACCCGAAATGGTGATTGTGGGCAAGGCTCTGGCGGGCGGTTTCTATCCGGTCTCGGCGGTGCTGTCGTCTAATGAAATTCTAGGAGTGCTTCGTCCGGGCGACCATGGCAGCACGTTCGGGGGCAATCCGTTGGGATGCGCGGTGGCACGCACGGCTCTACGCGTCTTGATCGACGAGCACCTGGTGGAGCGGTCGGCGGAACTGGGCGCGTATTTCGTCGGACTGCTGAAGACACTGCGCAGTTCCAGGGTAAAAGAAGTCCGCGGGATCGGGTTGTGGATTGGGATCGAACTGCACGAAGCGGCGCGTCCGTATTGCGAAGCACTAAAGGAAGAGGGAGTGCTCTGCAAAGAGACGCATGATCGGGTGATCCGCATTGCGCCGCCGCTGGTCATCAGCCGCGATGAGATCGATTGGGCGTTTGCGCGGATTCGGAAGGTGATTGAGGGAAAGTGAGGGAGTCAGGTTTCAGGTCTTAGCTCTTAGGTGCGCCCTGATAACCTCCCGACCTTTCAGTCTCGGGACTTCAAATACAAAGCATGAACCTCGGAAGAGCAGAGTCGTCTTGTGAGGGTTGATAGCGGGGAATCAACTGAAATGCGGATGGTTTCGTTGCTGCCTATATACAACGAGGCTGACGAAGATTAAGCCCACATTGATTAACCTGACGTCTTCGTACTCAGGATGCTGAGCTTGACAACTTTCCCATTCTCACGCTTCACATCCATTGTTTTGCCCTTGACCTTTACCTGAACATCCTTGCCCTGTGCCCAGCCGAGATCGTAATCCTTGCTCGATTCGACTCTGCAGAGGTAAATAGTTCCACCAAACTCGATACTCAAGTTGTGTTTCTGTCGGTTAGCAGCGGTTGGGGCGTCCGTACCACCTGTATGAGCCCCAGAATCGATTGTTTCCACCGACACGATCTTGCCCGTTTGAAAGTCTGCGTTCTGAGCGGATGAGAGCGCAGCAATGCAAATCAGAAGCGCGCCCATTGGAAGAAGAAACATGCTCTTCATAGCTTTCTCCACGATGCGATCGTGCGTATGCTACCACCCGATTGTTAAAGAAGTGTGAATGTTGGATCAACATTGAGCCAGCCTGCCCACCAAGCCCGGAGGAGTTTTGGGTGTAATCGGGGGTATCTGTTGAAAAACTCATTCCCCGAAAAGTGCTCAGAAAAACTTTGCGTTAGGAAGCCCTGCAAAGCGACGTTCGCGCCTTGGGGAGACATTTTCTATCCCCCGAAATTTTGCTTGTTTTTCGAAAAATGGACTTTCTCAACGCCCACGCGATTTTTCGCCAACAATCTTACTTAACAGAGGCTTGGGAGGAAAAAAGAGAGGGGACAGGAAAACCCCCAGGCCCCCGGCAGTGGAAAGGAAGTCTGACAAGACATGACTGCAGTCCTCTACCGGAGCTCGGGCACACGGCTGGGAACGTGTCCCTAACTACCGGCGATGCCTTTGTTGACCAGGACCTTAACTTCAACCCGTCGATTCTCTGCCCGCCCGGCTTCCGTCTCATTCGGTGCCGCTGATCCGTATTCGCCCATCGCGCCCGGCGCCACGATGTGCCGCACCGGCACCTCGCCTCTTTGCATGAGATATGTGACGACGGCTTTGGCTCGATCCTCGCTCAGTTTCGTGTTCATCGCGGCGTTGCCGGTCGAGTCCGCATAGCCCGTCACCTCGATTATGTATCCTTTAAGGCGAGTGGCGGTGTTCGCCAGCTCCTTCAGTTCTATCTGGTCTTTCGCTGCGATGTTGGTGCTCCCGACTTCGAAGTTCACGGTTGCTTGGCCCTTCACGTCATATTCGCTCAACGCGGTGAAGCGCTTCGTATTCTCCTCAATGTTAGCCAGGTTCTGTTCAATCTTCTGCCGGTTCCCCGCGATGTTCTGCTGGTTGGTTTCGATATTTTCCTTGTGCGCGGCGAGTTGCACCCTGTTCGCAGCGATATCTCCACGGTTGGTGTCAATTGCTTGTACGTTGGCCGCGACTTGCTCAGCGGTTGGGTGCAAGCCGGCCTGGATCATCTCGGCAGATTCCAGGTCGTCGCCATCGACGGTGATGGTTTTCGCTACCACCCGACCCTGCTCGTCGGAGGCTCCGTCAATGTCCACCTTGAGTCCGGGTATAAGCACCACACTGGACATGGGCAGCTTCTCCAGGCCAAACAGACCCTTGTCATCTTTCGTGGTCGTATCATCGGTGAGGACCACGGTAGTGCTTCCCTCCGAAGTCTTCACAATCAAAGTTTCTCCGGTCCGGGAAGTGATCATTCCTTTAACGTTGGTTTTGTCGCCACTCGCGCCAACCGCAGATAGCGATGCCAGAAAGAACAATGCCATCAGACCTACTCTGATCGTGTTTCGGTGCATAGTGCCTCTTTTCTCAGCCTTGAATTCAGACGGGAAATGTCCGGCCCAGTTCGCTCCCGCCTCTACATGCCAGTACTT